>CAZKME010000043.1:0-11573 GCA_964553725.1 uncultured Zetaproteobacteria bacterium
GCTCTGGCTGGTGCAAATCTGTGCGCGCCGTTATGATTCCCGCATGCGTTTTACTCCGTTTGCTCACCTGCATAATCACTCCGATTTCTCGCTTCTGGGCGCGACCACCAGCGTGGACGACATGCTCAACAAGGCTGTGGAACTCAAGCAACCGGCTGTGGCGCTGACCGATTACGGCAATTTGTTCGGGGCTATCGAATTTTATTCCAAAGCCATGCGCATGGGCATCAAACCGATTCTGGGCTGTGAAGTCTATCTCTGTGAGGACCACCACAAGCGTGTATCCGAAGGGCCGAGGGGGCCGCGTTTTCAACAGATCGTCTTGCTGGCGCGCAATAATCATGGCTGGAAGAATTTACTGAAACTTATTTCCGTCTCTTATATGGAAGGTTTTTATTACAAACCGCGCGTTGGCAAGCCTCTACTGGCTGAACATGCCGATGGCCTGATTGCACTGTCCTCCGGCTGGAATGGCGAGGTGGAGCAGAAGCTGCAAAAGGGTGACAGGAACGGTGCCCGGCTGGCAGCGCTGAACTACAAAAACATGTTCCGCGAGAACTGCTTTTTTCTTGAACTGCAACGCCACGGTGCGGCGGGTCAGGAGGACATCAACCGACAATTGATCCAGCTGGCGCATGAACTGGATATTCCACTGGTGGCGAGCAATAACGCGCATTTTCAGCAGCGCGATGATTTTAATGCATTCAAGGCCATGTTGGCCCTGCAACAGAACCGTAGCCTCAGTGATGATGTGTCGGGCTATTTTACGCCGGAATATTATATGAAATCGTATGCCGAGATGTCCGAATTGTTCGAGGATATCCCCGAAGCACTGGAAAATACGATTCATATCGCCAACCGTTGCAATGTGGATTTGCAATTCGGCCACTATCAACTGCCGGATTTTCAGCCGCCTGTGGATATGGAACTGAGTGCCTATATGCGTGCTCAGTCCAATGAAGGGCTGGATGATCGCTGGGCGGCCATTGTCGCCGGCACACCCGATGCCGATCGTAAGCTTTACGATGACCGGCTGAATTTTGAACTTGGCATTATTGAAGAAATGAAGTTTCCCGGCTACTTCCTGATTGTGTCGGATTTTATCAAATGGTCGAAAAACCAGGGCATTCCGGTCGGCCCAGGGCGTGGTTCCGGAGCCGGCTCGCTGGTTGCCTACTGTTTGAAAATTACCGATCTTGATCCGATTAAATACGGCCTGTTATTTGAACGTTTTCTCAATCCGGAACGCGTTTCCATGCCTGATTTTGATATTGATTTCTGCATGAATCGCCGTGAAGAAGCGATTCGCTATGTCACCGACAAATACGGTGAGGATAAGGTCGCCCAGATTATCACCTTCGGCTCGATGAAGGCCAAGGCGGTGATTCGCGATGTCGGGCGCGTGCTGGATATGGAGCTGGCCAAGGTCAATACCATTGCCAAGCTGATTCCGAATGATTTGAAAATGACGCTGGAAAAAGCGCTGGTGGATGAGCCCAGACTGGCCAAAATGATCGATCAGGATGATGACGTGGCCAGTTTGTTTGATTTGGCCAAACGCCTTGAAGGGCGTCATCGCAATGCCGGTAAGCATGCCGCCGGCGTGATTATCAGCCGCGAGCCGCTGACCGAAACTGCGCCTCTGTTCAAGGTGGCAGGAGAAGAGGGGAAAGTGGTTCAGTGGGATATGGCCCATGTTGAAAAGACCGGGCTGATCAAGTTCGATTTTCTCGGTCTGAAAACACTGACCGTGATTGATCTCGCCGTGAAATTGCTCAAACAATATGACCCGCGCCCCGAGGCGCAGTCTTTCGATATTACTGCCATTCCGATGCATGATGCCGCCACCTTCAAACTGATGCAGTCCGGCCATACCGGCGCGGTATTTCAGGTGGAATCATCCGGCATGCGCGATTTGCTGACGCGATTATTGCCCGACTGTTTTGAAGATATTATTGCCCTGGTCGCCCTATACCGCCCCGGCCCGCTGGAATCGGGCATGGTCGAGACCTTCATTGAGTGTAAGCACGGGCGTCAGGATATTGTTTATCTGTTGCCGCAGTTGAAACCGATCTTGCAGGAGACCAACGGGGTGATCCTGTATCAGGAACAGGTGATGCAGATTGCCCAGAAACTGGCCGCTTTCTCGCTCGGTCAGGCCGATATGTTGCGCCGCGCCATGGGTAAGAAAAAAGCCGAAGAAATGGCCAAACAGCGCAAGATTTTTATGGCCGGAGCGGAGAAGCAGAAGGTTAATCTGGACAAGGCCGAACAGATTTTCGACCTGATGGAGAAATTCGCCGGTTATGGCTTTAATAAATCCCACTCCGCCGCCTATGCGCTGATTTCTTACCAGACCGCCTATCTGAAGGCGCATTTCCCGCAGGCGTTCATGGCTGCCACGATGTCCTGCGACATGGGCAATACCGATAAGATAGCCAGTCTGGTGACCGATTGCCGCAATATGGAGATTGAGGTGTTAGCGCCGCATATCAATACATCGGATTGGGAATTCCGCCCTGAAAATAATGCTATTCGTTATGGTCTGGGGGCGATTAAAGGCGTCGGTGAGGCTGCCTTACGTGCGGTGGTGAATGAACGCCATGAGCACGGAGAGTTTACCGATTTTGAACATTTGGTCATGCGTAGCCCCGTGCGCACACTCAATAAACGGATTCTGGAAGCGATGATTAAAGCGGGTGCGTTGAAAGGTTTGATTCCGCATCAGCGTGCTGCGCTGGAAGGTTTGGCGCAGACGATGGAACAACTGGTTCGCAAGCGCAAAGAGTTTGCTTCCAATCAGTCTGCGCTGTTCGAACTGGCCGAGCCCGAAAGTGGCGGTGGCTTCCCGCTGACCCAGGTGTGGAGTCCGGGTGAATGCTTACAGGCCGAACGCGAAGTGCTCGGATTTTATCTGACAGGACATCCGCTGGAAGCCTATTTGAATCGCTCTTCCGGTTTGGGGGACTGCAATTTAAGCCAGATGTCTGAACGCGAAGATGGCGCTCAGATTGTGATTCCGGTTGGCGTTTCCAGCATCCGTCAGTATCACGGCGGACGTGGCACGATGGCATTCATTCAACTGGAGGATTTACACGGCCAGGCCGAAATGGTGTGTTTCGCCAAGCTGTACAGTGAGGCTACCGAGTTGCTGGCTGCCGATACGCCGTTGCTGGTGGCTGCTCGCGTCGATAAATCCAGAGGCGATGAGCCGACACTGGTAGCCGAAGCCATCACGTCACTGGAACTGATTCTGCCCGCACTGGTGACTGAAATTCAGATTTCAGCCGCCAGCATTGCCTGGGATGAAGTGACGCTGGCACGCTTGAAAGGCGCTGCTCAGGGGGGCAAGGCGCGGATGTCATTCCATGTGCGCCTGCCAGACGCTAGTCTTGCGATTCTGGCAACCGGCCCGTGCATCGACTGGTCTGATCAGGTAAAGACGCAGCTGGATGCGCGTTTTGGCCCGGAGTCGGTGCATATTCGCTGCAAATCGTGGCAGCCGCCGCGTAAACAGCAAATGCGCCGGGGCAGTTAACCCTGCTCCGACTAACGCGGTTGAAGTGAAACAGGAGAGACAACAGTGGCTTACAGTTACCTTGAATTTGAACGTCCGATTGCTGAACTGACATCGAAAATTGAAGATTTATCGGGTATGGGTTCCGGTTCCGGCGTCAACATTGCCGAGGAAGTCGAGCGTTTGAGTGCCAAGCGCGATAAACTGGTCGAACAGATTTACAGCAAAGCCACCCGCGCCCAGATTTGTCAGTTATCGCGCCATCCTGATCGCCCTTATATTCTTGATTATGTCCCTTTGATTTTCGATGATTTTCAGGAATTGCACGGTGATCGCGCCTTTTTCGATGATGCGGCCATTGTTGGCGGCATAGCCAATTTTCGCGGCAAAAGCGTGATGATTGTCGCCCATCAGAAGGGCAGGGATACCAAAGAGAAGTTAAAACGCAATTTCGGCATGCCGCGCCCCGAGGGTTATCGCAAGGCGTTGCGTTTATTTAGACTGGCTGAACGCTTTGAAATGCCTGTGCTGACTTTTATCGATACAGCCGGTGCATGGCCCGGCATTGATGCTGAAGAACGTGGTCAGAGTGAAGCGATCGCCCGCAATCTACAGGAACTGGCGGCCTTAAAAGTGCCGGTAATTTGCACCGTGATCGGTGAAGGCGGTTCCGGCGGCGCGCTGGCCATTGGTGTGGGTGATCGCATGTATATGCAGCAGTTCTCCACTTATTCAGTGATTTCACCGGAAGGTTGCGCTGCTATTCTCTGGCGCGATAAGGCATTTGCCGCTGAAGCAGCTGAGGCATTGAAGCCCACAGCGACTGATTTGCAGGAGCTTGATCTGATTGACGGCATTATACCGGAACCGAAAGAGGGGGCGCATCGCAATATTGAAGCTGCCGCTGAACTGATCGCAGAAACGCTGGAAAAAGCATTAAACGAACTCCTGGAACAACCTCTGGACAAGCTTCTGCTTCAGCGTACGGAGCGTTTACGCAACATTGGAGCATTCAGTACAAAATAAAACTGCTAGAGCCAATTGCAAAAGTCTGGGTGGATAAGCAGATTGCCGCTCACGAGTTTTGCAATTGGCTCGCTAAACTACGGAGAGGTACTCGAAGTGGTCATAACGGCACCGACTCGAAATCGGTTGGGGGCTTAACGGCCCCACGTGGGTTCGAACCCCACCCTCTCCGCCATATTAACCCGCATTATGCATGAATGCTGTCGCGCCCTTGCTTGTTCCTTTGCCCGCAACGAATCCTTGCTCAAACGTCCGTAAGCATAGCTACGAACGTATTCGCAAGAATCCGTTGCAAACAAAGGCTCGGCGCAATCATCACAACGATTCATGAATAATGCGGGTTAAAAAAGACCGCCTTGTGCGGTCTTTTTTAATATGCGCAGCCCGATATCATCCAGCCACAAAAAAACACCCCGCCTTTGCAGGCGGGGTGCGGGTCAAGCATGGTGTGATTACGCAGCTGTGACGTTGCGAGCCTGAGGGCCTTTCTGGCCGTCTTCGATTTCGAATTCTACTTTCTGACCTTCAGCCAGAGACTTGAAGCCTTCTGTCTGAATAGCTGAAAAGTGAACGAATACATCGTCACCACCGTCGTCCTGGGCAATGAAGCCAAAACCCTTGGTGTCGTTGAACCATTTTACTGTACCTGTTGCCATTTTTACTTTCCTCGATTTAATACTAGTGATTTTGCATGCATGTTTATGAAGTTTGTTACTGGTGAAAATCGAGAAGAAACTTCCGAATCGGCCAAAAAACACTTTCAACAACCATGTCGTGCTGGGCGCACTGTATGGTAGCTATTGGCATAATGCCAGCAAAACAATTCGCTTTGTGTGCAAAAATGCCCATTTTTCATTCGTTACCACTCGAATACCACACTGCATCTTGCAGGTTTCCGCGTTAAAACAGCAATATGCTCCCAATGGAAACAACACAGAGGAGGGTTGCTATGATGCTGAGAACAGGATAATCCATACTGGCGTTTCTGCTTCATCAGGGTCGCTTTTTTTATGCCTTGTCGGCCAATCGTTGTTCAATGTGATCAATGCGAATGGGTGCAGGCGGATGTGAATCATGCCAGGCCGAGTAGCGTGCATCGGGGGTAAGGGTGCTGGCATTGTCCTCATACATTTTCACCAGTGCTGAAACCAGTGCTTCGCCGTTGCTGTTACGGACTGCATAGGCATCTGCTTCAAACTCGTTCTGGCGCGAGAAATAGCTCATGAGCGGATCCAGTGCAAAGGTGAAGGCGGGCAGCACCAGCATAAACAACACCAGCGCTGCATGGTTCGACGGCTCGGCGACGCCAAGGCCGGCATAAAACCATGCCTGTTGAGTCAGCCAGCCCAACAGGGCGAAACCGGCCAGCGTTGTGGCTATCATCACAAGCAATCGTTTTTTGACATGCCCATGGTGGAAATGACCCAGTTCATGGGCCAGAACGGCTTCGGTTTCCAGCGGTTCCAGTTGCTTCAACAGCGTATCGAAAAAGACGATACGTTTGGATTTTCCCAAGCCTGTAAAATAGGCATTGCCATGGCTGGAGCGGCGCGAGCCATCCATGACAAACAGGCCGTTGCTCTCGAAACCGCAGCGTTGCAGCAAGGCTTCAATGCGCGATTTCATTTCGCCTTCTTCCAAAGCTTTGAATTTGTTGAATAATGGCGCGATAAAGGTGGGGTAGGCCCAGATCATCAGCAACATAAATGCTGTCCAGAATAGCCATGCGTATAGCCACCACCAGACACCCGCACCCTGCATCAGACTGAGAATCACCCAGCCCAGCGGTGTGCCAATGAGCAGCATCAGCAGTATCTGCTTGAACATATCGGAGATATACAGCCCGGCAGTCATTTTATTGAAACCGAATTTTGCTTCGATATTGAACGTGGTATAAAGCTCCAGAGGCAGCTCCAGTACATGGCCGATCAGAAAGAACAGTATCAGAAATGCAACGCCTGACCAGATTTGCGAAAGCCCGAATGTAGCGGTGACGTCATCCAGTAGCGCCAGGCCGCCACCCACAGTCCAGGCTACCATCAATAGCAGGGAATATACTTGTCCGACATTGCCCGGTGCCAGTTTGGCAAGCGTATAATCGGCAGCTTTTTGATGTGCGGATAAGGATATTTTATCGGCAAAGCGGTCGGGCACGTTGTCCCGGTGCGCCAGCACATGCATTTTTTGCCGTTCGGCCAAATACAGGCCAATAGCTGTGGCCAGCGATGCCAGCCCTAATACTGTCCATGTCCACGATGTCATTGTGAATCCAGTCATGATGATCTGTCCTGATTGAAAATGATTTAACTACCGACTATTCCGGCCTGCATGAATTTAACGCTGTGTTTCGATTCGGGCCAGGCCGCGTTGCAGTGTGATTGCTGATTGCAATATCGGCAGCATCAGCGCCGCCACCTTGCCTTCACCAATACTACGTTTCAGATCAACCAGCGGTTCCAGCCCCAATTCTTCGAGTACGTCCCGGTGACCGGGTTCGTCGGAGGTTTGACTGGCCAGCATCCAGCCGGCAATGCGCACATCCCATGCGACCGCTGCCAGAGCAGCGGTAGCGGAGACGATCCCATCCAGCAGAATCGGTACACCTTTGTGCGCTGCGGCGCGGTAAAATCCGGCCATGGCGGCCATTTCCAGGCCGCCCAGTTCTCTGAGAATATCATGCGACGGCGTGCCTGTGGCGCGCGCTTTGGCGTGTTCCACCGCCATCAATTCGCTGGCATAGGCTTCCGGCTTGGCATCCGGGCATGCGCTCAGCGCTTCTTCCGGAGACAGCCCGATCAGTTCGGAAATAATAGCGGCAACAGCAATGCGACTGCCTGATGCGATAGAACCTGCAATCAGTAAATTCGCACCTGCCTTGATGCATCGGTTGGCCATTTCCTCACCAATACCGACGACTTCCCAATAATCTTCCTGCCGCATGGCTGCCTCGGCAGTAATATCGGCTGTACCTGATGTGCGGACTTTGGCATGTTCTACAGCATCAATATCCGCCAGATTGCCGGCCACGCCCACATCGACAATATGCAGGCTACAGTCCGCCTGTCGGCACAGGCTTGCAATGATAGAATCGCTCGCCGTTGCATCGTGAATACGTTGCGCTGTAGAGGTGTCCTGGTCGCATGCGATACTGCTGCTTACGCCGTGATCGGCGGCAAACAGAACCGTGGCAGCCTTGATTGAATCCGGCTGTTCCTTGCCCTGACGTTTGGCAAACCACAGGGCGATGCTCTCCATGCGGCTCATGCAATCGCTGGGCCGTAGCAGGGCGCTATGGTGATCCTGCTCGGGATGGATGGACGGAATTTCGATCATCAATCTACTCCTGCATCGAAAAACTGATTTCTCGTGCCAGTATGATTATAGCGCATTATTTCATGGATGCGAATATCAGACATACGAACCAATCAGTATGTTGATGGACGCCGGCTCAACATTCTCAGCTACAAATGCATCGCCGATATGGCGTAGTAAAATATAACGGATCTGACTGCCGACATTCTTTTTATCGTGACCCATAGCGTCCAGCCATGCTGCTGCACTGAACTGCGGGATATCCGTCGGCAAACCAGCCTGTTGGTAGCATTGTTCAATCTGTTTTTCGATGCCGGGCTTGGCATAACCCAGTTGTTCAGACAAGCGGGCCGCCATCAGCGTGCCCATCGCCACGGCTTCGCCATGCAGAAAGGTGGTATAGCCGGTCATTGATTCGATGGCATGGCCGAAGGTATGTCCCAGGTTGAGCAATGCGCGTACACCCTGCTCGGTCTCATCCGCCATCACCACTTCGGCTTTATGCCGGCAACAGGCATGAATCATGCGCGCGAGCACACTGGCATCGAGCTTCAGCGCATCGCCCAGATGTTGCTGCATCCAGTCAAAGAATTCGGCATCCCGGATCAGTCCGTATTTAATGGCTTCGCCGAGTCCCGCCCTGATTTGGCGGATATCCAGCGTATTCAGCACCAGCGGATCTATCCATACCAGTCCGGGCTGATAAAAAGCGCCGATCATATTTTTACCATGCGGGTGATTGATGGCGGTTTTGCCGCCAACGCTGGAATCCACCTGCGCCAGCACTGTGGTCGGAATCTGAATGAACGGAATGCCGCGCCGGTAACAGGCCGCTGCAAAACCGGTCATATCGCCCACCACGCCACCGCCCAGCGCCAGTACCGGTTCATTACGCGATAAACGGGCATGCATCAGAGCATCCATCATCTGACTGAAGCTGTGCATGTTTTTATAACATTCGCCATCCTCTAACAGGTATTCGGATACCTGCCAGCCAGCCTGTTGTAATGAGGTTCGCAGCTGCTCCATATACAAGGGAGCAACCGTCACATTGCTGATCACCATGCAGCGGGTCGGTGTATCAAATAATGCGTGCATCGCTTGCCCCAATCGCGACAAACAGCTCGGCTCGATATGAATATCATAGGAGCGCGGGCCGAGATCAACGCGATAAACCTGTGTTTGGGAAGCCAGTTCGGACATGCGCCGACTCTGACATTTTCGCGCCCATCATAGAAGCCGGGAAAATCCTGGCTGGTTTTTAAGTGCCTCCTTTGTCCCATATTTATGGGATATGAACTGGTTTCTAGGGGGCGTAACATTGGACGCAGAGAAATCAGTCAATACGGAGGGTGGCGATGCCAGTTTACGGAAATATTGAGGTTTATTATGGGCCAAAATCGATTGGTGCGCCTGATGATCTGGAAGCAGTGATTATCCGCTTTATCGACGGAGCAAAAAAACGCCTTGATATTGCCGTACAGGAGCTTGAAAATGATAATATTGCCAAGGCAATGATTCGGGCTCGCCAGCGAAAAGTGATTGTCAAACTGGTTCTCGAACAGGACTATTTACGAGAAAAACGTATCAGTCATACGCCGTGGATAAAAAAAAATGGCGGTAATGAGCAAAACAGAGTGATCCATGATGCGATTCTGAGATCGAATATTGATGTCAAAACCGATTATAACAGTAAAATATTCCATCAGAAATTTATTGTCAGAGACAGGCGAAGCGTACTGACCGGATCGACGAATTTCACACCCACAGGCACAGGCCGAAATCTGAATCATGTGGTCATTGTGCATGATAAAAAAGTGGCCATGCACTATTACAGGGAATTCAAAGAGATTCAGCAGGGGCGTTTTGGCAAATACAGTGTGAATAACGATGTGGCACCGCCGACGGTGATGGTGTCCGATGTGCGCGTCAAAGTGATGTTTGCACCCGATCACAATCCCGAAATGGAAATCATGAAACAGATGCTCAAGGCAAGGAAACGCATTGATTTTGCTATTTTCACCTTTGCCCAATCTTCCGGTATTGATGATACGATGTTCAGATTGCTCGATCTGGGCATACCCATCCGGGGCGCGTTCGATGGGCAGCAAGGGGCTCAGGATTGGTCGGCAAGCCATGCTTTGAAAAACAGGAAGGCGGAACTGTATGCAGTGCAGTCTTCACGGGGCCGAAAAGGTGTCGGTAAATTGCATCATAAACTGATGGTGATTGATGATCAGATTGTCATCGCGGGATCGTTCAATTACACGGCACCGGCCAACCGGCTGAATGATGAGAATATCATTATTCTGGGTGATCTCGATACGCAGTCAGCCAGCGAAAAACAGGCGCAGACAGCGATTGCCGTCGCTGCCAGACAAGAGATTGAGCGGATTATTACTGTGCATGGGCGACCGATGTAATGCGCAGGAGGCAGGTATTGAATGAAGCAGAGTAACGGGCAGAAGAAGGCAGTCGAGAGGCTGCAAGCTATTGATGCGGCCAATGATTTTCATTTTAACAAGGCGACGGGCGCAGCCAAATTTATCAGAGGCCAGCTTAGCGAACCATCTGATAACGATCCCGAAAGCATCGCCAGAGCTTTTCTGGAAGACAATGCAGGGCTGCTGGATTTACAACAGGGGCTGGATGAATGTCTGACTGTTTCCAGTATCGAAACAGATCGTCAGGGATTCAAACATATCAGCTTGGCGCAATCGCTGAACGGCATTCCGGTATTTGAAGGTTCCACGCAGGTGCATATCAATGACCGGGGCGTGGTGGTCGCCTATAAGGATAACCGGATTGCAAGGCTCGATATCGTTCTTGATCCCGAACTGGAAATGAAGGCGGCAATCGCCACAGCGATACGTGATAGTGGCAAGCCATTGCAGGATATTACCAAAAGCGAAGCGGCGCGGGTCATTTTTCGTGATGATGACAAACAGGCGCATCTGGCCTGGCAGGTCGCGTGGTTGGCGAAAGGAGATATGGGCTCAAGATTTCATATCATTGACGCGCACTCTGGCGATGTGTTGTTCAGGTATACGCATATGCGCGGCATTGCGGCCAGACAAACCTATTCAGCCGAAAATACGGCTAACCTGAAAGCCAGGCTGTTGCTTACGAACAATCAATCTTCTGCGGATGTGGTTGCACAAGCGGCACACAAACATGCCAAAATAGTGTATGACTACTACCGCAACACATTCGGACGGGACAGTTACGATGGTCTGGGGGCACGACTGGTTTCTACGGTTCACTTTCGGCAGAATTATAATAATGCATACTGGTCTTCCAGAGACCAACAGATGGTTTACGGCGACGGTGATGGCATTCAGTTCTCGCCATTGGCGCTGGCGCTGGATGTGGTGGGCCATGAGTTGACCCATGCCGTAACCTCCAGGACGGCGCGTTTTGTCTATGCTGAACAGGCTGGCGCACTGGATGAATCCTTTGCCGACTTTTTCGGGGTGATGGTTTCCAATGATGGTGACATCACCGACTGGAAAATGGGGGAGGGTGTTACTACGCCATTAAAATCGGGCGATGCACTGAGAGACTTGTCTGATCCTGCCAACTATAATCAACCGGATCACATGGACTCTTTTCTGTCACTGGCTGCCGGAGAATTGCCCCACTGGAAAAAAAATGATTCCGGTTATGTCCACTCGAACAGCGGTATTCCGAACAAGGCGGCTTTTCTGACTGTGGCAGG
>CAZKME010000043.1:11673-14072 GCA_964553725.1 uncultured Zetaproteobacteria bacterium
ATGTCCACTCGAACAGCGGTATTCCGAACAAGGCGGCTTTTCTGACTGTGGCAGGGGGTACGCATCATGGCATTACAGTGGCAGGCATGGGTAGAGAGAAAGCCGAACAGGTTTATTATCTTGCCTTAACCAGTTATCTGAGCAGTGCGACTGATAGCCGCTGGACGTTCAAGCAGGCGCGTTATGCATTATTAAATGCCTGTCGCCAGTTGTATGGCGATGCAGGCGATGAGTATGCCGCGATCAAGAATGCATGGGCGGCTGTTGGTATTGGCGAGCCGGACGCTGCATTCGCAGTGATTCATAAAGAGGCTTCTCCGGCGCTGCCTGTGCCTGATAATGATGCGGCAGGCGTGACCAGTGTGTTGCATGTCGAGGCGTCGGGGTTGATCCGGGATATCTATGTCGGCATTGACATCGAGCATAGTTATATCGGTGATTTGACTGTGATTTTGACGTCTCCGGCCGGGGAGGCTGTGGTCTTGCATGATCGCAGCGGCGGCGGCAGCCAGAATATTCTGGAAGCATACGATACCCGATCACAGCCGTTGTTGAATATGTTTATTGGTGATCAGGCTCAGGGTGACTGGGTGCTGGCTGTTGCTGACCATGCAAGGGTTGATGAGGGGAGATTGCAGTTTTGGGAGCTTTCGCTATCGCTGCAAAAGAGCGACAAGCAGGAGTTTGCGAAACAGCTCACGCCAGAGTTACAGATTCCCGATAACAATCCGGCCGGTATTGAAAGCGTATTGCGTGTCGATGTATCAGGAGAGCTGGTTAGACTCGATGTTTCCGTCGATATATCGCATACCTGGATTGGCGATTTGCGGGTGCTTCTGGTGTCGCCATCGGGTGCTGAAATTCAATTGCATGATCGCAGCGGCAGAAGCCGGCATGATATTCGCAAAACATTCAGTAGCGCCAGCCAGGCGCAAATGCAGCGGCTAGTCGGTGAACCGGTTTCCGGTGACTGGCATTTGAAAGTCTCCGATGCAGCGGCCAAAGATGTGGGCGTGCTGCATGCGTGGGATTTTGCCCTGACCTATCGTTGAGTGCGCACCATGCGGGCCAGCCAATCATTCGCCATAGTGTTTGATGAATGACGCAGGTTAGTATTGGCGCATGCAAATTATTGTTCTTTTCTTTCTCTTTCTTGCGACGATGCAAGCCATTCCCATGCCGGCTCTGGCCATTATCAATGCCGAGGATCTTGATCTGTCTATTGATGAAGATGGGGTGGCTGGAAAACTTGGATTTTCGGTGAATGGCAGCTCCGGTAACAGTAACAGGCTGAATGGCGAAGCGAATGGACATTTGATCTGGCGGCATGCACAGCATACGGAAATGCTGGTGGGCAGTATCAGCTATGGCAAAAGCCGTGGTGTGCGGAATTCCAATAAATCGTTTGCTCATCTGCGCCACCGTTACGCCTGGAGCAAGGCATGGGATCTGGAAGGTTTCACCCAGGCTCAACAGGATGAATTTGCGCGGCTGAAATTGCGTGTTTTGCTTGGTGGCGGTGTGCGCTGGACATATCAGAACCATGGCTTGGTGGGGCATATCGGTTTGGGTGGTTTTTTTGAGCGTGAGGCATTGCGTGCTGCTGCCGGTCTGGCTCCCACATCACAACTGTGGCGTGGAAATTCATACCTGGCCCTGAAATATGCATTCAATGACCGGGTGCGCTTGCAAAATACCCTGTATTATCAACCGGCATGGAAAGATACGGCAGACTACCGATTACTTGATGATGCTGCGTTGAATGTTGCACTAAGCGATAGCCTTGATTTGAAACTTGTGCTTGAAATATCTCAGGATTCACGACCACCGGCAGGTGTAAAGAGTACAGACATCAATTATAAAACCGGTTTATCATTCCGTTTTTGAAACTACTGTGAAATCGCACTGCGTAGCAGGCGGAACAGGCTTCGGGATGATTTGGGTGCCTTGTGT
The DNA here is from genome assembly GCA_964553725.1 of uncultured Zetaproteobacteria bacterium. Taxonomy (GTDB): domain Bacteria; phylum Pseudomonadota; class Zetaproteobacteria; order Mariprofundales; family Mariprofundaceae; genus Mariprofundus. Next base: position 13,627 of record CAZKME010000043.1, read on the forward strand.
TGCAGCAGTTCCTTATGGGTGTTGCGCACCAGTTGGCGAATCTGGCCGGCATCGGCTTGCGGGTAAGCGGCCATAAATTCGGTCATGGCGGTTTGTCCCTCTGCAATCAGGCGATCACGCCAGTGTTCGGCGCGGTGAAAATGCTTATCCAGTTCGTCTTTTCTGCTACCGAGTTCGTCCATCGTTTGCTGTAACGATTCGGTATTGATCTGACGCAGTATTTTACAAATAAGTTTGAATTGCCGTTTTTCTGCTCCGAACTTCATGGACTGAACATCCAGCAAGGCATGAAGTAATTCATGCGGGATATCCATTTTCCCGAGCGCAACCGCATCCAGCCCGGCCAGTTGTTTGCCGAGATCCAGCAATGCCTGAATCTCGCGCTTTTGCTGGCTTTTATTCAGTCTTTCAACCAGTTCAAATTTTTCATAATCCTCATCATGGGT
>CAZKME010000044.1:0-13603 GCA_964553725.1 uncultured Zetaproteobacteria bacterium
CGAAGGGAACCCTTGCACACGGGCCATACCTGCGTTGCGGCGCTTGCCAATGGAATAACCATTATCTGCGCACCGCGCCTTGGCCTGACCCGTGTGCAAGGGTTCTGTGGCGTGATTTGTGGGTAAAAGACTGGCCCAGACTACGAAGCAGGCCTATTTGGGTCAAGGTTCCCAACACAACTGTTCCCAACACAACCAACTTCAACCAAAAAGGGCTCGCCACGAATGGCGAGCCCTTTTTATTTCATACTGAAGATTCAGATCAATGTTTTACATCTTTCCATACTTCTTTCTTCAGCAGGCCCAGTACTACAACCAACAGAAGCAGGAAACCAATCACCCAGCAACCGATAGCACGGCGCTGATTCTGGTGCGGATCAGCAATAAAGGTCAGGAATGCAGCCACATCCTGCGCCTGCTGTTCCAGTTCTGCTGTTTCAGTCGCTTCATGATCCAGCCAGGAGAGCGGATCCGGCATAGCAATCCGATGACCTGCGAAATATTCATTGTAATTTCCGTCAGGAATCTTGCCATCAGGATCATGTTCAAAACCTGTCAGGATGGAATAAACATAGTTTGCTCCACCACGTCGGGCGCTGGTAATGATCGACAGATCAGGCGGTACTTTACCATAGGATACTTCAGCATCTTCCGGACTCAGATCTGTCACCAGACCTGCCGCCAAAGGATGCTCTCCACGCAACTCATCCACAGCTTCGCGAGACAGACCCAGCTCAGGATAATCCATCAGCCCTTTGTAGGTGACATAGACAGCGGAATGGCAACCCATGCAGACGTCAGTGAATACCGTCAGACCACGGCGTAATTGCACCTGATCAGCGACATTGATTTCAGCATGCTTGAGAGCTACGCCCTCCTCGCCAGCTTGTCCTGTAAGCGGAATGGTGAAGACGATTGCAGCAGCAGCTGCGACAATAAAAAATTGTTTCAACTTCATCTTATATCCCCTCCGGAAGTGGCTTGGTTTTTTCAAATTTCGGCAGTATTGGTAAAATCAGGAAAAACCCGAAGTAATACGCTGTCGCAATCTGACCAATCAGTTTTAATGTCGGTGTAGGAGGAGAGTGACCACAGTAACCCAATATAATCACATCGACGAAAAACAGGATCACCAGGATCTTGTACATCGGGCGATACCTCGCTGAACGCACCGCTGACTTACACAGGAATGGCAACAGGAACAGAATCGCTAATGAACCACCCATGGCGAGTACGCCAACCAATTTATCCGAGAACGAACGCAGGATTGTATACCATGGAGTTAAATACCATACCGGTGCAATATGATGCGGCGTCACCAGATTATTAGCTGGTACATAGTTATCCACTTCAATGAAATAACCATTCATCTGTGGGTTGAAAAAGATAATATAGCAGTAGAACAGCAGGAACACCGACACGCCAAATGCATCCTTCATGGTGTAGTACGGATGGAATGGAATCTTCTCTTCATCCTTGTGGATATCAATGCCCTCAGGATTGTTGGAATGCACCACATGAAGCGCATGCACATGGCCGCCAACAATGGCTACCAGCAACAGTGGGAACAGATAATGCAGCGAGAAAAAACGGTTCAGAGTCGGATCGCCGACGGCAAAACCACCTCGTAATATCTGTTGCAGATATTCACCCAATACAGGTAAAGCGCCGAACAGGTTGGTAATCACGGTCGCACCCCAGAAGGACATCTGGCCCCAGGGCAACAGATAACCGAAGAAGGCCGCACCCTGCATAATCAACAGGATAACCACGCCGATAATCCACAGCAATTCACGCGGTGCTTTAAACGAACCATAGTACATGCCGCGCCCGATATGCAGATACACGACGACAAAGAACATCGATGCGCCGACCGCATGCATATAGCGAATCAGCCATCCAAAATTCACATCTCGCATAATGCGTTCGACCGAATCAAACGCGACAGTATAATGACCTGTCGTAAATGCGGCAGATGGTTTGTAATACATCGCCAGGAAAATTCCTGACAGAATTTGCAGCACCAGAACCAGCAACGCCAGTGAACCGAAGTTCCACATATAGTTCAGGTTCTTTGGAACCGCATATTCCGTTAATTGCGATTTCAGAATCGCTTCAGCGCCTGTTCGTTCATCAATCCAGCCGAACAAGCGAGTTTTCATCATTTTTTCTAGCACATTCCCCTCCTTTGTTCGATTAGCCGATTACGACTTTGGTGTCAGTGAGATACTTGTATGGCATCAGGTGCAGGTTATCCGGTGCCGGCGATCCATTGATTACACGGGCAGAGATATCATACAATGAACCATGGCATGGGCAATGCCAGCCACCCGGCCAGTCTTCCGGCACGGATTCGCCCCAGTCCTTACGACCAGCCGTTGGCTTGAACATTGGAATACAGCCCAGATGCGTACAACTTGCCACCAGAATCAGGTATTCAGGCTTGATGGCGCGATACTTCCTGTTTTCCGGAGTGATCCACGCAGCGGTTACTGCTGGAATATGCTCCGAATTTGGATCCTTAAGCATGTCGTCATGTCCATCGACTTCTTTGAGATATGCTTCTGTACGATTGACCACGAACACAGGTTTACCCTGCCACTGAATCACGACCAACTGGCCTTTTTCAACAGTGTTCACATCATATTCTGTCTTGGATGCCGCCAGCGTATCTGCTGCCGGTAACATACTGCCGATAAATGGCACGACAGTTGCACCGGCTGCGATTCCACCCATGGCGCCAGCGGCGACATAGAGAAAACTGCGGCGAGATTGATTTGCTTGATCTGCCATAATTACTCCTCCCTTAAAAGTTTTTAATCCAGAATTAATGGCGATAGCTAGCAGCCTACAGGCAACCAGTCAAACACCATCTTCACATATTCAACTTACGTGTTTGATGCCAGCTTCCTGATATCGGCAATTGCAGCGGCATAATCCGGTGCATTGTACACGGCAGAACCTGCTACAATTGCATCTGCACCTGCCCCGCCAACTTCGGCGGCAGTCTTCACATTGACACCACCATCGACTTCGAGCCATGCATCACAACCAGCATCATCCAGCATCTTGCGCGCCTCAGCTATTTTGTCGGTCACGGCATGAATATATGACTGGCCGCCATAACCGGGGTTCACACTCATCAGCAGCACCAGATCCGTGCAGTGCAACACATTTCTGATGGTAGAAACAGGTGTAGCCGGATTCAGGCTCACACCGGCTTTTTTTCCGTAGGAGCGAATCAGTTGCAGCGTACGCTCCAGATGAATACACGCTTCCTGATGTACGGTAATGATGTCCGCACCGGCATTGGCAAATGCCTCCACCTGGGTATCCGGGTGATTGACCATCAGATGTACGTCAATCGGCTTTTCCGTATACGAACGAATCGCCTTGCAAATATTATCGCCAATGGTGATGGGCGGAACAAACGAACCATCCATCACATCAAAATGAATCCAGTCTGCGCCTGCTTCGTCAACAGCTTTGATTTCTTCGCCCAAACATGCAAAATCAGCCGACAGGATGGACGGCGCAATCACAACATCTTTTTTCATGGTAATCCCCTTAACGCGCATGGATTTTTTTCATTCCATGGTGATATTAACTACCATAGGGTGAAAAAATCATACAGGCGCGTTGTTATGTGTTCGTTCAGATGAAAATCTGAAGTTCGGATTTATAACGACTTACGGCTCATTCGTCCAGCTTTGAAAGCCACTGACTAAGTGCGGCAACCTGTTTCAACGTCAGCGGGCCACCATTATCCACAGCAAAGCCCGGCATATGCTGTGAACCAACACCATTTGCAATCACGCCAAATAGAGCATCCGCATCATTGTGATGCTGCAATGACGGCCCCGATACCCCCTCACGATCACGACCATGGCACATGACGCAAACAGCCTGATATATATCCGCGCCCGACACTTTCCCCTTGGCCGGTTCGTAATGACAGGCAGCGCATTTGCCCTGAAAAATACTGCGCGACGCGCCGTCCAGATGCGGATTGGGCTGTACATGCAGCGTCACCCATGCTCTGCTACGATGGCCTTCATCATCTGTCAACTGCACCCATTTTTTTGCCTCTCCCTGTTTGGCAAAGGTATCGACGACGATCTTGATGCGGGTAAATCCACCGGGCATCAGCAATCGCTGTTCGGGCTCGGCCACGCTGCATCCACAGGATGTCTCTACCGAAACGATGTTGGCCATCGCACTCCCGGCATTGCGCACCCTGAGAAAGCCGATTGCCTCTTCACCTTCTTTCACTGTGCCGATATCAATATGATCCGGCTCAAACACCAATACAGAATCCGACACAAATGTTTTGACGGGTGGAGCTATCTGTGATGACTGCGGCTGCTTGCAAGCGGACAAACTCAAGCTCGCAACAATCACAACAAACAGCAGGCCCGCTTTTGTCATTTTCACAACCATGGTTTCAAACATGCCGGAATCTCTTTCTCACCATGCATCATTGCCTGCAATTCAGGCGCTTCACTGGCCAGCAATCTTTCAATCGTCATCATGACATCGGGGGCCTGAAGGTCTGCTTTATGCAAGCCACCCAACCAGGCATCCAGTTCCAGCATGCCCTGCCGATTCAATCGATAGCGCATGCGCCGAATAGCCAATTCCGATGTTTGCATGCCGGGATGCTATCGTCTTCCTGCATACCGGAAAAGCGCAGCGTCATCCGGCAGCTTCAGACGCTTGCGCTCATTGCATCCAAAAAGCTTCAATCAGTTCATCGTTTTCACCCGGCAGCCACCACACCACGATCTGGAGGAAGCATTCGTTTTGCGCCTCACTGACATCTTCTGCATAATGGCGCCATGAAAATTATTACCGCTAATCTCAACGGCATCCGCGCCGCTACGCGTAAAGGATTCTGGGACTGGTTTGCTGCACAGAATGCCGATATCCTGTGTTTGCAGGAACTCAAGGCTCACGAACACCAGATCCCCGAAGAAGCGCTATGCGATGATTACTACCGGCACTACCACGTTGCTGAAAAACCGGGTTATTCCGGTGTCGCCCTCTACTCACGCCATGAACCCGATGCCGTTTATATCGGTCTTGGCGCTGTCGATCCGGAAACGGACTGGTCTCATTTTGACAGGGAGGGGCGTTTTGTGATGGCGGATTTCGGTAAGCTTTCAATCATCTCTGCCTATTTCCCCTCAGGCTCCAGTTCACCTGAGCGACAGGCTGGCAAAATGGTGTTTCTGGAACAGTTCCTACCACTGATAAAACGCCTGAAAGATGAGGGGCGTGAACTGATCGTCTGCGGCGATATCAATATCGCGCACCAGCGTATCGATTTGAAAAACTGGCGCGGCAATCAGAAAAATTCCGGTTTTCTGCCCGAAGAACGGGCATGGTTTGAGCAATGGCTCCAATCCGGCTTTGTCGATGTGTTCCGACAACGCTATCCCGACAAAGAGCAATACAGCTGGTGGTCGAATCGCGGCAAGGCACGTGAAAATAATGTCGGCTGGCGCATTGATTATCATATCTGCACACCTGAAACAGCGGTAACTATTAAAGAACTCAGTGTTTATACCGATGAATGGTATTCTGACCATGCCCCGGTCACAGCTATTTTCGGGAGGTAAGCATTGAATAATTCCATGCCAGCACAGGACGTGCGGGATTTGGCGACATCATTGGCCAGTGTTGCCGACAATGCCAAACAGATTGATCTGATCATTCTGGGCGGTGGTCGCGGCGGCATGGCCATGCTGGAAGTATTGCAGCATTATGACTGGGTTCATATTCACGCCATCGTGGATATCACGGAAAATGCCGTAGCTTTCCCGATGGCTAGGCAATCGGGCATTCATACTTCCATCGATAGAAACCTGACACTGAGACAGTTCGATGTAGACATTGTTATTGATGTCACCGGCGATAACGCCATGGCAAGGCACCTTGCCCCCAGCTTGCTGCTGCGCAGAATCGAACTGGTTTCAGGAAAGTCAGCCAAGCTTCTATTCGATCTGGTCAACGAACAATTGCGTAATGAGAAAACCATTCATCAGCAAAATACGCGACTCGATCTTCTCGACAGCATGCTTGAAATCACCATGCAACTGGAAAACCGGCCTCAGGTAGAGGAGATCCTCAGTCAATCGCTGATCAACTTGTACGGTCATGTCCATGCGGCAAAGGGCATGACTGTCGTCTTCAACAGCAAAGGAACGGGCAATATCATCAGTGCTATCGGCACGGAAAAACCCAACTGTGATGTTACCGCCTGCGTTTCAATTCAGAAAGTCTGTCAGAACCTGACAGAACATCATCGTTTCAAAACATTACCCCAGCCTATTGATCTGAATTGCTCAAAAAGTCCCGGAACATACAACACGATTCTCCCCCTGTGGCAGCAGGACAGACTCGCAGCAGCCTTGCTGATAGATATACCGGGCATATTGAACAGGGAACAACGAACAGCATTGAATATGGTATCCATTCATTTGAATATGGCGGTCAGAACCCTGGATCAATATAAACACCTTGAAAGTATGGCCATGCTTGATGGTTTGACCGGCGCTTATAATCGCCATTATTTTGATCAAAAACTGAAAGAAGAAGTCAGCCGTATTCAGCGCAACAATCAGGCTACTCTGGCCTGCGCCTTTATAGATATTGACGATTTTAAACAGATTAATGACAACTTCGGACACCAGGTCGGTGATAAGGTATTAAAGGAAATCGCCAGTATCATTGCATTCAGTATTCGTGATTATGATATATGTGCCCGTTATGGCGGCGATGAATTTATTGTACTATTGCCTGCGGAGTCCGTGGCCATGCATGCGGATATGGAGGTGATTGGCCTGCGCATACTCAACAGCATTGCAGCAATTATAATACCGGATGCGTCTTCCCTCTCAGTCAGCGCCTCCATTGGTATGGCAAGCCAGTCAGCCGAAACGCTCGATGCCAAACAACTGCTTTGCATGGCCGATCATGCCGTCTATAAAGCCAAGGAAGCGGGCAAAGCCTGTTTGCATATCCATAGCGACGAGCAGTTCCATGTCAAACGAAGCAAGCCGCAATGGGCCGCGCGAATAGGCTGATTTTCAGGGTATTCCGAGCTTATAACTTCGCCCTGGCTACAATTTTAAACGTTCCACCCTTGCGCAGTCTTGCCAGGGTCAGATCATTACCCCACACGCAGCCTGAATCGAGACCCAGTACGCGACGCTGACTGGTCACCAATCCTGCGGCGGCCCAGTGCCCGTACACGACATGCGTCTTGCGCTGCCATTTGGCACGCTTGTGCGCATACCACGGCCTGTCACGATAACTGCGACTGTCGCCAGAACGCACATTCCAGTCAAATAGACCGTCACTGGTACAATAACGGGTGCGCGTCATCACCGCAGCCGCAAACAACAAACGGGACGGGTCGCCTTTATGGGGTTTTCTGGCTGGAAATTTCACATGATGCAATTGTCGGCAAAACTCTTTCCAGTGTTTTCCGCGCAATTCAGTTTCGATATTACGGGCTCGTTTTATTGCTTTTTTCAGCGTCCATTTGGGATGCAAGCCTGCATGCACCATACACCAGTTCAGTGTTGCATCATGGTGAAGGATAGGGCGAAAGCGCAGCCACTTGATCAGCTCCTTACAATCCGGCGCTTTTATCACTTGCATCAGCGTATCGCGGCGATAAGCAGAACCGCCTGCTGCCAGTTCCAGCAGATGTAAATCATGATTCCCCAGTACGCAAATACAAGCATCGCCAAGACCCTTGAGAAAACGCAGCGTTTTAAGAGAATCGGGGCCGCGATTGACCAGATCGCCGACACACCAGAGCGTGTCCTTATCAGGGTTAAACTTCACTTTTTTGAGCAATACCTTCAGCGGCTTGTAACAGCCCTGAATATCCCCCACCGCATAAATACTCATAATCTGAAGCTAACTCGGACTATCCATGAATAGTCCGAGTTAAACATCCGTATCCAGCGCTGCCAGTAAATCCGGAATAAATGCTGTCAATTCGGCGACCATAAGGGAGAAATCGGCATCGAAACGGCTGGCTTCATCATCAGCAGATTCGCCGGCCTCATCAACAATGGCTGAATCAAAGCGCATGCGTTTGATGGATAAATCCTCCTGCAATACAAACGACAAATGTTCGCGCCAGTTCATGGCGAGTTTTTTCACCCGACGCCCTGATGCCACATGCGCCCGCACTTCGGCTGAAGATACATCAATGTATTTACAGCGCACCACGCCCTCTGCGCCCTCGCCCGCCTGCAATTCACATTCATCTTCCAGCGTGAACCCGTCCGGCCAGGTGGCATCATTCATAATCCAGCGCGTCATGGCCGATTCCGGCGATTCTGTCGTCGCAGGCAGGACAACATTGAGTGTACCCAATGTTTTGCGCAGCACTTCTATCAATGCTTCGGATTTGTTGGCGCTGCCTGCATTGACAATCAACCAGCCCTGTTTGGGAAGAATGCAGGCAAACGTATGACTGGCGCGCACCAGCGCTCTGGGCAGCAGTTGCTGCAACACCTGATCCTTGATATCGAGTTTTTCCTTGCCCCCGACCGGACGCCCGGCCTCCGCTTCAATTTTGAACACTTCATCGGCCACCTGCTCGCGCACCAGCGAGGCCGGCAATACTTTATCTTCACGCCGCAAACAGATCATCAGTGCGCCACCGGATTCATGCACCAGCATCTGCCCGCTTCGGCCCAGGGGCTTATCCCAGCCTTCACAGGCCATTTCCATCTGCCCGCAATCACGCGCCTTGCGCCCTTCCAATTTCTCATGCAATTGCTGCGCAGTGAGCTTGAAATCACTTTCAAATTTGTAAAACTGTATGTTTTTAAACCACATGGATCAGAAATCCTTTTGTATGATAATCTATATCATAAGATTGTATTTGAAATAAGCGGTTCGGGATCAAACCACGCTGCGCAATGTAACAAATACCCTGCACATCACAATCGTAGAGATATCCGAAGCAAACAGAACAGTGTCACTGCTTGTCATCCTTTAACGAGATGATGCCCGGCAATCCAGTCGATGCGCTGTATTACACAGAGATAGACTGATCTGTTATTTGGGATATAGCCCCGGCAAGGCACTGGGTTTATTCATTAGGTCGCTTTGCGATATCGAAAATCCACCTTCCTGCCGAAAAATATGCAGTAGTGAATCGCCCTGCCAGAGCGAGACAGCCGATGCATAAAGCGCCTGTTCCAGCTTGAGAACTTCAGCCTGCAAGGCATCGCTGCAAATCGGCATCAATGCAGAGAGCGAATTGAAGGATGAACCGGAGCATTGCAGATGAGAGGCTTGCAAACGTGCCACCGACAGCAATGCCTGCTCACAGGCTTTGGCATCATTATTATTACATGCTGTTTCGATAGCTTTGCCTGCCTGTTTTACATTTGCAGATGTCTTGTCTGATTCCTCTTTTCTCCGTATTCCCTCGCCCCGGTGCAAGCGCCAGACATAGCCCAAAGTCAGCACCCAGCCCGCAGCAAAAAACAAGGCAAGCCATTGCCACCATGATGATGTGTCAGCCTGTTGTGACAAAACCGCTGCTTGCGGCTGCATATCCACGGTGGCGGACTGTCGTTTCTGAACAGGCGCGGGTGCGGATGCGGCGATAACCGTGAATGTACGCGCCGGCAGCGTGGCGTGTTCTGTTTTTTCAGTCGCTGTGTTCCACCAGTCGATATCAATTTCCGGCAGAATATATGTGCCCGCCTGCATTGGCATGATGGCGGTTTTTTCCTGCCGCATGCCGTGTACGCCATCTATCATTTTATCATCTTTCAGGATCGGCTTGTCGTCGTATGCCTTCAGATGATCGGGCAGATCATGCGAAAATTCGGGCAATTGACTGGAAGACAAACCGTCTGCACGCAAGCTTAATGTGCGCGTGATTGGCTCCCCTACTTTGAATGGTGTATTGGACTGCGGCCATGATTCTTCAATGCTCACCTGTTTGGCCGGTAGCCAGTGGTCGCCATGCCACCCGTCGGGAATACCGGACACATTCAGACTCAGGCTATTGGATTGCACCCGAACAGGCTTCGTTGTTTGAAAATACGATGCGCCGCCGACCAGTGCAGTACCATCGAGCTGTACGGGATCAATATCAATATGACCGCTCTGCTGCGGAAACAGGGCATAATGCCGCTCGGTCACTTGCCAACTGCGATTATTCTCCCGCTTCTGGAAGCTGCTGTCATCGCCCAGTCGCTCGACAATAGCGTGTTCGGCCTTGGGCTCGCTCAACTGCGCCTGATTCAGGCCGACAGCCTGGTATACGAGAATCGTAATAACTGCCTGCTGCTGCACCTTCACCTGTTTCGGCATAATCTCCATGCTGATCCAGACATCGCCCACCGGCTGACCGGATGGCGAGGTGCGCGTCTGCTCTTTATTCACCTGAATCATAATTGGACTTGTCGATGCAGCGCCCACCTTTAGCGACGGAATGGTCAAAGGCCCTGCATGGCGTGGCCTGAGCATCAGATGGTAAATAGATTTACTGCTGGTGGAACCGTTAATGATTGAAAATGACGAACTGTGATTGTTGGAAAGAATCTCAAAGTTCTTTTGCAGCGGCGCGGTTTGCGGATCGCCGCTGTCATCGCCTGTCACCTCGATAGTCAGGTTTACCGTTTCATTTTCGGAAATATTAAAACGATCCACATGCACCATGACGGCTGCCAGCGCCGTACCGCTCCAGGCGCATATGAGCAAAACAACAAAACAGCGAGCCACGAATCCACACGAATTTCCACGAATAAAAAACCTAGATTTCACTTTCGACTACTCCTTTTCATACCCTTCACATCATCCATTCCTGCAACAACACATTCTCTATATTGCCTTTTAATCCGGATTATTCATGAATAGCCCGGGTAATTCGCGTGCATTCGAGTCATTCGTAGCGAGAGTTGCCTTTGACTTTCTTTGCGGTGAAAAGCTTTTGACCTGTTTTTATCACCACGCTTGATCACCTGCCCCGTTCGATTGATGTTGCTGCTGCTGATATTGATACTGGAATTTACGCCGCAACAAGCCTCCCGGATCATCGGGAATACGCCGCAACCATTGTTGCAGCGCAGCAAATGCTTCTTTGTCCTGCGGGCTTTCCGCCTGATCAGCGGGCTGCGCGGCATGTTTCTCGTCTTTTTGTTTGCCGTGTTGTTCCCCATGGGCCTGCTGCTTTGCTTTTTTCTGTTGCTGTTTATTCTGTTTGGGTTTATTCCCTTTAGAGCCGGACTTATGCTGATCGTTGCTCTTGCCGCCATCTTTTCCTTGCTGCTTTTTATCCTGCTTACCTTTCTGCTGTTTATTCTTTTTCTTATCGTTCTTTTTCTGATCGGACTGCTTCTGATTCTTCGATTTATTTTTCCTGGATTGCTGCATGGCTTTTTTCACCAGCTCACGGTTGAAAGCTGCATCCTTATCCGTCTTATCCAGTTTCAGCGCATGATCATAGGCATCGAGTGCCTGCTTTAAATCGCCCGCTTTGGCCAGTGCATTGCCGCGATTATACCAGCTATTACCACTATCCACGCCACCGAGCGCTGCCGCCGCCTGTTTATATTTTTTGGCCCGGTACAGCGATGCGCCTTTCCAGTCGGGGTTTTGAAACAGGTTGGCAGCAGCCTCCGGCTGTTTCTGGCGCATCAATACCTGACCCTGCTGATCCGGCGTTTGCCATAAATCTTTCCAGGCCATCGCGTGCGCATTGTGGGGCGATACTACAAAGGGCAACAGCAAGAGCGATAATAACACGCCGCGCCGGAATGCCAGACTTAGAAGCGGCAAAAGCAACAGCAATAACCAGGGCCCTTCTTCGCGCCACAGATCAGTTTGCAGCTTCTCCTGTTTGGTAACCATATCTGTCGCTGATGGTATCAGGCCGGCAATGGCATGGATGTCCGCATCATCAAACCGGATCGTTTGATAAACACCGTGGCCAGCAGCAGCCAAACGCCGCAGCACATCCGTCTGCAAACGCGGGATCACAATATTGCCATGGCTATTTTTGATAAAACCGCCCGCTTCCCCGGCAGCAGGAATCGGCGCACCGGCCTTCGTACCCACACCGATAATGCTAACGTGATGCCCTTTTTTTACCATGTCGGACGCCAGTGATAACGCCTCTGAATCCACCCCATCGGTCAACAATAACACCGTGCCGTGTTTGATGGCATTGCGTTTGAATATGCCCTGCGCCTGTTCCAGCGCAGTCGATGCAAGGCTTCCCTGCGCTGGCATCATGGATGGTTCAAGTGCATCCAGCATAGCCAGAATCGCTTTGTTATCACTGGTCAGCGGCACCACATCGAAGGCTGCGCCCGCGAAAACAACCAACGCCGTCTGCCCTTCACGGCGCAACGATAAAATATCCTGCAATTTCTGTTTGGCGCGTTGCAAACGATTGGGTTTCAAATCTTCAGCCAGCATCGAACGCGACAAATCCAGTCCGATGACCAGCGCCGACTGAGCGCGATACACCGGCTGCGACAACTGTTGCCAGACCGGGCCTGCCAGTGCGATTAGCGCCAGACAACCCGCAGCCATCAATACAGTCAGGGATAATCTGGAACGCTGCTGATGCCCTCCGCTTTCTACAACCAGATACGATAATAACGCCGGATCGCAAACCGCCGCCCAGCCGCCGCCATTTTGGCCTTTACGCCAAACATACAAGGACAGCCATAACCACAACGGAATAACCAGCAACCACCATGGCCGCAGAAAATGAAATGCCATCAACGCATCCATGATCGACCCCCTGTCTCTCCTCGCAATACCCGCAGAATCAATAGACTCACCGCCAGCAACAGCGCCAGTCCGAGCGGCCACATAAACAGCGCATGGCGCGGCCTATAGACCTGCGTATCTTTCTGCACCGGCTCCAGTTGATCAATCATGCTGTAAATCTGCATGAGTTCATCGGTATCGTGGGCGCGGAAATATTTACCGCCGGTTTTTTGTGCGATCTCGGTCAGCCCTTTTTCATCCAGTTCCGCCGACGGATTCACCTGCCGCGAGCCAAAGAACGAGTTTACCATCATCGCATCGGCGCCAATTCCGATGGTATAAATCGTCAAGCCCCGTTTAGCGGCCAGTTCAGCGGCCTGTAGCGGCGATACAGCACCGGCGGTATTCACCCCGTCAGTCAACAGAATCAACACCTGTTCGTGACTGGCCCCCGTCTTTCCCTCCTGCAAGCGTTTGGTTGCCAGACCAATCGCATCACCGATTGCCGTCGCCTTGCCAGCCAAACCAATCACCGCTTCATCCAGCAGCTTGCGCACGGTTTTGCGATCAAAGGTCAGCGGTGTTTGTACATACGCCTGCGTACCAAACAGAATTAAACCTATGCGATCCCCTTCACGCCGGTCTATAAATGCATCCGCTACCGCTTTGGTGGCGGTCAGCCGATCCACGGCGCTGCCTGAAATCTCAAAATCCTGAACCTGCATCGAACCGGAAATATCCACCGCCAGCATCAAATCCCTGCCGCTGACCGGCAACTCGACCGCATCGCCAATCCACTGCGGTCGTGCGGTCGCCATGATTGCCAGCAACCAGA
>CAZKME010000045.1:0-13388 GCA_964553725.1 uncultured Zetaproteobacteria bacterium
TTCGTGGTAAAATATCTTGTGCTGTTGCATTAGATTTTATTTGTAAGAGACTAATATAGCCAATATTCACTATTGCTAATATAATAAAAATCGAATATATTTCGCCGCATGCAGGAAATACCCAAAGATAAAGTCATGGATGCCAGTCAGGGGCTGCGGGCGATTGCGCATGAATTGCGTCTGTCTGTGTTGTGCCTGTTGCTGGAGGGGCCGATGTGCGTGCATGAGATTATGCAAGCCACAGGTGCTGCCCAATCGAATTTGTCCCAGCATCTGGCCAAGATGCGTTTGCTTGGCATTATCCGCAACGAGAAACGCGGGCAGCAGGTTTTTTATCGTATTGCCAATCCTGCCTGGGCGGATTTGGTGCTGGCATTGAAACAGATTTATTGCCCCGAAATGTGTTCTACTGCCAAGGGGAAGGAGTGAAACGTGTTTTTTTGGTCTAATATATCAGTAAATCACAATGTTATAATAAATTATAATATTCTAATCAAACCGGCGTTGTTTTTCATGCTTGCCGCTGTTGCGGTCAATGCAGATGCAGGCGAAATCACCACGCTAAAACAGAGCGTGGATTATGCATTGGCGCATAATCGTTTGCTGGCTGCTGATGGCAGTTCGATAGATCAGGCGAAGGCCGGGCAGGACGTGGCCCAGGGTCAATTTATGCCCCGCGTTGATTTGTCTACCGGCGTTGTTCGAACCGATTCGCCGGGTGACTATTTTGGCATGCGCTTGAATCAGCAAAAAATTACTGCGGCTGATTTCAGTCCGGCATTTTTGAACAATCCCGGTTATATCAATAATTACCAGACGCGCTTGAATGTGCGTATGCCGGTTTATCAGGGCGGGGCGTTATGGGCCGGTAAAAAAAAGGCCGATCATCAGGCTGAAGCAGCTGTGTTGAGTCATGATTATATGCAGCAGCAGATCATTTATCAGACCATTGCGGCTTATGTGCAAACACGGGCGGATTTTGCTGCGATTCATGCCATGCAGACGGCAGTAAATGCCGCCGAAAAACGTTATCAGGATACGCAGGCTTTGCAGAAACGCGGCGTATTGATCAACAGTGATGTGATGGATGCACATGTGCATTTGCTGCACAGTCAATTGCAACTGAAACAGGCCAACAATGCTTATGCCCGGGCCAAAGAAGCGTTACAGCGCGTGTTGGGTCTGGCTGCTGGAACAGTGCTGAATATTACACAGGAACCGCATCTTGTTATTGCCGGCTGGACGCAGGATCAGGCTGTTGCTCAGGCCATGCTTTTGCGGCCTGATTTAAAGGCGTTGAATGAGGCATATCAGGCCAGTCGGGCCGATGTCGATGCAAGCAAAGCGGCATTTCGTCCGCGTGTCGATCTGGTCGCAGGGCAGGCGTGGAATGCTTCCACCCCTGCATTGAAAAATCGTGACAGCATGATTGGCGCAACGGTCAGCATGAATTTGTTTGCCGGTGGTGCGGACAAAGCGCGCACGCGCGTATCGTGCGCCAAACGGATTGCCCTGGAACTGAAACTGGCTGATCACAAACAACAGATTCACAATGAAGTTAGCCAGGCATGGCGCATGCTGGATGAAAGCCGCGCGCGCCAAAGCAGCGAACACGAGGCACTGAAACAGAGCGAAGAATCGCTGCGCATTAAATCCTTGCGCTATGCGCAGGGTTTATCCAAAACATCCGATTTACTTGATGCGCAGGTGCAAGTCGATACGACGCGCTTATCGAACATTCGGGCTAAATATGATGTCACGATTGCTCAGGCCGCGTTGCAACTGGCCGTGGGCGCGTTGAATGAGGGAGTGATTCGATGACAAAAAGATTTCTGTTGATGTTGCCGGGATTTTTACTGATGGTGCTAACGTCTCTGTCGTTGCAGGCTTGCAGTGATGATGGTGATAAGTCTGTGGCGCAGCAGCTTGTCTCTACACAGGCCAAAACGATGACGCTGAAAGCGGTAGACGTAGCGGCCCACTATGTGACCAGCGGAACGGTGACATCTGATCATCGGGTATCGATCAGTTCGCGTATTTCAGGATACATTCGTAAATTATCCGTGCGTGAGGGCGACCGTGTCAAAAAGGGGCAGGTGCTGGTGCGCGTCGATCCGGTCAATGCCCGGCAGGCGTTGGTACAGGCTGAAGCTGATCTGGCCAATGCAAAAGCTGATCTGAAACGTTATGAATCGCTGTTTCGCGATCATGCCTCCAGCCAGCAACAATTGGATCGGGTGCGGCTGCGCTATAAGCTGACCCGCTCGCAAGCGGCGCAGGCGCGCAATCAATTGGGTTATGCTGAAGTGATTTCTCCGGTGAACGGCGTAGTGGTCGAGAAACGTTTAAGTAAAGGTGATCTGGCTCAGCCGGGTGCGGCGATTCTGACGCTGGAAGATCCGTCCAGTCTGTTGGTCAAAACCTATGTGTCCGAGCAATATGTCAGCGCTATTCATGCCGGAGACAAGGTAGCTGTGGATATACCTTCGATGCAACGTCGTCTGGTTGGCATTGTGCGCCAGGTGGTGGAAGCTGCCGATGCCGTTTCCCATCAGTTTCTGATTAAAATCGCTCTGGACAATGATTCGGAAGCGCATCCGGGCATGTATGCGCAGGTCGGTTTTTCAACGGGTATGCGCAAGGCGCTGATGATGCCTGCGGCTGCGGTGGTTGAACGGGCGGGTCTGCACGGTGCGTATATCGTCGATGGTAAATCAATTGCACATTATCGACAGATTCGTATCGGCAAGCAGCGGGGCACCGGGGTGGAATTGCTGGCTGGCCTGCATGACGGCGATGTTGTTGCATGGGGTGGCAAACCACCGCTGCAAACAGGCATGAAAGTCCAGTAATGGCTGATCAAACCCCACTCAATATTGCCGGTCGCCTGGGCAAGGCGGCCATGTTTTCCAACCTGACACCGATGTTCAGCCTGCTGATTTTTCTCATTGGCGCGATGGCTCTGATGGTGACACCGCGTGAAGAAAATCCGTCGATTGATGTGCCTGCGGCCAATGTGATGGTGCAGATGCAGGGCGCGTCTCCCGAAGAAGTGCAAAACCTGATTTTACGACCGCTGGAGATGGTGTTGCGCGAAATGACCGGTATAGATCACACCTATGGCGTGGCGCTGGATTCGCAGGCCGTGGTGACGGTGATGTTCAAGGTCGGTGAAGATAAGGAAGCCAGTCTGGTGAAATTGTATGATCGTATCATGCATAATCTGGATCGTTTGCCTGCCGGTGCATCCGAGCCGTTGGTCAAACCGATGGACGTCGATGATGTGCCGGTTTCGGTGATCACGCTGTCATCCACCGCCATGGACGGTTTAGCGCTGAAACGGTTGGCCGAGCGGGTGCGTGATCAGCTGAGCACCATTGATGGCGTATCGGTGACTGATATTATCGGCGGCAATGATCGCCAGATTCGTATTCAGCTCGATCCGGTACGCATGGCCGCCTACCACATTGCGCTGGATAAGCTGCATCGGGTATTGCTCAGCGCCAATGCGGGTGGCCCGAGCGGCAAACTCGTTGGCAACAATCGGGAAATCAAAGTCTGGCTGAACGGTTATCTGAAAAATGCCATGCAAGTGGGGCGTTTGGTCGTCGGGCAGTGGCAACATAAAGCCATTTATTTGCGTGATGTGGCAAGCATTAGCGATGGCCCTGCACAAGTGGATCATTATCACCGTATTGGATTCGGAGCCTCGGTTCAGGGCGATGACGGAGCAGCGCAAAGGCCGGCAGTATCAATCACGCTGGCCAAGAAACGCGGTACCAATGCTGTGGTGGTGACCGACAATATCGAAGCCAAATTGAATAGCCTGAAGGGTGATTTTATCCCCGATAATGTGGCGGTGACGATTACGCGTGATTCCGGTGATCGCGCCAATGCCGCTGTCAATCTGCTACTGGAACATCTTGGAATCGCGATTGCTTCGGTGATTATTATTCTGCTGCTCTTCCTCGGCTGGCGTGAAGCCGCGATTGTGACCATGAATATCCCGCTGATTCTGCTGATTGTGCTGGTGGTCGGCTTTCTGGCCGATCAGACCATCAACCGAATTGCCCTGTTCGCACTGATTCTGGCGCTGGGTTTGTTGGTCGATGATGCGATTGTGGTGATCGAGAATATCCATCGTCATTTGAATCAATTGAAGGACAGCGGTGCAAACAGTCTGAAAGAGAAGGCCCGCCTGATTGTCGAAGCCACCAATGAGACGGGAAAACCGACTATTATTGCCACCATTGCCGTGATTCTGGCCTTTTTACCGATGGGTTTTGTGACCGGCATGATGGGGCCGTATATGGGGCCGATCCCGTTTAATACGCCGATTGCCATGGCGGCTTCATTGGTGATTGCCTATATGTTTACACCGTGGATTGCGTATCGCTGGCTGCCTTTCAACAAGAGTGAAAGCACGATGAAAGCGAAACACGCGCCAGGCAAGGATGCCGTGCAGCGCATGTATCTGCGTCTGGCCACGCCGTTGGTGGAATCCAAAACTGTGCGGCGTCTGTTTGGACTGGTGCTGTTTGTATTGTTCGTCGCCGCGATGTTGCAGCCGGCTTGGCAGTTTCTGCGCCCGTCGGGCATCAACGGGCCGATGACGCCGGGTTCGGTGGAATTGAAAATGTTACCGAAAGGCAATAATAATACATTCAATATCACTATCGACCTGCCGGAAGGCACATCGCTGGAAGAAACTGATCGTGTGGCCAGAGAAGTTGCCGAGCTTGTACGAACACACCCGATGGTGATTGATTATGAAACCTTTGTGGGCCAGGCCGGGCCGATTGATTTTAACGGTATGTTGCGTGGTTCAGTGTTGCGTAAGGGCACGAACCTGGCCGATATCCGGGTCAATCTGGTGGGTAAACACAAGCGAACCATTCGCAGCTCCGACATTGTTTTGGAGCTGCGTGATATGTTGAAGCCGGTGCTGGCAGCGCATGCGAAAACCAGTATCAAGCTGGTGGAAGATCCGCCGGGCCCGCCGGTGCGCGCCACGTTGCTGGCGGAGATTTACGGGCCGGATTATCCAACCCAGCGCAAGATGGCCAAAGCCGTGCGCCACACCTTTGAAAACACCTATGATGTCACCGATATTGATGATTCGGTGGGTGATGATCAGCAACAGCTGAATATCAATGTAAATAAAGAAAAAGCTGCGCGACTGGGTGTAGCGACAGCGCAGGTTGAAACGGCTTTGCGTGATTTTCTGCACGGTTATGATTTTGGCGCGTTGCACGTCCAACATGAGCGCCATCAGGTGAAACTGCATGTGCAGCTGCCAAAAGCGTTACGCGCCCATATCGAAGATTTGAATCGCATCTACGTCAGCGGTGCGCACGGGCCGGTTCCTTTGTCGGCCTTTGCAACGGTTGAAAGCACAGTGGCAGACAAACCGATTTATACCAAAGACGGTCATCCGGTCACCTATGTGATGGCCGAGCCCAAACAAGGCTCGCAGGTCTATTCGCTGCTCGGCATGGACGGTGAACTCGATGGAGCAGAAGTATTGCCCGGCACGAGCCTGAAAACCGGCGGCATGCGTTTCACCAAAACCACACCGCAGGATACGTTTGCTTATCATTTGTTATGGGACGGCGAGATGCGTTTAACGCTGGATGTATTTCGTGATTTGGGAGCTGCATTTATTGTTGCGCTGCTGCTGATTTATTTGCTGATGGTGGCCTATTACGGGCAAATGATATTGCCGATGCTGGTCATGGCACCGACGGCGCTGACGATGATTGGCATTTTCCCCGGTCACTGGATCACCAACCAACCGTTCACGGCCACATCGATGATCGGCATGATCGCGCTGGCTGGAATCGTGGTGCGCAATTCCACGTTACTGATTGATTTTATACTGGATTACCGAAAGCGGGGATACGATGTGAAAACAGCGGTGCTGGAAGCCGGAGCGGTGCGCGCCCGCCCGATTTTGCTCACTGCGCTGGCTGTGATTGCCGGTACTTCGATCATGATCACCGATCCGGTATTTGGCGGGCTCGGCGTCTCAATGGCCTTCGGCACGCTGGCCGCGACGATTCTGACCCTGTTTGTCACCCCGCTGATGTACTACCTCTGGCAACGCGAAAAAACGTAGTCAAATGCAGTTCACCACAAAGGCACAAAGACACAAAGGAAAAGCGAGAAAACAGCAATGGAAAAAAATATAAGAATTGCTTTTCTTTGTGTCTTTGTGCCTTCGTGGTAAAAGATTCCAGTTTATAAAAAAGGAGAAACATGATGACGATTCAACGTTTGATACGGATTATTGCGGGTGCATTTATCCTGCTGAGTTTATATCTGTCTTACCGCTATAATGGTGTGAATTTAACGCAACCGACCTGGTTATGGTTCACGGCTTTTGTCGGTGCCAATTTGTTGCAGTCAGGTTTTAGCCAATGGTGTTTGATGGAAATCATCCTGTCCAAACTAGGTTTTAAGCATAGCTGCAACGGATAACCGATTGGCGGCACAGGCGGTGTTCTTCTTCCCCTCCCTTCAAGGCGACATCGCCTGTGTCTGTCTATTTACAGCGGTATGTCATTCCCGAATGATTTAATCGGGAATCTATCTCAGATAGCAAGCCTGGATCCCCGATAGAACCACTCGGGGATGACATTTGTCTGATACAACCCGGAAGAATGGATATGGAGTAAGCTATGCAGTTCATGCAACAAAACGCTGTTTATATTTTTATGGCGCTGCTCATCGGCTGGATGTTATGGCAGCGGATGATTGCACCGAAACTTTCCGGTGTGAAATCGCTGTCGGCCAGTGCATATATGCAGATGCGCAAGCAGCCGCATACCTTGCTGGATGTGCGTCAGCCCGGCGAATGGGCATCGGCCCATGCCAAAGCAGCGAAACACATTCCGCTTGGCGAGGTATCAAAACGCATACGTGAAATAGAACAGGGCAAACCCGTGGTGGTGATTTGCGCTTCCGGCAATCGTTCAGCTATGGCTGCAACCGCCCTGGCCAAATCCGGATTTGAAACCGTGTACAACTTTTCTGGCGGCATGGGTGCGTGGCAGAGCGCCGGTCTGCCCATGCAAGCCGGCAAATAATATGATGAGCCTTGCCCTGTGGCTGGCTGCGCCATTGATTGGTCTGGTGCTATCCCTGTTTGCCGCAGGCGGGGGCATGATTGCTGTGCCGCTGCTCAGTTTTGGCGTCGGTATGCCGCTCAAACAGGCCATTGCTACCAGCCTGATTATTGTGGCCTGCGTCAGTTTGATTGCGCTGCTGCAAAAGAAGCGCTGGCGCTTGATTGAATGGCGGTTGCACCGTTTTTTTGCCATGGGCGGCATGGTTGGCGGGTTTTCCGGGGCAAGTATCGGCTTGTATATCCCGGACAGCGTTCAGGCCACCGTGTTTGCTGTACTGGTGTTATTTGTCGCATGGTGGATGCACAGCAACCGCATGAAACAGATTACGGCGCATGCCAAAACGACGCCGTGTGATTGCCGATATTCAATGCTGGCCGGTTTGGGTACCGGGCTGGTGACCGGTCTGCTTGGCGTAGGCGGCGGCTTTTTGATTGTGCCGCTGTTATTGATGCTGGGCGTGGCCAATTATCAGTCTGCGATTGCGCATTCACTGGTGCTGATTATATCCAGTTCGCTGGTGGCGGCACTGAGATATGCCGAGAATCTGGATATTGCATGGCAACCCACATTGCTTATCGTTGCACTGGCAGCGGTCGGAGCATGGCTGGGCAGTCTGATTGCCGGAAAATATTCATCCGGGCGTTTGCAAAAGGCATTTAGCCTGATGCTGACAATCATGGCCGGGTGGATGCTGTACCGGTCATTTATTGATTCATAGTTGAAGCAGGGCTAACAAAAAACTATTCTACACGGTAGAAAATAGGGGTGTGGCATATATGATTAGATTCCTGCGTGTTTATGTGCCGATTGCTATCATTTTGGTGGCCATTTGCTATTCCTATTATCTGCTTTCTAGCCGTGAGCTGTTAGAGCAGGCCAAACGCGAAGATATATCATTAAGCAAGCTGGAGCAGCAACTGCTGGTTGATGATTTTCGCAGTTTTGCCTCCGATTTGATTCTATTTACCAATATGCAGGAATGGAAGCATGCCTTTGATAGTTCCCATCCTGACGCTCTAGGTGAACTGTCTGATGAATTTAAAACACTGCTCTCGACAAAGAAAAATTATGAAAAAATTCGTCTGCTTGATCTTCACGGCAAGGAGCTGCTGCGGGTACGCTTTCATCAGGGTCGTGTGACCGAGACGCCAACGCATGCATTGCAGGATAAAAGCCATCGTTATTATACAGCAGCATCCCGTTCATTGGGTAAAAATAAAATTTATATCTCTCCGTTGGATTTGAACTGGGAAAATGGAAGTATCGAGCAACCTTTAGAGCCATCAATGCGCCTTATTAGCCCGGTTTTCGATGCATCAGGAACAAAACGAGGCTTGCTGGTATTGAATGTGCTGGCTGAGAAGATGTTACAGGCATTCATGGACAAACATGCAGATATGCCGATGCGTAGTCTTTTAGTAGATCGCAAAGGTGGCTGGATTCACGATGGTATGGTTGCAAAAAACTGGGAGTTTTTACTGCCGGGAGATCAACACCAATCATTTAAGAAAAAACATCCAGATGCATGGGAAGCCATTCATCAGCATGAACACGGGCAATTTGTGAATGAGCACGGGATGTTTACATTCTCAACGCTTCAAGTCGTGCAGGCGGCATATCGCGCACTGCCGGATGATTTTAATCGGGGAAATATCAGTGCCCTGAATAACGGGCAACCGGTCTGGAAAATCATTCAATATCGCAGTGCGGGTGAACTGGCCGCATTGACTGCGCCGTTTGCGCAACGAATCGGTGCTTATGCTTTTGGTTTCTCTGCCGAGGATGCCATAGGAAAGCATGTAACAGAGCTGATATTAAAGCCGGATCAAAGGCCGCATGTTGATGCGGTCTGGCAACAATTACTAAGCAATTAGGGCGGGGATCATAGCATTAACGAAAATATCACCAAAGATGGTCGAATCATCACGTGCGAGTGGCAAAACACACCGCTGATTAGAAAGGATGGCAAGGTGATTGGGGTGATTTCACTATGCAATGATATTTCCGAAGCACAGCGGCATCAAGCTGAACTGCACAAGTTACAGCAGGCCATCGAGCATGCCGGGGAATCCATGATGATTACCGATGCGGATGCGATCATCGAGTATGTGAATCCCGCCTTTAGCAAAATTACAGGATTTGCTGCTGATGAAGTGATTGGGCAAACACCGAAAATATTGAAAAGTGGCCAGCAGAATGATGCTTTTTATCAACATTTCTGGCAAAAGATTAGCTCCGGTGAAACCTGGCATGGCTCATTGGTGGATAAACGCAAAGATGGCCGCCTGTATCCTGCATTGATGTCGGTTGCGCCGATATTAAACGAGCATGGAGATATTACGCATTACGTCTCAATTCAGCAGGATATGAGCGAACATAAGGAATTGGAAGAGAAGTTCCGCCAGGCGCAGAAAATGGAGGCGCTCGGCACGCTGGTTGGTGGCATTGCGCATGATTTCAATAATGTGCTGGCTGGCATGCTGGGCAATCTTTATCTGGTGAAAAAACAGACGGCGCTGGATGCAGGCGTGCAAGAGAAACTCGAATGTGTTGAAAAAGCAGGTCGTCGCGCCGCCGATATGATCAAACAACTGCTTGCCTTCTCGCGCAAGGCTGAGAGCGAATTTTCCCTGATGCCGGTACAACCGTTTATCAAGGAAGTCCTGAAACTGGCTCGCGCCTCGATTCCTGAGAATATCGCCTTGCAGTATGATCCGGGTTCTCAAGACTATTGTATCCGGGGCGATGGCTCGCAAATACAGCAAATGATACTGAATCTGCTGGTCAATGCTTCGCATGCCCTGGTTGCTCAGGATAAACCTGTTATCACAGTGAGCATGCGAGTCTATGAACCGGATGATGATTTTTTGTTTGTGCATCGTGAGATTGAGAACAGGCCGCTGTTATGTATTACGGTGGCTGATAATGGTTGCGGTATCAGTAAAGCCAATCTCGAACATGTATTTGAACCTTTTTTTACCACCAAGGCAGAGGGCAAAGGCACCGGCCTGGGATTGGCTATGGTCTATGGCTCCATGCAGAACCATGGTGGGGTGATTGATATTGAATCCGAAGAGGACGATGGCACTCGAATCCGCTTGTTCTTCCCGCTTTCCGATGCAGGCATAGTTCCAGATAACCATGAGAAGGCGGGCATCATCAATGGCAATGGTGAAACCATTTTGCTGGCTGACGATCATGAACAAGTGCGCCAAACCATGCAGGAAGTATTGCAGGATTTCGGCTACCGTGTTTTGGCCGCTGAAAATGGGCAGGAAGCTCTGTTAACCTATATCAATCATGCTTCGGAAGTTGGATTGGTGCTGCTGGATATTATCATGCCGGTGATGGGCGGCGTGGAAACGGCAGAACGATTGCGTGAACTGAAACCTGATTTACCGATTCTGTTTCTCAGCGGTTATGAGGAAGGCTTGTCCCAAGCTGGCAAAGCGATGACACAAAATATCACCGTATTGACCAAGCCGGTTGATCTGGTTGAACTCAGCCATCACATCCATAAAAACATGAAGCAGTGACAATGTTACTGAAGAAGTATGTTGACAGCATAAGATTCTTCCATCTGAATGAAAAAAGGAGAAATGAAATGAAACGACTGATGATGATCACTGCCAGGCCTTTGGCTGGTGTGGCATGGAAAAAAGCCGGTTATCCGGTGGAGAAGTAATCGTTGTGATCGAACAGCCCGTCACCACGCCGACAAATCACCATTTTCCATGGTATGTCAAAATATTTTTCTGGAACCAGAAGCGTAAATATGGCGCTATTCTGGAGCCTGCCCGTCTTTGGGGCCGTACGCCAAAGGTGTTTGTCGGTCTGGCTACGCTCTATGGTGCTCTGGATCGTCAATCCTCGCCGCTTGAGCCGCCTTTGCGTACGCTGATTACCGTGCGTGTTTCACAGATCAACTGGTGCTCGTTCTGTGTCGACATCAATTCCGCGACGGCTGTTAAGCGTCATGTCAGCAAGGCGAAGCTGGCTGATCTGGCCGATTTTGAGGATAGCGAATTATTCTCGGAAAGGGAGAAGGCAGCACTCTCTTACGCTGAAGCGGTTACCTATACTGATCGGAACACGACACAGAATCATTTTGATCGGCTGAACAATCATTTTGACGATGAGGCAATCATTGAATTGACCGCTCTGATTGCTTTTCAGAATCTGTCGAGCAAATTTAATGCCTCGCTTGCCGTGGCACCGCAGGGCTTTTGTAATATTGCACCGCAACCCATGCAGGAGAAATAAACAGTTTTCTATATTTCGTGTTGCCAGGCGTGAATATTTTTGAGGCAGGTCTCTTCATCTTTCAGTTTTTCAGGGTCGGGGACGAATATATTCATGTTGGAAGATTTCAGATGATCCAGCCAGCCCGCTAGAAACTGATGATACAGGGTGCCCATCATAGCCTGATTCGCTGCGGTTTTAGGGCCGATATAATCTTCACTGGAAGCAATTTCTCCGCGTACGGCGATATCCAGGTTATTCATAATGGATACCTTGCCGCTATCCAGTGCTGCAAAGTGACCGGCAGTATTGAGATAAACCAGCCACGGGACGCCGGGTTCGAGTTGTTTGAAACAGGCGATCATCTGATCTTTGTCAGGCACGGGTGCTGAAGAGGTGCGATGCAGCACGGCATGGGCAAAGATACCGCGCATGAGGAAATCAAACCGTCCTGCTTTATTCTGAGGGGCTAAAATAGTCGCATTATCTTTTTTCAATCGCCGGTTCAGCCAGTATTCGGCGATCTTTTTATCTGTGATCCGGGCATCGTTATCTTGCAAGGCTTCAGCGTAAATGCATTCACGCCAGCTGTTATTTTCCAGCAGACGCCATGCTTTGGCACCTGAAGCGGAGAGCGCATCAATGGAAAAGCAGAGTTTCATGGTTGATTCAAAGGGGTGATGACGGGCAGACCGGTTTGCGGATTCAGGTGCAGACAGATTTCACCGCGCAACAGACGCAACAGATCATGGCCGACCAGCTTATAACGCCAGCCATGCAGGCAAGCGACTTCCGGCGGCTCGTCTTTGCAGCGATAGCCCCAGGAAGCCAGTTCGGACAGCTCGGACTTGTTGGCCAGAATGGATGAGGCAATTTCGCCTTCTTCGGCTTTCAGACGGACCAGCGTATCGAGCATTTCGAGGCGCAAATCCGTGCCTGTATGATTATGACGGCGTGATTTCTGTGTCGGCCAGTCCGCTTCCGGCATATCCATGCCCTGTTGCCAGACCTGGATGATCTCTTCGCCGAAGCGTTTGATGAAGCCTGTATTGATGCCGCGCATGCGTTCCATGGTATTCAGCGATAGCGAACTGCGGCGGGCGATTTCCAGTATGGCATCATCCGAGATCATGCGGCGGCGGGGGATATCGCGGCTTTTGGCTGCGCATTCGCGCCATGCCGCCAGTTCACGCAGGGCGGCGAGGTGTTTGCCTTTGACTTTGGTGACGCCTTTGACGCGCCAGAAAATGCTGAAAACATCGTTATTATAGGTGGCCGGGTCGGTGAGTACGCTTTGCTCTTCCTGCAACCATTCGGTGCGCCCGGTGGCTTCGAGCCGCTCCTGTAAATGCTGATACACCGGCATCAGCCAAATAACATCATCGGCAGCATAAAGTAATTGTTTGGGAGTCAGCGGGCGCGCTTTCCAGTTGGTGAACGATTCGCCCTTGGCCAACGCCTTTTTGGTGATGCGCTGCACCAGATTGCCAAATCCGACCTGTTGTCCGTAACCGAGCAGGGCGGCGGCAACCTGAGTATCGAATAATGGCATGGGCAGGCGGCCCGATTCCTTGACAAATATTTCAATATCCTGCCGACCGGCATGGAAAACTTTCAGAATATCCGAGTCACACAGAATATCCCACAGCCCGGACAGATCATCAATGGCAATAGGATCAACAATCCAGCACTGGCCGTTGCCATAAATCTGTAGCAGTGCGAATTCAGCGTAATAGGTGCTTTCCCGGTGAAATTCGGTATCAATACATAGAACTTTGCAACTGGCGATGTCGGCGATTACTGACTGTAGCTGTTCTCCTGTATCAATGAATGTGAAAGGTAAGTTTGTCATGCGGCGAATCTAACAAGCATAGAGGTGAAAGGCAGCAAGGCATTGCAAGGGTGCAAAAGCCATGGCTGCCCGGAGACGGAACGCCATGCTTTTTGTTTTGCAACAATGCTTGACTGGTTATGCCTATTGGCGTTCTTCTGCTTTTGCATACACCAGTCCTCTAT
>CAZKME010000046.1:0-13000 GCA_964553725.1 uncultured Zetaproteobacteria bacterium
GCGAATGAAATCGAACGTCTGTGTCGCTGAACACTTGGGCGTCTTTGCGATGATTCACGAAGGCTCGAAGAACAATAATCAAGATATGGAAGCCTGGCACCGTTATGCCACTATTAACGAATCATCCTGTCAAATAACTCAAGGAGTCATGTCTAGAACCAATTTAGAGCCAGTAGTTGTTTTTGAATCTTCAATCAATTTATTTATCCAATCAATAATTCTATTAACTGATTCAATTGACTCGACCTTTTCCAAATTGAGTACAAATTCTTGCCCTCGCCCCGGAATTGTTATTATCACTTGGTCACCACATAAAGAAAATTTATTCAAATATGTAATTGCTTCGGGTTGGTTGAAACAACTTGGAAGCCGCCATGTGGAACGGCCCTGATAATTCTCACAATCGGTCAAACAACGTTGATTCGAATATGATAAAAAGCCGCTTTTATCAGATAAATAGATCCTGTTGGGAGCCTTCCTCCAGGGTGCCAGATGAGGATGCTTCGCCAAGCAGGGGTATTGTTCAGATACCACCTCCCTCTGTTTGGGATTATCCAAATTAATCATTTCGCCTACGCTCATCCAACCCCAGATTATGTGGATATCTTTCGCTCCTGGTTTATACGAACCATCCACACACTGATCAGCGCATGGTATTCATCCCGGCTTTCTGAATTTTCAACCTGAACCTGTTTATTTCTGCGTCTTGTTGCCATCGGTCACACCTCTCATGCGTTGATGTGCGACAGTATAAACCGCCATGCGACATCTCAGGTCGCATTCTGATCAGGTTTTTCTTTCATTGTGAGAACGTATTGGGATTAGACGAGAGCTAGTGCAGCATGTCTTCTGTAAAAGTGAAAATCATCTCTGGCAGAGATGGAGTCACCGGGCAGACTTTGGTTTTTCCACAAACTAAAGAAAGGAGCCCCGATGACCCCAAGAGTGAAGGATAACGCCGCCAGTGATGCGGTAGAAGTATTAATGTCAAATGGAATGGAGGGACTTGCCGGTGCAGTCGAGATTTTGTTAAACGCCGCGATGCGCTATGTATGTGCGAGGACTTGCAGGATCTAGGTATTATGTGACTTTAATCAATCACATGTGAGCACTATAGGTCGTAAAAGATGACCGCAAGCGTTATTTGACGCATATATGATTAGATGTAAGCTTAAGCGATTATATTAACGCACCAGGGAGTCGTGTTTTGATACGTGTATTATTAAAACAAATGCTTGATAACAAATCGTTTACAGAGAAGCGCCGTATTACCTTGAATGAAGTCAGTGAAGTCACTGGCGTTTCGCGCGCAACGCTCACCCGCATTGCCAATGTGCCGGGCTACAACACCAATACCGATACACTTGATGCACTGTGTAAATATTTCGAATGCCAGCCGGGTGATCTGATTGAATATCATGATACTGATGAGCAGACTGAATAGTTTGCCAGGATTTAGCTGAAGTGAATTCAAACCAGATGCTTGCGCCGGGGATGCGCGTTGTGATTCGTGATGCGGAATACGGTTAACCTTGCAACCATGCATCGCGTGAAGGGAATTGAATTTGATGAAGTGATTTTGGGCAGTATGAATGAGGGTATTGTTCCGCTTGAAAAAGCACTTGATGGCAAAGGTGACGCTGTAGAAAAAAGGCAGGCAGACCTTGAAGAAAGGGCTTTGGTTTATGTCGCCATGACCAGAGCAAAAAAGAAATTGATCGTCACATCTTATGGACAGGCAAGTCCATACCTGACTGGCAATGAGCAGGGCTGACTGATGCTTGAGATGGCGATTGCGGATTTTTACGCGGTGAACGAGGCCGGTCTGGTGAGAGTTAAAGTTGTGGGCGATGATTATTATATCATCGGCGATCATCAGGTGGGTTCCGGAACTGCTTATGATAAAGAGGAAATCGAATGGGCAGCCATCACAACTGTCTTCGATGTTGAATATGTGTATGAGGATTGATGACGGATGCAAATGATCGGGTGTACACAGAAACTATTGCAAAAGCTTCCTTTGGCTTCTGATCCAGAGATAGAAGTTCCTCCTGAAGTTTGCTGGCATGCGAATCTGATACGCATCGATCACCATGATTGCGTACTTTTCACCCATGATATGACGTTATTTTCACTATTCGTGCCGGGTGTCAGCAACACGGATTTCAAACATTTAACAGAGATGTTCGGGCAAGCGTTGTTCAAAGCCATGCGTCATTTTGATTTCTCACAGGCTCAAATCGAAACCATGCTCGATAGCAGCAGGGAAATCCAGATCAGTAAGACAAATAGTCGCAGTGTGCTTGGCTCGATGAACGATATGAAACAGATGCTTCAACATACTGTTCGTCTTCATGGCGGGCTTGCCAACAGAGGTATGGCTGAGCTGTATCAGTTGCTCAATCACACGCCATTCAAGGCAATCGGCTACAACTATCCGGAAGAAAAAATGCGGGAGATGTTGAGCAAGGTGCAAACATGAGTTTTCGCTTCTGGCGTAGAATACGCATCGCACCGGGCGTGACGCTGAACCTGAGAAAAACAGGTGGTTCGTTATCGTTCGGCGTACGCGGCGCGCATTTCACGGTCGGGCCGCATGGCAAACGCATTACCGCCGGTATTCCCGGCACCGGGCTTTTTTACACGACCAAGCTGTCAGGGCAAGGTCGGAGTAGCAGGAATCCCGAGCCTGAAGCCGTTAGAGAACGACTGACATTGGGTTTCTTCAAACGACTGGTTACTCCGGATGATGAGGAAGCCTTTGTGGATGGCTGTCGGGAACTGTCTCTCGGCAATGAATCGGGTGCATTTGAGTGTTTTCAACAGGCAACACATCTGGCCGATGGCGCATGGATAGCAGGATTTCTGGCATTCAAAACAGATCATCCGCATCAGGCCGAACAATATCTAAAGCTCGCAGCAGAGAAGCAGCAACGACTGGGCTATTATTTTTCCAAATATGGCATGAATGCCGCATTACGGTTTTCTGTCACCGATGAAATTACTGCATTGGTCGAACCTGATCTTCGTGGTGTATTGCTCGGTCTCGTCGAGATATATCAGCATCAGTCACGGTGGCAGCAGGCCATATCTTGTCTGGAACAATTGAAGACCATTGAACCGGATGACGTAGTCGTAAAACTTTCACTTGCGGAAGTGTTGCTGGCAGTCAATCCGGATGATCATGACACATGTAAAAGCATTATCGGATTTACGCAAGATATTGCAAATGAAACACCAACCCATGCTGCGCTCATGCTCTACAAAGCCAGGGCATTACGCACCCTGGGCCTGGCAGAGGCAGCCAAACAGGTGCTGACCATCGCGCTGCGCCGCAGGAAGGGTCGCAGTGGTGAATTGTTGCATGCGCTCCGCTACGAACGTGCAACGGCCTATGAGGAAATCCATCAGCACAGGCGTGCCCGAAGCGATTTGGAACGGATTTATGTCGAAAAATCGGACTATCTGGATGTGGCTGAAAAGCTGGGGTTATAGCAAGGGCTGACTGATTCTTTTGGGTTCTGGGCACAGCACCTCCGGGCACGAAGGCTAAGACTCATTTTTCGGAAATATAAAATCATGCCAAAGGCAGCATGGGCACCCTGTGGGCACAATCTGGGCACAGGATCTTTTTACAGAGTTGGTGCCCAACGCGGCTAAAGGTCTTTTTGAAGAGGAGCAAGATGGTGCACCCTAGTGGATTCGAACCACTGGCCTTCGGCTTCGGAGGCCGATGCTCTATCCATCTGAGCTAAGGGTGCATATTAAAAAACGTTGAAAAACAAGGCCTTTCAAGCATTATAGGTAGCGATGATATCTGTGCATTCGTGGCGGCACATTGTCTACGGCGGTGAATTCTAATGTTGCAGCCTGAAAATGAAACAAGCTATATTTTTCGATGGAATGAGTGTTAGCCAAATTGGGCACAAACCCGATGACCCTCGCCCTCCGAAGCTCGGGGCCAGTGGTTCGAATCCACTAGGGTGCACCATTTTATTTTTACATGTTAAGACCTTTAGCCTATTTGGGCACCAGTGCTAGAAAAAGTGCTTGTGCCCAATGCCTGACACATATCCTCTTGCGGCAAATTTCTTTATAACTGAATCCTCATTCAACTTTCATTATTTGACTTTGTCAGGTTCGGGTTTAATCATCCGGCGCGCTAACGCTTTCAACCTAGATCCTGCAAGTGATCGTGCGTGCAGAGTGTAAGATGTTGGTTTAGATGGTGTATTGAAAAAATATGTAGTCACCTTATTGGCGATGAGTGTTTTTTCAATATGTCAGATGAATCAAGAGCTTGCGCTATGTATGTGCGAGGACTTACAGGATCTAGGTTCAATTCTATTATCACGGGAAATCACGCATCATGAGCATTGAATCAAAACTACAGACACGCAGCGAATTCAGATGTGAACTGTGTGGCGCAAGCGATCAGCTTGCTATGTACGATATTCCATCGAGCCCGGTTGATGGTGCGGATGCCTGCCTGCTGGTTTGTGATACCTGTCGCGACCAGATCGAAAATCCGGACAATGTGGATGCCAATCACTGGCGCTGCCTGAATGATAGCATGTGGAGTCAGCTGCCTGCTGTGCAGGTCATGGCATGGCGTATGCTGGATCGGTTAAAAGGCGAAGGCTGGCCGCAGGATCTGCTGGATATGATGTATCTGGAAGATGATGTGCGGGCATGGGCTGAGGCCGATTCGGCAGATCATGCGGCTGATGCGGTGGTGCATCGCGATAGCAATGGCGCCGTGCTCGAAGCAGGCGATACAGTGACCCTGATCAAGGATTTGAATGTCAAAGGCGGCGGATTTACCGCCAAGCGCGGCACGGCAGTGCGCAGTATCCGGTTGGTAGCCGATAACGCCGAACATATCGAAGGCCGTGTAAGCGGGCAGCAGATTGTTATCTTGACGCAGTTTGTGAAAAAATCCGGTTAATAGCGAAGGCGCGTACCATATTCAATTGATATCATGATTTCCTGTGCCGGAATGAGTGTGGGGAATAAGGTTCCAGATACTTTTGCTCCACGTAAACTGGCATGTCTCAAGTTGCAGGATGATAGATCAAGCCCTCTTAAGTCAGTGAGTCGAAAGCAGCTGCCGGAGAAATCAATGTCTTGCGTATGAAGCCCTGTCAAATTCAGTCCGCGAAAATTAGCCTTTGAAAATGATGGTTTGGAACCACTTGCAATCACGGCATTGACTTCATCAACTTTTCCATCACGCAATAAATTATTGATCGGATCGTGTTTTATTTCCATATGAACTCCTACATATTAAAGTGGACAGCAATATGCATGCCAGACTTTTACAAGCCGCTCCCTTGAAATTTTTATCGAATACCGATCCAGATTGTGTGCCTGTGACTGGCCTGATTTTTATGGGCGCGTACGCGCCGCTGCTCGACATCGAAACCGACTTTCATCATGCGCTGGGTGAAGCTCTCATCCGGAAAGGCTGACCAGACGGTGAGGATGCCACCGGGTTTGAGGGCTGCGTATGCGTTGTTCAGTCCGCGCAGGCCGTAGAGCGAATCATTGTCATCGCGGGTGAAGGCGTCAGGCCCGTTATCGACATCCAGCATAATGGCATCGAAGCCGTTTTTGTGTTCATGCATGATTTTTCCGACATCCTGTTCGATGACCGTGACACGTTCATCATCAAGTGGAAACCCAGCCACAATACCCAGATATTCCCGATTCCATCGCACCACTGCGGGCATCAGTTCAGACACGGTAATGCGTGCATCGGGGCCGGAGTGGGCAAGCGCAGCGGCCAGCGTAAAACCCATGCCGAGCCCGCCAACCAGTAAATGCGGATGTTTGCGGCTGGCCACGGGTTTGCAGGCCAGCTCGGCCAGGATATCCTCCGAATGATGTGTTCGGCTGTTCATCAGATCGCCTGCTTTATCGACCCGAATCGAGAAATCCACGCCGCGCTGGTACAGGCGCAGGGTTGTGCCGTGTTCTGTGGCGCTATCCAGCAGTCGATACGGAATCATGGATGAAGCATAGCGGAGCATCGAGCATCATGCACTGAGCATGGATCGTTTCCTGGTGTTTACAGTCGCCCTTCCTTGCGCAAGCGGCGGATGACCATGCGGTGATACAAAAATGCAACCAGCGGGCGAACAAGCGGCAGGCCGATGAACCATGCCACGGCGCGCAGACGCGGCACGCGCTGCATGAGCAGAATATAGGCATTGATTTCCGAAACAATACGGCCCTGCTTGTCCTTAACGTGCAATTCTGTCAGCGCCAAACGCGGATCAATGCCGATATTACGCAGTTCTTTATCGCGGCCTGTAATATCCATCCAGCAGACATCGCTGGCTGTCTCTCCGGCCATCTGTTCGTAATTGTGGCGATCCTTGACGCATTTTGGGCATGAGGCATCATAATATACGGTGATGTGGTCTGAACTGTCAGTCATTACAGATGGGAGCTTGAACCGTTCGCACTGTTTACGCAACCACATCGCTGTATCATTTTCCGACATTCCGTGACCAATAAAACTGTGACCAATAAGACAGGATTCATTGCCGGATTTGTGGTAGGGTAGAATCATGCATCAAGGCTGGAGGCTATGACTGTGCGTATCGGCGTTCCCGTGGAAATCAAGAATCATGAACACCGGGTGGCGATCATTCCGAAGGGTGTTCGTGCGCTGATTGCAGATGGGCATGGTGTGATTGTGCAGACATGCGCAGGCGAGGCCAGCGGTTTTTCCGACTCCGATTATATCGCCGCCGGTGCCTGCATCGTAGCTGCGGCTGAAGATGTATGGGCCTGTGAACTGGTGGTGAAGGTCAAGGAGCCGCTGGCCTGCGAATATGATTTTCTGCATCAGGATCTTATCCTGTTTACATTTCTACATCTGGCTGCCGAGCCAGCACTGGCGCGCGCGTTGATGCAAAGAAAGGTGTGTGCGCTGGCCTATGAAACGGTGCAGCTGGCAGATGGATCGCTGCCTATTTTGGCCACGATGTCGCAGGTGGCGGGCAGGGTAGCGGCGCAACTGGCGGTGCGTTTTCTGCAAAAGGAGAATGGTACGCCATTTGCCGGTAAAGGGCGTCTGCCCGGCGGCGTGGCGGGTGTTCCAGCGGCGCAAACCCTGGTGCTCGGGGCTGGGAATGTCGGGCTGAATGCTGCTGATGCGCTGGCTGGGCTGGGGGCGGAGGTAACGCTGCTGGAAGCGATTCAAGCGCGGGTTCAGACACTACAGACATCGTTACACGGACATATCTCCGTATGCCATTTCTCTTCTGAAAACTTGCATCGTCTATTGCCTGCTTGCGATATTCTGATTGGCGCGGCGCTGATTCCGGGCGAACATGCACCGGGATTGCTCCGGCGCAGTGATTTGCGGCGCATGCAGCAGGGCAGCGTATTTGTTGATGTGTCGATTGATCAGGGCGGCATCAGTGAAACCAGTCGCCCAACCACCTATGATGAGCCGGTTTATGTGCAGGAGGGGGTGATTCATTGTTGTCTGCCCAATCTGCCGGGAGCGGTGCCGCTGACCAGTACGATAGCATTAACCGGTGCGAGCTTGCCATATATTCGCCTGATTGCGAAGCATGGTGTTCATGAGGCGGCGCATTTGAATCAGGCTCTGTCGCGCGGTATCAATATTAGGAATGGCAGGGTGGCGCATACCGGCGTGTCTGAATCGCTGGGCTTCAACTGATGGCTGAAGCCTCACCTCCGTTTTAGGGCATGATGGATGTTGTTTTGTATTTCTGAATCGCAGCAGGCACATACCAGTGTTCACTGTTATAGCCAATACCTGCAGGGGCTGGTTTCACACCATGAATGCGTTTGTGCATGACGGGCAGAGAATAGGGCGCAAACAGAAATATCATAGGCACATCGTGGTAAATTTCCGCCTGCATGATGTCGTATTGTTGTTTGCGTTGTTGGCGGTCAAAGGTGCGTCGGGCGGCTTCCAGAGCGGCATCCACTTTGGTATTACTGTAAGAGAGGAAGTTGAACTGGCGCGGGCCGGTCTGGGATGAATGCCAGATGGTAAATTGATCAGGATCGGGCGACAGCGACCAGCCGAGAATCACCGCATCAAAGTTGCGTTTGTTGATGAAATTTTCGATAAAGGCAGACCATTCCACCAGCCGGATGGTGACATCGATACCAATCTTTTTGAGGCGGTACTGGATAATGGTGGCGGCATCAGCGCGTTGTTTATTGCCGTTGTTGGTCAGAATCGTGAATGACAAGGGTACTCCATTTTTATCAAAAATACCGTCGCCATTGGAATCAGACCAGCCTGCTGCAGCCAGTAGCTGCTTCGATTTCTCAGGATCGTAGGGGCGCGGTTTGAGTTTTTTATTGACCCAGAATGTGCCGGGTTTGTACGGACTGGCAATGGTTTCTCCCAGTCCAAGCTGAACGCCGTCGAGAATCTCCTGCCGGTTAATGGCATAGGCAATGGCTTCGCGCACACGGATATCATCAAACGGTTTGCGTTTGAGATTAAAGCCGAGATAGGTATACACGAAATCGAGATATTTATAGCGTTTGTAATGGGTTTTCAAAAAGGGTTTGGTGTCAAACAGGCGTTGATATTGAATGGGCGTCAGGCCGACTGAATCCAGCCGCCCGGCCGAAAGTTCGAGAAACTGGGTGGCGCGGTCAGGGATGATGCGGGTTAAACGCTCGCTGATCCACACCGGGCCATCAAAATAATTCGGATTGGCTTTCATCAGAATCGATTGCTGCGATTGCCAGTCCGCCAACTGATAGGGGCCGACGGTGGCTTTGGGGTGACGGGATAATTCGGTGTTCATGATATCGACACCGGCAAAAATATGTTCGGGCAAGATTGCCAGCGACGACCACGAAGCCAGAGCGGGGGAAAAAGGTTCGACGTAGTGCACAACAAAAGTGAGTGGACCGGGCGCTTCAAAGCCGGATACCAGCGCATAATCAGCTTTGTAGGCGCTCTGGGTGTTTTTATCCTGTATTAATTTTAGCGTGAAAACGCAGTCAGTCGATGTGAGTGGTTTTCCATCCGTCCATGTCAGGTGTGGGCGCAAATGAAAAGTGATGGTTTTATTGTCCGGTGATATTTGCCATGACTCGGCCAGTTGACCGGTCAGGTTCAGATTTTTATCGTATTTGAGCAGCGACAGGTATAACTGTCCGGCAATGGCATGACTGGAGGCATCACCGGCAATCATCGGAATCAGGTTGGTGGCATCGCCGATACTGGCATCGACCAGCCGGTCGCCACGGGCCGGGATATCGGCTGTTGAATTGGTAATAGCTGATGCCTTTGGGCTGTTTGGGTTTGAGCCCTGCTCTGCTCCGGAACAGGCGCAGAGCAGGGCAACAAGCAGGATCAATGGCAGCAAGCAGGATGTTCTCAATACGTTCAGCTTGGACGTTCCCTGGCGTAGATCCATAGCGTATCTCCGGCGCGAATTATACGCTTCGTTGAAATACGGTTAGAACGGGCAATGGCTCCAGGCGTGGTGCCGAAACGGTTGGCAATACGCCATAACGAATCACCTGAACGAATCCGGTAACGGATTCTCCGATTGGTCGGTATGAGCGGATTGGCGCTGGCGCTAACCCGGGTCAGGTGATTGGCAGGCACTTTCAGGGTTTGGCCAATATGCAGATATTTGCCGATATTTCTGTTCAAATCTCTCAGTGTCGCAATGCTGGTATGGTTTTGATGGGCGATGCCCCACAGGCTGTCACCTTTGTTTACCCTGATACCGACAAACTTAGGCCCGGCCAAACCCAGCTTGGATCGAATCATTTCATAACGGCTTGCGGGCACATGAATCATAATCGTGTGATGCAGATACTGAGCCCGGTTCAGGCACGGATTAAAGCGGAAAATGTCGTTTTCAGCCATGCCGCTGATTTGTGCCAGCAGGTGAATATCGACCGGTGCTTTTAACGCCAGTACACGTGTTTTATACGGCTCGGGAAAACTGAAGCTATGGTCGTGCAGTAGCGCTATAAGACCGATTATGTGTTGAACATAACGGCGGGTAGCGGTAGGAATCGGCATGCGATCCAAGCCATCGGCTTGAGTCCACGGGTGTTTTTTCAGCCGCCGCGCCAATGCGTTGGGGCCGATATTATAAGCGGCGATAGCCAGCGGCCAACTGTCAAAACGCTGATGCAGTTGTTGCAGATAATTCACCGCACCCGTGGTGGATTGAGCGATATCTCTCCTGCCATCAATATGCCTGCCCGAGCGGACACCCAGACTACGCGCAGTAGCAGGCATCAACTGCCATAGGCCGACGGCACCGGTATGCGACAACGCATAAGGATTGTAGGTGGATTCTACGACAGGAATCATCTGCAAGGATGCCGGTGCATGCATGTTATCGAGCGTTTCAAGCAATCGGCTGCGAACAAAACGAGAACGATGTTTGATCGTTTTCCATCTGTGCTGATAATTGATTCGAGCCAATTTTTTGGCGCTGTTAATATCTTTTTCAGAAATGCCTTCAAGCAGCGGCTCAATGCCTGCTTCTGCGGGCAACCGGTGTGTGTTTTTTAGTTGTGGTTGCAGCTTCTGTAATGCTGCGACTTCAAGATCAAGGGTGATTTGAACGGGTTGGGATAGCTGCCCGGATTTGGCCAGCGTATCGTTGTTTCTGTTTGTCTGCTGCAGGGCGTGCCCGGACATATGCGCACAGCCGCCCAATACAAACAACACAGCTGTGAGAGCAAGTTTGTAATTACTCACCATGTTT
This sequence comes from uncultured Zetaproteobacteria bacterium, assembly GCA_964553725.1. Lineage (GTDB taxonomy): Bacteria > Pseudomonadota > Zetaproteobacteria > Mariprofundales > Mariprofundaceae > Mariprofundus. The sequence continues at coordinate 10,749 of CAZKME010000046.1, forward strand.
TTCTACTTCAAAACCGAAGCGGCGAATTTTTTTGGCGCGCCAGGCGGCATCGTAGGTGATTTCCACGCCGCGTCGGCGCATATCACCTGTATCTTCATCTTCAAACTCTTCAAAATAGGTGACGCGGTGCGGGTGCAAGGTGCTGTTCAGTATAGGCGTTCCCAGCTTTTGTTCGATGGTGAATTTCGTGTTGCCTTCCTGAATCATGTTAATCTCATTGCCATCAAGCCGATTGCCCTGATGGATGGGTTCATGCAAACAGGCACTCAGTAATAGTGTCAGCAGTGCCGAAAAAAAAATCAAATTACGCATCAGCAGTCTCCGCCGGGCCGCGATGGCCGTTTTCCAATAGTGCGATGTAATCACTCATACCCTTTTCCAGCGTCCATTCAGGTTGCCAGTTCAGCAGTTCACGGCTCAGGGACAGATCGGCTTCAGTGTGGTTCTGGTAGAATGTAAACGGGTTGTCGAAATACTCTGTTTCAAGTTCTATTTCAAGCACTTGCGATAGTGTATTTACAATATCATTGAACGAACGCGCCAGCCCTGACCCGACATTGCACAGGCCGGATCGGGGCGCATCAAGTGCGGCCAGATTGGCGGCAACGATATCACGGATATAGACAAAATCGCGTTTCTGTTCGCCGTGCTTGAACAGGCGCGGCTGCTTGCCTGCTTTGATCTGTTCATAAAGTTGCAGCATCATGGATGCGGTTTTGTTGCCGGATTTCTCGTTTTTATGCGTTTCGCCCGGCCCGTACACATTGAAATAACGCAGCCCGATAATCGGAGCCGACTGCGATTCATAATGGCGAGCGGCGATGCGATCCATGGCCAGCTTGGAGAAGCCGTAGATATTTTCCGGCTCTTCGCCTGCGCCGACGCAGTTGGGCGGCGGCGAGTTGCCATAGGTTCCGGCGGATGATGCATAAATCAAACGCGTGCCCGATATCTGGCAGGCGTCGAGTATGTCCGCGAAGGCATTGGTATTGACTTCAATCATCAGGCGCTGATCCATCACGGTGGTATCGGTAATGGCGGCTTCGTGAAAGATGGCGGCGAATGCGCCGTCGGCAATATCTTCAAGCAGATCAGGATCATCGCAATCGGCAGCGCGCACTTCGCAATCCACATGAATCAGATTGCGCCAGTCGCCGGATGAAAAATCATCCACCACGACCACATCGGTAGCGGGCCTTTTCACCAGTGCGGCGGCGATATTGGAACCAATATAGCCGGCTCCGCCTGTAACCAGTATTTTCTCACTCATATTATCATCTTCCGTTTGCTTGTGATGTTCAGGACTCTGCACCTTTCCATTGTAGTTGTAATGCGCCTAGCGCACGCGTGGTGGCCTCATTGCAGATGTTGTAACCGGCTTTGGCGTTGATGCCGCCGGTGATTTCAGCAGCATCGCTGTTGCGCAGATCAACATCGCTGAAACCGGCTTCAGCCATCAGGCGTGAAATCCAGCTGCCAAGCCCCTGCAATTGTGAAATACGCACAATACGAATCAGTTCGTCGCAACGTTTCGCTGAAACCTGATTGCCAGTGGCGACGGAGAGCGCAGTTGCATTTTCATCCGTAATCGAATCAACCGGTTTGCACAGCAGTTTGAAAATAACCCACTCGCTTTCCGACAGAAAGTTGCGATCTTCATGCAGCGGGAATGCCCCCGGCAATGCCTGTACTTTACTCATATTTATATCACCTGGTGCCTTGTTTGTTTTATATCTGTACGGGGCGGGATATTACGTGCCGTATTATTCTGTGCAAGCGCAACGACGAAGGCGTGCGGGTGTTATTATCCTAGAATCCTCAGTTGGAAGCACCCACATGGCGCAAGCTCTTCATTCGCTTTGCTAAACGGAAAAACCTCTTATAGCCAATGAGGTGACGGCGATTTTTTCCGTTACACCCTTCAAATCAATATCTTACACCCTGCACGCACTCCCAACTGAGGTTTCTAGCCCGCATTATTCATGAATGCTGCCGCGCCCTTGCTTGTTCCTTTGCCCGCAACGAATCTTTGCTCAGGCGTCCGTAAACATGGCTACGCCCTTTCTCGCAAAAATCCGTTGCAAACAAAGGCCCGGCGCAATCATCACAACGATTCAAGAATAATGCGGGCTAGGATTATCCTTGCCGGTTTCGATGGACTAATGTCAACATCAACGGCAGATTTACATGCACGTTGTTTGGTTTTACCTAGATCCTGCAAGTGATCGTGCGTGCAGAGTGTAAGATATTGG
>CAZKME010000047.1:0-12996 GCA_964553725.1 uncultured Zetaproteobacteria bacterium
ACCACGAACACCAGAAACAGGAAGATTGGCAATATACCGATGATATCGGCATGACTCTGGGCCAGCGCATCACGCCACTGGATCGGGTTGGCCTGTATGTGCCGGGCGGCAAGGCTGCGTATCCATCCTCCGTGCTGATGAATGCAGTACCGGCTAACGTGGCCGGAGTGGAAGAAATTATCATGGTGGTGCCGACTCCGGGCGGCGACATCAACGACTTGGTTTTGGCGGCAGCACATGTATCCGGCGTGCAGCGTGGATTTGCAGTCGGCGGCGCGCAGGCGGTTGCGGCGCTGGCTTATGGCACTGAAAGCATTCCGGCAGTCGATAAAATTGTCGGGCCGGGCAATAAATTCGTCGCAGCGGCCAAGCGGCAGGTATTCGGCACCTGCGGCATTGATATGATCGCCGGGCCGTCCGAAATCGTGGTGGTGGCCGATGGTGGCAACCCAAGCTGGATTGCAGCGGACTTTCTCTCACAGGCCGAACATGACGAGGCTGCGCAAAGTATTCTGATTTCCACCGACAAACATTTACTGGTTCAGGTGGCGAACTCCATTGAGGCGCACTTGGCGGTGCTGCCGCGCGCAGCGATTGCGCGTGCTTCTGTGGAAGCACATGGCGCATTGATTCATGTGCAGGACTGGGATGAAGCTGCGGATGTGGTCAATACCATTGCCCCCGAACATCTGGAACTGGCGCTGGAAAATCCGGATGACATGTTACCTTCGATTAAACATGCCGGGGCGATTTTCATCGGCCATTTTGTGCCGGAAGCGCTGGGCGATTATATCGCCGGGCCGAATCACGTCTTGCCAACCAACCGTACAGCGCGTTTTTCTTCTCCGCTCGGTGTGTATGATTTCCAGAAACGCAGCAGTCTGATTCGTGCTACCCGTGCAGCCGTTGAGCAGATTGGCCCTGCCGCCGCCCACCTTGCCCACCGCGAAGGTTTACAGGCCCATGCCCTGACGCTGGAACTGCGCCTGAAAGACCAATCATGATACGAAGCGATATCAAGGCGCTGGCGGCTTATCACGTGCCGGACAGTTCCGGCATGATCAAACTCGATGCGATGGAAAATCCATTTTCCATGCCTGATGCATTGCGTAAACAATGGAGCAATGCGCTGGCGGAGGTGGACATCAACCGCTATCCGAACGCCGATATGACCGAGCTGCGCGATAAAATTGCGGCTCATGCAGATATGAGCGCTGATCAGATTTTGCTGGGCAATGGCTCCGATGAAATCATCCAGATGATTCTTATGACAATCTGTTCTGGCACTTGCGTGGTGCCTGCGCCGACGTTTGTGATGTATGATTTGATTTCGCACTGGCTCAAACGACCTGTGGCTTCCGTGCCGCTGTCCAATGATTTCAATCTGGATGCGGATCATTTTTTACAGGTTTGTGCGCGTGAAAAGGCGGTAGTTGCTTTTCTGGCCTGCCCGAATAACCCAACCGGCAATCTATGGCCGCAAGAGACTGTGCGCAAAATTGCTGAAAACTTTAATGGTTTATTGGTCATTGATGAGGCCTACGGGCCATTTTCCGACCGTACGCATACGCATCTGATTGCCAGCAATGTGATGGTGTTGCGCACATTCTCCAAGCTGGGCTGGGCCGGATTACGCTTGGGTTATCTGATGGGCGAGGCCAAGCAGATTGCACATCTGAACAAGGTGCGCATGCCCTATAATATCAATGCGCTGACGCAAGCCTCTGCTTCATTGCTGCTGGATCATTTTGATGTATTCGAGCAGCAGGCTGCTACGATTCGGGCCGAACGCGAACGGGTCATGGCGACGTTATCCGGCATGGATCATATCGACGTGTTTCCATCGCAAACCAATTTTATACTGCTGCGCGTGGCCGATGCCGATGCGGCATTCGAGCAATTGAAGCAGCGCGGCATCCTGATCAAAAATATGAACGGCGCACGCGGCTTGCTTGCCAACTGTCTGCGTATCACGATTGGCAGCAGTGAAGAAAATGATGCAGTGCTGAATGCACTGGAGGAGATTCTGATATGAATCCTGATACACATCGATCAGCCAGCATCGAACGCACCACCAAAGAGACATCCATCCGCTTAAGTCTGAATCTGGATGGCAGCGGCAAGGCGGAACTGAATTCCTCGATTCCGTTCCTTGATCATATGCTCGAACAAATTGCCCGTCACGGGCTCGTTGATCTGACTGTGGCGGCTACTGGTGATCGCGAGATTGATGATCATCATACGGTCGAAGATATCGGCATCTGCCTCGGCGAGGCCCTGCGCGAAGCCATTGGCGACAAGGCCGGCATCGTACGCTACGGCCATGCCTATGTGCCGCTGGATGAAGCTTTATCCAGAGTAGTGCTGGATTTCTCCGGTCGGCCCGGTCTGGAATATCATATTGATTTCCCCAAGGAAACCGTTGGCGGATTCGATATCGACCTGTTCAAGGAATTTTTTCAGGCCGTGAGCAATCATGCACACATCACCCTGCATATTGATGCGCTGCGCGGCGGCAACAATCACCACATCATCGAAACGGTATTCAAGGCTTTCGGTCGCGCCCTGCGCATGGCTGCTGCCTTCGATTCACGTCAGAGCGGTATCCCGAGCACAAAAGGGGCGTTGTAGTTGTGTCAGGCGTAAAGCGTGAGGGGTTAGGGGTTAGGTGCTTATCCGCTGCAAAATATCGCACATCAGGCAAAAGAATTTTAACCACAAAGGCATCAGATGAATTGCGAAGCAAGAGAGTATCCCCTGGGGGACAAAGACACAAAATAAAACCATATCATGCATGGTTTTATGCTCTGACGACATGGCAGCGAGTAAAGCCATTTGTATCCGTCTCGCATTGGTTTGTCCTGTTTTTCTGTTTTCTTTGTGTCTTTGTGTCTTTGTGGTTCCCTCCTGTTTGGTTTCGGTTTTGTCGTCTTAAGGTATTCCCTCTAATGCCTTACCCCTCCCCCCTCACGGCTCACCCGTGATCGGACTCATTAACTACGGCATGGGAAACCTGCACTCGGTGGCCAAGGCTTTGGAAAAAGCAGGCGGGCAGGTGCAACTGGTCAGCGACGCCGATGCACTGAAAGATTATGATCGGATTGTGCTGCCTGGCGTCGGGGCATTCCGGGATTGTATCGGCGCGCTGCAAAAAACGAGCATGGATGCGGCGCTGAAAGCCTCTCTGGCATCCGGCACGCCGTTTCTCGGCATTTGTCTGGGTATGCAAGTGTTGATGGATGTATCGTATGAATTCGGCTCCTATCCGGGTCTCGGGATAATCCCCGGTGCGGTCAAAGCCTTCCCGGAACAGCATCCCGAACGCGGCTTCAAGATTCCACACATGGGCTGGAATGATGTCACCCTGTCATCTGAAAAACCGGCGCATCCGGTACTGGCACCGCTGCTTGGCCAGCAGGTTTACTATGTGCATTCCTACTGTTGCATGCCGGAAACCCCCGAGCATTTGCTGGCTGCATGTGCCTACGGGGATTACCCGTTCGCAGCGGCCATCGGTCGCGATAATATCGTAGCCGTACAATTCCACCCTGAAAAATCACAGCGCGCCGGACTAGCTCTGTTGGAAGCTTTTCTACAATGGTCGCCTTGATGGAATGGACACTTCTCTGGTCTATTCAGCAATTCATGCAACCGCTATACAATTGCTGTGGCGACTGATCCGCTGTTATTGATCCATATCTTTCAATAAATCCTTGAGCCCTGCGAGTCCCTTGAAGGTTGAATTGCTTTCCTCTTCCCGCTTCACCGGCCCATGCGCATCTGCTTCCAGATAGCGTTGATGTTCATTATCATGACAATAAATGCAGAGTAATTCCCAATTGCTGCCATCCGGAGGATTATTACTGTGGTTATGATCTTTATGATGCACGGTCAGTTCTTTCAACTGTTTGCCTGCGAAATCACGCCCGCAGCGCCCGCAAACCCATGGAAACAGTTTTAACGCCTGTTCGCGATAACTCTCCGTGCTGTGGCCGCGCATCAATCCAGTCCGCCTGCCTGAATCCACGTCAAAGTGTCTTCAGGGCATACTGGCATGTTCACCACCCATGTAGAAATCAATCATCTTTCGCCTCCAGGTACGCTGATTAATACAATTAGCGCTTCCCTAATCTGCCAAACCCCAATATTGCAGCCTGGCCGCAGCAAGCGCCATAGCTCTCTTGCATAAAACATAATAATTTACAGCCGTTCACTATTGCGTACAATGCCATGCCCCATGAATCATATCGCCAAAAAAATACGTTTTCTCAGAGAGCAGCAGGCATTGTCGCAGCGGGCGCTGGCCGAGAATGCGGGCATTAGTGCTGCGGCGCTGTCGCAACTGGAATCGGGGCAGAGTTCGCCGTCGGTGGCGACGCTGGAAAAGCTGGCCGATGGGTTGAATCTGACCGTCGCCTCATTTTTCCTCGATAGCGTCGATGATACCGATGTCGAAATCTTTGCGCTCGATGATCGCCCGGCAGTTCCTCTAAAGGGAGGCAGTCGCTTTGTGCCGTTGACCGCGCAGCATCGCCCGGCCGGATTCGAGCCCATGCTGGTGCAACTGGAACCGAACGGGAAACTTGAGGAGGCGTTATATGGTATTCGCAGTGCGCAGGTATTTGTCTGGGCGCGGCGCGGGCGTGCTGTGCTCGAACATGACGGGCGCGAATATGAAGTGCATGAAACCCAGTCGGTATATTATGACGCGCGCAAACCGCATAACTGGCATAACCCGTTTGAGCAGCCCTGTGAATTGCTGATGGTGCGTTCTCGGTGATCTCCGCTTCTCTGCAAATGGCCTTGGCGGCATGCGGCGTTGCTTTATTGGCTGCATGCAGCCCTTTGGTTTTGCGTGGACAGATCATGCAGCGCACAGCGTTGAGTCTGTTGTTGGCCATGGCCGGACTGTTGGCGATTGCGGCCGGTTTTGCCGGTCTGATTTCAGGCGGAGGCAGCATTACCCTGCCGCTCGGCCTGCCGTGGTTGCCATTGCATGCCGAACTGGATGCGCTGGGCGCGTTTTTTCTATTGGTGATTGGTTCATTGCTATTTCCGGTCGCCATCTATTCGCATGGCTATTTGCGCCACGAAGAACGCATCACGCCGCTGCTGGTATTTATGCCGCTGTTTGCGCTCGGCATGATGGGGGTCATCCTGGCCGGAGATGCGCTGGCCTTTATGCTGTGCTGGGAATTGATGAGCGTTTCCTCCTATTTTCTGGTTACCCATGAACATCAGCACCTGGAAAATCGCAAGGCCGGTTTCATTTACCTGCTCATGGCGCATCTGGCCGGATTATTGATTCTGGGCTCGTTTGCCACCCTGTATGCGGCTGCCGGATCGTTCGAATTCACTGCCATGCGGGCGGCTACTATTGACCCATTCTGGGCTTCAACCGCTTTTCTGCTGGCCGGATTTGGTTTTGGCATCAAGGCCGGGGTGATTCCCTTGCACGGGTGGCTTCCCGATGCGCATCCGGTCGCGCCGTCCAATGTGTCGGCCCTGATGAGCGGCATTATGCTCAAAGTCGCCATTTTCGGGTTCATTCGCGTGGTCTGGGATTTAATGGGGCCGGGTGATTTTCAGGACTGGTGGGGTTTATTGATTCTGGCAGCCGGTTCTTCTTCGGCGGTGGGCGGCGTATTGCTGGCACTGCAACAGCATGATTTGAAACGATTATTAGCCTATCACTCGGTAGAAAATATCGGCATTATTCTGATTGGCATCGGTTTAGCGATGTTACTGGTGCATTTCGGGCATCCGATGCTGGCCGCACTCGGCCTGATCGCCGGACTCTATCACACCATCAACCATGCCCTGTTCAAGGGGTTGTTATTTATGGGCGCAGGCGCGGTGCTGCACAGCACCGGCAGCCGGAATATGGAAGCCATGGGCGGGTTGATTCACCGCATGCCGGTGACTGCCGTATTCTTTCTGGTGGCCGCAGTATCGATTTCGGCATTACCCCCGTTCAATGGTTTTGTATCCGAATGGCTGACCTTTCAGACTGCCCTGATGGCACCGCAAATGGGCGGCGCATTATTGATGGCGATGGTGCCGTTTTCTGCCGCCATGCTGGCGCTGGCCGGGGCACTGGCCGCAGCCTGCTTTGTCAAAGTGTTCGGCGTGGTATTTCTCGGCCATGCCCGTAGCGAAGTGGCAAGCAATGCGAAAGAAGTGGATCGATGGATGCAGGTCGGCATGGCCATTCCGGCCCTGTTCTGTTTATTGCTCGGCGTGCTGCCGGTATTTTTTATTCCGCTGATTGATGCGGTGCCGCAGATGCTCTTGCATGCATCACTGAGCGATTCGGTACATGCGCACGGGTGGTTGTGGTTGACGCCGGTGGATGTCAGCCACGCATCGTATTCCGCACCGCTGGCTTTGGTCGGCATGCTTGTAGTCGGCGGTCTGGCATTCTGGCTGTTGCACCCTAAAGGACGCGTGATTCGCCGCAGCCCGATGTGGAGTTGCGGCAACCCGCATGTCAATGCGCGCATGCAATACAATGCCACCAGCTTTTCGCAACCGCTCAGACGTATTTTTGGCGGCGTATTGCAGCCGGAAGAGCATATGCATGTGGAACGGCGATTTCATAAACTGCTGACGACCAAAGTGCGCTATGCTGTGCATGTCGCCGATCTGGCGGTAAAACACCTGTATCAACCGATTGGTCGTTTGACGCTGTCGATGGCGCGCTGGCTTAATACCCAGCATCAGCACGGCATCCACGCCAACCTGACATGGACGTTCGTGACGATATTATTGCTGCTGGCGATTTTTGCATGAGCGGCCCCATGAGATTCACGCCATGAACTCTATCGCAATTCAGTGTTTGCAAGCCATTCTATTGGTGTTGATCGCTCCGCTGGCGGCAGGTTTTGTGTCCACCTGCAAGGCGCGGCTGCAAAACCGGCGTGGCGCAGGTGTTTTGCAACCGTGGCGCGATTTGCGCAAACTCTTTGCCAAGGAAGTGGTAATGGCCGAGCACGCTTCGTGGATTTTCCGCTTTGCGCCCTACATCGTATTCACCGCCACCATGATGGCGGCCAGCGTCGTGCCCGCCCTGCTGGTTGATACGCCGCTGTCGATGACGGCTGATGTGATTGCACTGGTCGCATTCCTGGCGCTGGCGCGTTTCTTTCTCGCCCTGGCCGGCATGGATATCGGCACGGCCTTCGGCGGCATGGGGGCCAGCCGTGAAATGACTTTTGCGGCGCTGGCCGAACCGGCCATGCTGATGAGCGTGTTCGTGCTCTCACTCGGTGCGCACAGCACCAATTTAACGATGATGATTACGCACACCCTGAATACGCCGATCATGATGCAACCCTCGCTGGCCTTTGCGCTGGCGGCGATGGTGATGATTACCGTGGCCGAAAACGGGCGTATCCCGATTGATAATCCGAACACGCATCTGGAACTGACCATGATTCATGAAGCCATGCTGCTGGAATATTCCGGTCGCCATCTGGCCCTGATGGAATGGGCATCGCAGATTAAACTGGTGTTATTCGCCACGCTATTGGTGGATTTATTTGTGCCATGGGGCATTGCCGCACAGGCGGATGCGACAGGTTTATTGCTGGCGCTTGCCTTCTGGCTGCTGAAATTGATGCTGTTATTTGTGTTGTTGTCGGTGATGGAAACAAGCATGGCCAAGCTGCGTTTATTTGAGGTGCCGGAATATCTCAGCGCTGCCTTTGTGCTGGCCTTCCTTGGCCTGATTACGCACTACATGCTGGAGGTGGTGGCATGAGCGCCTCATTTACCCAGCAATTGATTGATGGTTTAGCATCGCTGATGCTGCTCGTCTCATTTGCCCTGCTGGCCCAGCATCGCATGTTATCGGTATTGCACTGGTTTGCAGCGCAGGGTGTATTGCTCTCAATCACTGCCGCTATTGTGGCCTTTTCCAGTGGCCACGATGAGCTCTATATCTCTGCCGCCATGACTTTATTACTCAAGGGGTTTTTGTTGCCCTGGTTGTTGTGGCGGGTGATTCGGCAACTGCATGTGCACCGCGAAGTCGAACCGATGATGAATATGGCCATGACCATGTTGCTGGCGCTCGGCATTACCCTGTTCGCCTTCCATGTAATTCAGCCGATTGAAGTGATTTCGGAATTAACAACCCGAAACACGATGTCCATTGCCACCGCCTGCGTGCTGCTGTCCATGCTGATGATGATCACGCGCAAAAAAGCCATTACGCAGGTGGTCGGCTTTCTGGCGCTGGAGAATTCGCTGTTTTTCGCGGCCATCGGCGCGACCAATGGCATGCCGCTGGTGGTGGAAATCGGTATCGCTTTCGACGTGTTAATCGCCGCGCTGATTTTCGGCGTATTCTTTTTTGAAATCAGAAACACCTTCGATTCACTGGAAGTCGATGCCATGCAGGCCTCGCTGGTGGACGATGAGCGGGACGAAAGCCGGAATGACAGTCGTCCCAACAGTCAACCACCAAACAGTCAGGACAAGGGTAAAACGGCATGAATATGTTTGTCGCCACCCTGCTTTCGCCCTTGCTTGGCGGTCTGCTGCTGGGCCTGATCCGTAGCCCTGAACTGGCGTCCAGAATCAATATCCTTACCTGCGTCACCACGTTCATCTGCAGTGTAATGTTGTCCATGCAGGTGGTGGGCCACGATGCTATTGATGCCATGGACGGCTGGTTTCATCTGGATGCCTATAACGTATTTCTGGTGGCGCTGACCGCTTTTGTCGGCATGACCACGGCCATTTTTTCGCGCCCATATATGCGCCATGAACTGGAAAACGGGAGGCTCAACACCAATCGCCTGCGTTTGTACCACAGCATGTATCAGTTATTTCAATTCGGTATGCTGCTGGGTTTCACCACCAATAATATCGGCGTATTGTGGGTATCGCTGGAGCTGGCCACGCTGGCCACCGTATTGCTGGTGTCGCTGTATCGCACGCCCGCCTCGATTGCAGCGGCATGGAAATATTTCATCCTCTGCGGCATGGGCATTGCGCTGGCTCTGTTCGGCACGGTGCTGGTGTTTTACGCATCCTCCGCTGTCATCGGCCATGGCAATGAGGCATTAACGTGGACAGTGCTCATGCAACATGCCGGTGAACTCGATGCCACAGTGATGAGCATCGCTTTCTGTTTTCTGATGGTCGGTTACGGCACCAAGGTGGGCCTGGCGCCGATGCATGCCTGGTTGCCTGATGCCCACGGCGAGGGGCCGACGCCGGTGTCCGCCGTACTCTCCGGCCTGTTGCTTAATCTCGCCCTGTATGCGCTGGTGCGCTGCAAGATGCTGGTGGATGGTGCTACCGGAACCGAAATGGCCGGCCATATCATGATGGGCTTCGGCCTGTTTTCGCTGGCCGTAGCAGCATTGTCCCTGCATAAACAGCGCGACATCAAACGCATGTTTTCCTTTTCCTCTGTCGAGCACATGGCGCTGATGACCTTTGCGTTCGGTATCGGCACGCCGTTGGCCGCCTTTGCCGCGCTGCTGCATATGACCGTGCATTCGCTGGTCAAGTCAGCGATTTTCTTTACCGTCGGCCATGCCGCGCAAGTCATGGGCACGCAGAAAATGGCCGAGATTCGCGGCCTGATTCGCCATCATCCGGGTATTGGCTGGGGGTTGCTGATTGGCGTGGCAGCCATTGCCGGATTCCCGCCGTTTGGCGTATTCATCAGTGAATTCCTGGTATTCTCTGCCGCCTTACAATCCTACCCGTGGACAGTCGTGCCGCTGCTGCTCGGTTTGCTGGTGGCCATGGCCGGGTTATTTCGTTTCGTGCAACCGATGGTGTATGGCGAGGTGCCGGAACATGCCCGCAATATTCATGTCAATATGACGCCGGTGTATATTCATTTGACGCTGGCCCTGCTGCTGGGTCTGTCGATTCCCGCTTTTCTGGCCGACTGGTATAGCCAGGCCGCAGCGTTGATTGCCATGCACCCGGCCGGAACAGGTATCGCAGGGGGCGGCGTATGAGGCATCTGGCCAATACGTGGTTTGCCGAAAAGCTGGGTGATCACGGCATTTACACCCAATATCTGGAAGACCATCATCCGGCCCATATGCCGTGTCTGGAAATCCGCATACTGGATTGGGAGCAGGCCGCACAAACAGCCCGCCGGATTGATATGCGGCTGGTTGCGGCGTGGGCGACCGAGGGTGGCAGACATGAGCAGGATGAGGGCATGTATGTTTATATGTCCTTTGCCCATCCCGAACATCGCCATGCCCTGCTGCGCACCCTGCTGGGTAAAAAGCGCCAGATTCCGTCTATCAGCAAACACTATATCGCCGCATCGCGTATGGAGCGCCATATACAGGATATGTTTGGTCTTGAAGTCACCAATACCCCGGATAACCGCCGCTGGTTGAAACACGAACACTGGCCGGAGGATGCGCATCCGCTGCGCAGGGAATTTGCTCGCGATACCCGCATGGCGCATGCCGAAGGCGAATATGCTTTTGTGCACAGCGGCAGTGACGGTGTTTATGAAATTCCGGTCGGGCCGGTGCATGCGGGTATTATCGAGCCGGGCCACTTCCGTTTTCTGGCCGTTGGTGAGCAGATTCTGAATATGGAACAGCGATTCGGTTATGTGCACAAGGGTATCGAAAAAGCCATGCAGGGGCGCACGGCGATGGAGGGCGCGCGGTTGGCGGCGCGCGTTTCAGGAGATAGCACGGTTGGCCATGCCTGGGCGTTTGCTCAGGCCTGCGAATATGCCGCTGGAACCGAGGCACCCAAACGCGCCAGCTATCTGCGCGGCGTATTGTGCGAACGCGAACGCATGGCCAATCATATCGGCGATATCGGGGCGATTTGCAATGATGCGGCGTTTAGTTTTATGCTGATGCAAATGCACCGCCTGCGTGAAGACATGGCGCGCTTGCACACCGAACTGTTCAATCATCGCCTGCTGATGGACACCATTACGCCCGGCGGCGTGACCGTTGATCTGGATAACGAGGGGTGCGATGCGCTGATTCGGCAAACCCGAAAACTGGCCGCCGAAGTCGAGCATTTGCGCGCCATTTATGCCGATAACCCGACCATTCAGCAGCGCGTGATTGGTTCCGGCCTTGTCAGTATTGATGATGCTCGCGATATCGGGCTGCTTGGGTTTGCGGGCCGTGCATCGGGTGATTATCCGGACGAGCGTATTGAAGAGGCATACTCACCCTACGATGACTTGGATGTGAATATCCCGCTAGGCAAGCTGGGCGATGTGGCGACGCGCGTGTGGGTGCGTTTTGAGGAAATCGCCGATTCCGCCCGCATGATTATCCGCTTGCTGGAAAACCTGCCCGAGGGTGATACGCGGGCCGAGTGGCAAGCGCCGGAGCCCGGCATTTCAGGCTTTTCGGCCATTGAATCATGGCGCGGTGAAATCGCCTGCTGGCTGCGCTTTGGCATGGATGGGAAAATTGATCGTTATTTTGTCCGTGACCCGTCGGTGATTAACTGGCTCGGGTTGGAACTGGCCGTACGCGAAGTTCCGGTGCCCGATTTCCCACTCAACAACAAATCCTTCAACTGCTCCTATTCGGGCAACGACGTATGAAGAAAAGCATGCACCACAAAGACACAAAGACACAAAGTAATCATCCCGGCATGCATGGCTTCATCTTCGCGCCTTTATGTCTTTGTCGTTCCATCTATCACAGGCAAATCCCATGTTGAGGATTCTGAAACAGCTGGCCAAAGTCGGCATCGTTACCGAGCCATTAGCTGAAGCGCATCACGATATTGAACAAATCGGCAAGCAACTGGAGCCCGTCATTCGCAAACGCTTTGCCGGTTCGCTGGCCATTCGCGCTGTCGATGCCGGCTCCTGCAATGGCTGCGAACTGGAAATCCACGCAGCCAACAACGCCTATTATGATATCGAACGCTTCGGCATCCATTTTACCGCCAGCCCCCGTTTCGCCGATATGTTATTGGTCACGGGGCCGGTGACGCGCAATATGGAAACCGCCCTGAAAATGACATTTGAAGCTATGCCGCAACCGGCGCTGGTGGTGGCTATGGGGGATTGCGCCGCCAATTGCGGCATATTCGGCAAAGACAATTACGCCATTGTCGGCACCGTTTCCGACATCATTCCGGTGGATGTAGCGATCCACGGCTGCCCGCCCAGCCCGACCGATATTATCAGAGGTATTCTAAAAGCCATCGGCAACGATTGATGCCAGATTAAAAATGATATTTGATGGCTGTGGTAAGTGTATTGGCTTCCAGCCCTTTGTAACTGGTATTGATGGTGGCGGCAGTATTATCCGGTTTGCCCAGCATATGGGTAAATTCAGCATCAATGGAATAATCATCACTCACCTGATAATTAAATCCTGCGCCATAAGCATAGCTGATACGATTTTTGCTCTGCCTGGCTCCGCCGGGGGCCTGATAGGTGCCATGCACCACGGCAAAACCGGCCAGTCCATAAACAATAAAGTCCTCAGCTATGGCGATTTGCGGTTTCAGATAATGGGCGACAAAATCCATGCGCTGCTTGGGCTGAGGTATAATCGCATCGCCATCGCCACTGCTGGCCGTACCACCCAGACGAATCTCCGCACTAAAATATTCATTGAAATGATGCCCGAGAATAACATAGCCACCGAAAACGGTGTCTCGATTCACGCCATTACTCAGATTGAACGCACCAAGCCCCGCTCCGACATAATGTTCTCCATCAGCCAGCGCCGGACTGGCAAATCCCAGTGCCAGCAGTGTAATCGCAGTTTTAATCCATGTGCGCATATTCAGTCCTCCCATATTTGATGGTGCGGCATGATAGCGAAGTGTTAGCAGGATGAAACCACAGGCAGTCGGTGGCTTTAGGCGTTGTCACATCCAACCTCTTTGCTGCTGTCCAAATCCCGTTCGATCATCTCTAACCCGACATTCCGCACCCCTTATTTCGTGTTTTCTTACCTAGATCCTGCAAGTGATCGTGCGTGCAGAGTGTAAGATGTTGGTTTAGAT
>CAZKME010000048.1:0-12915 GCA_964553725.1 uncultured Zetaproteobacteria bacterium
TGACCGACTGGCTGTGTCAGGAAATGCAGGAGTTGCATTTGAAACTGGATTTATCCGATGGCAGGGGGCTGGCATTCTGCTACCAGCATGGCGCGGTATTGAGTAAACACAGCGATGAACATAGCATGGATATCGTGGTGCGCATGAATTCGATCGATGCAGCCCGATTTCAGGTCTCTGAGGGTATACATTGTTTGATTTGATTGTTTGCATATCATAGCTGCGGGTATCAGGGGTGAGTGACAATGTTACTGAAGTCTGCTCGCTGCTGGCTAGCATTGCGTGAGTACGAAAGGAGAAATACAATGAAACGATTTATCATCATAGCGGCAATCGCGATTACCATGCCATTGGCGGCAACCGCTTGCGGCACGGGTGAACAGACGGCGGATGGTTATGAAAATGCCAGCATCGCGCATACGCATGAACACTGGGTGCAGGGGGATAAGTCGAAAATTCCGTTTATGCTACTTGATGTGCGCACACCGGAGGAATATGCCGAAGGCCATATTGCCGGTGCAAAACTGATTCCGGTGCAGGTGCTGGCGGAGCATTTAAAAGAAGTGCCAAGGGACAAACAGGTCTATGTCTACTGCTATTCAGGCACACGCTCGGCGCGGGCCTCGAAATTATTAGCCAAGAATGGCTTTACGAATATTGAGAATATCGAGGGCGGCATTGTGGCATGGAAAAAAGCCGGTTATCCGGTGGTTAAATAAAAGAACAGGGCGCTCTCTCTGCTGCAAGGTTTTGATTATAAGGAGACATGATGAGTTTTATGCCTGTGGCGACAGATTGGCTGAATACATTTCCTGAATTGAAAGATAACAGGGACAAGGCGTGGCGTACTTCATCGGCTAAGGCGATGCGCATGCAGGTGAAGCGGGGCAGCGTGCTATTTCGTGATGGCGATGCCTGTAACGGCTATGTGCTGGTGGTAAATGGTGCGATTCGTGTGCAGAAGGTTGATCCGCAGGGCCATGAAATTGTACTCTACCGGGTCGAAGAAGGGCAGAGCTGCATGCTTACCACCACTTGTCTGCTGGCCAAACAAAATTACCCCGCTGAAGGTATCGCGGAGACTGATGTTGATCTGGTGCTATTACCACTGGATGCCTTTGATGCCGCGCTTTCCGAGTCTACCGGATTCAGGCATTTTGTCATGGCCAATATCGGCCATCGTATCAGCGATTTGATGCTGTTGCTGGAGGATGTCGCATTTGGCCGAAAAGATGTGCGTCTGGCTGCTTTTCTCCTGAAACATGCCGTAAACAGTGATGTGCTGGAGATGACGCACCGGCAATTGGCTGTCGAACTGGGGACGGCCCGCGAAGTGGTCAGTCGCCTGATTAAGGATTTTGAACGCAAGGGAATGGTAAAGCTGGGCCGTAACAAAATCACTCTGCTACAGATCGACAGGATTCGTGACATAGCGAATCGTGATAAAGATGCATGATGAGTGACATTGTCACTGAAGCGATTTTCCGGTGGTCATAGTATTGCCCCTCATCAAAAAGATGAAGGAGGTATATTATGAAAGCAAATGTAGGTGGTATAGATAGAATCGTTCGATTGGTGGCCGGGCTTGCACTGATTGCAGTCGGCGCGCTCGGGCTGTTCGCATCTCCATGGAATATTGTAGCCATGGGAGCCGGAGCAGTATTCGTGCTGACTTCAGTCGTTAGCTTTTGCCCGCTGTACACAATTCTTGGTATCAATTCCTGCCCGGTAAAATAATCTCTTTACTTATTATATTACTATATTATAATACGCAAAACTTAGTAAAAATATATGGTAATAGGCAGGTGAGTGATTCATGGCGGGATATGTCAGCGCATTCGATAAATCAATCCGGGTCTGGTTCGGCATGGCAATGATCGTCGGCAGCATTCAGAACGCACAGCTATTGCCGTGGACTGTTATCGGAACATTGCTACTGGTTTCTGCATGGTTGGGGTTTTGCCCGTTCTATGCAGTCACCGGTTTCCGTCCGCAAACGTTGCGTGAGAACTGACAAAGTACAACAGGGTGGGGCGTGTATCGGCCACCCTGACTGTTCCATGCAGGCGTCAACTGTGACACCAAGAGCTTGCATGGGTGACGGGGTGAAGCATCAGCTTCACCCCAATCCCGCCCAAAGGGTGGAGATTATACAGAGGGCCATAGTGGATGCCCTCATCAAAGGAGAAAATCAACTATGGCACATGTTGTGATTATTGGAGCGGGCATCGGCGGTATGCCAGCTGCTTATGAAATGAAAGCCGCCCTCAAAAAGCTGGGTGGCGAGCATGAAGTGACGGTGATATCCAATGTGGATTATTTCCACTTCACCCCGTCCAACCCGTGGGTGGCGATTGGCTGGCGTGACAAGGAGCAGATTAGTTTTGAATGTTCGCCCTATCTGAATAAAAAAGGCATCAACTTCCTCTCATGCGGCGTCGATGAAATTCAGGCCGATGAAAGCAGGCTGCGCCTCGGCAATGGACAGAATCTGGATTATGATTATCTGATTGTGGCAACCGGGCCACGCCTGGCTTTTGAACTGATACCGGGCATGGGGCCGGAAGGGCATACGCATTCAATCTGTCATGTCGATCATGCCGTGGAAACATACAATGCATTTGAGGCGTTTTGTAAAAACCCTGGCCCGATTGTGGTCGGTGCGGTGCAGGGCGTATCCTGCTACGGGCCTGCTTATGAATTTGCCTGTATTCTTGATACCGAATTGCGTCGGCGTAAAATTCGCGACAAGGTGCCCATGACATTCATCACCCCGGAACCGTATATCGGTCATCTGGGTCTGGGTGGGGTGGAAGATTCCAAGGGCATGCTGGAGTCGGAACTCAGAAAGCGTGATATCAAGTTTATCACCAACTGTAAGACGACAGCGGTTCACGAACATACACTCGATTACGAAGAAGTGGATCGACACGGCGAAGTGATTGCATCGGGTTCGCTGGATCACAAATTCGCCATGCTGATGCCGCCATTTCGTGGCGTCGGACCGGTGGCCAACTGCGAGGGCTTGGTTAATCCGATGGGTTTTGTGACCATCAATGACTATCAACAGAACCCGAAGTTCAAGAATATTTATGGCACCGGCGTGATTGTTGCCATCCCGCCGGTAGAAGCGACGCCGCTGCCGGTTGGGACGCCGAAAACCGGCTTTATGATTGAATCTATGACAACGGCGATTGTGCATAACATCGTGCATGCTCTGAAAGGCGAGGAGCCCGAACAGTGTGGTACATGGGGTGCAATATGCCTGGCCGATTTCGGCGATGGCGGTGTGGCGCTGGTGGCATACCCGCAGATTCCACCGCGCAATAAAGTATGGGCCAGGGGTGGCAAGTGGGTGCATGTCGCCAAGGTAGGTTTCGAAAAATATTTTATACACAAGATGAAAACAGGCGTATCCGAACCGTTCATCGAAAAAGCGTTTTTGAAACGCATGGGCATTGAACGGCTCAAATAGGTACGAAAGAAAGTCAAAAGCATTCACCGCAGAGGACGCAGAGTTTCGCAGAGGAAAGACAAAACATTAAGGATAGAAAACGATGTGTTTTATCGGGAATCTAACTCAGCATGGATTTCTTATGGTTTGCCTGCCGCCTTACTTTGCGAAACGCTGCGACAAGGTGAATTGCACACGGGCGGACTTCCATTCGGCCATGCTTGGGCAAGAGAGGGTACTCTGGGGTAACGCTACGGTGAAAATAATAGGAGAATAACATGTCTGATACGTATGCGGAATATACCAGAGAACTTTCGGCAACGATTGGCGGGATTCGCAAGGATATCCCGGATGTCATGCAAGGTTTTTCGGCCATGGCTGGAGCAGCATTGGAAGATGGCGCGTTGAGCAAGAAAACCAAAGAGCTGATTGCATTATCCATTGGCGTAGCCGGTCATTGCAAGGGGTGTATCGGTTTTCATATCAAAGCGTTGATCGTACTCGGTGTAACACGCGAAGAACTGGCGGAAACGCTGGGTATGGCGATCTATATGGGCGGCGGCCCCTCATTGATGTATGCGGCTGAAGCCATGCAGGCATTTGAGGAGTTTTCTCGCTCATGAAAACGATTATTTCCTGGCTGCATTGCCCCTCCATGGGCATGCTGATTATCGCAGCCCTTCTGCTGGGCTCATTGCCGGTTACGCCGGAACCGCATTTGTTCGAAAAAATGCGTATGCTGATGGATGGCTCACTGGTCAAGCCTGTCGATATGTTCGACCTGTTTTGGCATAGCTGGCCGATCCTGTGGATTGTGCTGCGGTTATTGACGCCGGGCGCAGCAGGCGAGTGCCGGATTGCGGATAAATCATGATGCTGGCTGTTTGGCATGACCATCGGTTTGGAAGCAATGCGTATTGCCGAGGAGGAACAGAAATGGAAAAGAGAAAAATGCGACACGGAACTGGAACAGTGAAAAAGATTCTGTTGGCAATAGCGCTGACGGGTTTCGCCACCAACGCGCTGGCCGATCCACTGGATAACGGCGAGGCCTATACCATGCGATCCGGGCCGCCGCAGTGGATGGATAATATCGATCTGAGTTTGTTACTGGTCGATTATGGAATTTTTGCGCTGACTCTGATTGGGCTGGGCTGGCTGTTATTCAATAAACCGAGCTATATGGCGCGTCTGGAATCTGTGGTTCGCGCCCCGTTCGCTGCTATTTTTGCCGCTGCAAAGCGGGCCGGGGGCATTACCGAGTTTGTGCTGCAACTGTTCGGCGGCCTTGCTATATTTATAAGCCTTGGCGCATGGGTTTTCTTCTGCCAATGGTTGAAACACATCGGGCTTGGAGCGCTGTCCATGATCGGTCTGGCGTTTGTCGCCCTGATGCTGGTGCGGCTGATTAAGGGCAATGAACGTGAAGTGCATGCACCGTAATCCACTAAACAACGTTTAAGCGGATGAAAGGGTACGCGCTACCGTCAAGGCGTATGCGTTGCGTTGTGAACCCGGTCTTTCCAGCCTTGATTGCCTTGCTGGAAGGCACGCTTCTTGCTGCGTATTCTACTTAGTCCGGAGCACCAGGGAGATGTAGAATGAGTGATGGAGATAAAGAAGTTCTAAAGCTGTTTGCCCGCTTATCCGAAGGGGATTTCACATGCCGCGCCAAAGGCGATGATGCGCTGTCTCGACAAGCTAACCGGTTAGCTGAGCAGTTGGAAAATCGCATGCTGGAACAGCTCGATGATATGGTCGGTATGACCATGAATGCATTTGAAACAACGATTACAATGGGGCGACTGGAGCAGGATATTGGTCACCTGGATGACCGAGCCATGGCGATGGCCAGCGCCAGTGAAGAGATGAGCGCCAATGTGACGCATGTGGCGGAACGCACCGATCAGGCAAATGTCAGTATTATTGACGCCAACCAACAGAGCCATGAAGCCGGTGAGGCGGTCTCGCATGCTGTGGATGCGATGGATAATATCAATCAGCAGGTACAGCAGGCTGGCGAGCGCGTGCAGGCATTGACGGAGGCCTCCACAGAAATCAACGGTATTTTGACTGTGATTAAAAAGATTTCCGACCAGACCAATCTGTTGGCCTTGAATGCAACGATTGAGGCTGCACGAGCCGGTGAAGTGGGTAAAGGTTTTGCCGTGGTTGCTCATGAAGTTAAGGAGCTGTCCCATCAGACCAAGGAGGCGACAGAAAATATCGTCGAGAAAATCAAGCGTATTCAACAGGACGTTTCAGCCATATCCGAGTCGATGCAAGGCATCAATGAAGCTGTGGAGCAGGGCGGACGGGATATGGGCAATGTCAATGATCGTATGGGTGAAATGACAGGAGCATTGCAGATGATTGCCGGTGAGGTGGATCAGGTAACGGGAGCGATGCAGGATCAGTCCGATGCCGCGCAAGAGGTGGCTGTATCGGTAGCTGAAACATCGACCATGGTTAGCAACGCTCGTCATGTAGTGGATCAAACGCTGAAGGATACTGATGCGATGGAAGCCAGGCTGGTTTCGGAAATTCAGGAATTTGCCAGCATGAAACTAAACGGTGCAATTTTGAGGCTGGCCAAGTCCGATCATACTTTGTGGAAAAAGCGCTTGATTAATATGATACTGGATCGCGGCGAAATCGAACTTTCCACCGTGGCCAGCCACCATGATTGCCGCCTGGGTAAATGGTACGATACGCTCGGCAAAGATGTTTATGGTCACAGTTCCACGTTCAAACAACTGGAAGAGCCGCATGAGCAAGTGCATTCGTTGGGGCGGCGAGCAGTGGAACGCTATAATCAGGGTGATAAAGCGGGTGCTATCGCGGATGTCGAAGCTATTGCGCCATTATCCGAAGAAGTGGTGGGCTTGCTGGATCGGCTAATCAAGGAATCAGCCTGATTCCTACAAAAAGGAGAAAAAAGATGGCAAAGGCATTGAAGGATTACCTGGCAGCAGCCAAGGCTTGTGTGGAAGAGATCAGCTCGAAAGAAGTGGCAAAAATGGTTGGTAGTTCGGTCTTGTTGCTCGATGTGCGCGAGCCGGGTGAATTGCAAACGGGCTTTCTGCCCGGTGCGCTGAATATCCCGTAAGCAAAGTGGTCGCGTCTTGCAATCATACATTCCGTATTGCGCTGGCAAGAATCAATGGAATCGATTGATTTAACAGTTTGGATTTGTTGAAATCGCACCCCTATCACTGACTCCAGACATGCGGTTTACAGAATAATAGGAGGTTGTCATAGTCTCTACCTACGAAACACCCGCAAACGGTGCGTATCCAACCTAGATCCAATGTAATAATGCTGTCAGGCATGATTTATTGAGTTGTTTGTCTCCATTCCCACGCAGGAGCATGGAATCCAGAAAACCTGCTTAGAAAAGATATTTGCATGATCATAAGGGGAATTCGTTGATGGCTTTAGAGAATAAACTGAATATCACCGATGCAGTGGAACTTGCACGCATTGAAGAAAAACTTAGTAAAGCGAAAGCACACAAGCTTTTTACGAGTGGTTTTTTGGGCACACTCAAGGCAGGTACTTTTCAAACGCTGGCGGATATTCATCATTATCTCTTTGATGAAATCTATGCGTTTGCTGGAAAAGTCCGTACGGTTAATGTTTCAAAAGGAAACTTTAGGTTTGCACCCGTTAGCTATCTGGAGGGCGCCTTAAAAAATATCGAAGCCATGTCCCAATCTACGTTCGATGAGATTATTGAAAAATATGTGGAGATGAATATTGCCCATCCCTTTAGAGAGGGCAATGGACGAAGCACGCGAATATGGCTTGACCTGATCTTCAAACAGGAACTTAAACAGGTGGTAGACTGGAGCTGTGTCGATAAAGATGATTATCTGCTTGCGATGGAACGAAGCCCTGTTAAAGATATTGAAATCAACCTTCTGCTAAAACAGGCATTAACAGACAAAATAAATGATAGTGCAATCTACATGAAGGGCATTGATGCCAGCTATCACTATGAAGGCTATATCCTTTATAAAACCGAACATATTGAGGATTTGTAATGGTGCATTTAGCAAACCATCAGTCCCGGTATTGTCGAAGCCATGAATCCGACTTATATTTTGCAAGTGAACCGGGTAATTTTATGGAGGGCGATATGGGCAATGGCGTATTATCGATTTTTTACTGATGTCATCTAAAAAACGAATCGCATTGCTGATCGATTGTGATAATGTCAGCCAGCATGCCATTGAAGGTGTGCTGGAGGAGTTGGCGCGATATGGCATGGTGAATGTGCGCCATGCGCATGGCGACTGGAATAGTGCTTGCCTGTCCGGCTGGATTGCGAAATTGCATCCCAATGCAATTCGACCCATGCAGCAGTTTGCTTATACGCAGGGCAAGAATGCCACCGATTCGGCCATGATTATTGATGCAATGGATTTACTTTATAGCCACCATATCGATGCCTTTGCCTTGATGACCAGCGATAGCGATTTCACGCCGCTGGTGCTGCGGATTCTGGAGAGTGGTTTGCCGGTCTATGGCTTTGGTGAAAAGAAAACACCAAAAGCATTTGTGGATGCGTGTTCGTTGTTTATCTATACCGAAAAATTATTGCCGGGTAATGGAGAGAAGAAGGAAAAGAAAAATGCGCCCGTCAGAAAAGATAGTAAGGCACTGGTGGCGGACAGTGAATTGGTGCAACTATTACGCAAGGCTGTTGAACAGTCCTCTGGCGACGATGACTGGTCTAATCTGGCCAAGGTCGGTTCCTACATTTCTAATAACAGTTCCTTTTCACCGGTAAACTACGGCTACAAAAGATTAGGTGATCTAATCAAGGCGACGAGCCTATTTGAAATAGACATGCGGCATGATGGTTCGGTGATGTATATCCGTGACGCTCGCAATGATGATTGAATTAGGAAAATAGCCTGATACCTAGATCCTGCAAGTGATCGTGCGTGCAGAGTGTTACTGCTGGATGTGCGGGAGCCGCATGCTGCCAGGGGCGCTGAATGTGCCGCGTGGGTGCTGGAGTTAAAAGCCGATCTGGAGTTCCCTATGCGCGAGCCAAGGCTGGCTGATCGCGAGCAAGAAATTGTCGTTTACTGTGCCAGTGGCGGGCGTAGTATGCTGGCAGCGGCCACCTTGCAGGACATGGGTTTTACGAATGTGAAATCCATGGCCGGTGGATTTGGCGGCTGGTAACAGGAAAGGCATAAGGTGGTCAGTGTAAAATGAAGCAGAAAAAGCAATCCCTGTTTGATGCCATTGGTGGGTTAACTGTCATGGAGCGCGTGCATAAAACATTTTATGATAAGGTTTATGCGCACGCATGGCTGGGCCAGTTTTTTGCCGGGCATGATCAGAGCGCTATTGAGCTGCGCCAGACACAGTTTATGGCCGAGAAAATGGGCTCTAAAAGTGCCTATCCGGGCAGGGAGTTACCGCTTGCCCACAGGCGCATGTATATCACCGAAGAGTTATTAGAGTTGCGACGAGGCTTGTTGCGTGAAACGCTGGAAGAAGAAGGCTTGTCCGAACCCTTGATTCGGCGCTGGTTGAAAATTGACGGGGCTTTCTGGGGTAAAATAAAAAACAATTCTCTCGATGAATTCCACAAGGTTGATTTCAAATATGAGCAACCATTTATTGTTGAGAAGCCTGCCGCAGTTAGTGCAGCATCGTCGTAACGCTCATGGGTGTGCTTTTCACGAGGTAATCAGTAATTTCGTCACTTCATAGCCTGCGAACAACAGCCATGTAAACAGCATGGCCGCCAGCATGAAGGGTTTGATGCCTACGCCCTTGAGTTTGTCCAGACTGGTTTCCATGCCGAGTGCTGTCATGGCCATGGTCAACAGGAATTGATCGATGTGTTGTATGGTTAACACCACGGAGTTGGGCAGCAGTTGCAGTGAGTTAAATGCAACCATGGCGAGAAAGCCGACTGCAAACCAGGGAATCATCAATGGCGTTCGTTCAGTTGCATCCGAGTTTGTAGTTTGGCGTGCCCACCACCAGCCAACGATGAACAGGGCAGGCACAATCAGCATCACGCGGGTCATTTTGACAATGACTGCATCATTGCAAACGGCTTGATTGATATCGCTGGCTGCACCCACAACCTGCGCCACCTCATGCACGGTTGCACCGATATACACGCCCCAGCCGCTGTTACTCAGATCAAACAGGTGCAATTGATACAGTAAAGGATAGAGCAGCATGGCGATGCTGCCGAACAGTACGACTGTGGCGACGGCTGCTGTGGTCTGGTGACCACGCGCTTTGAGTACCGGTTCAAATGCCAGAATAGCAGCGGCACCGCAAATCGCACTGCCCGCCCCGGTCAGTATGGCGGTTTGCTTATCCATGCCCAATAAACGTACGCCAAGCACATAAGACAACAGCAGGGTGCTGCTCATCATGATCAGTGCCGTTATAAAGCCGCTCCAGCCGATGGCCATCACCTCTGGAATGGTGATATAAAAACCATACAGAATAACGGCCAGTCGTAGTATTTTGCGCGATGTGAAATGGATGCCCGGCAGCCATGCTTTGGGTAACTTGTGATGCAGGGTATTGGCATACAAAATGCCCAGTAGAATACCGATAATGAGCGGGCTGATGCCCATCTGTTGCAGCCATGACCACTGACTGATTTGCATGGCGGCCAATGCGAACAGCGTGACAAATAAAATACCATTGGCGGTGTCGGCTCGATTATCTGTACTGAACATGTTTACCTCTGCTTATCATGGGAAGGAATACTAGGAACAGTTAGAGTGCATGAACAATGATGATTTATTATTTTATATATCATTTTGTGTGATATATTACAGCCATGAAATTGAATCCCGATCAATTACTTAGCTTTGTGGCGCTGGTGCAATCAGGCAGCGTCAGCAAGGCTGCAACGGAGCGTCATCTGACACAGCCTGCGATTTCCAACCAGTTAAAGCGTTTGCAGGATACCATAGGCATGCCGTTGTATCGGCGGCAGGGGCGTGGTGTGAGCCTGACCGCGACAGGAGAAGCATTTTATCAACATGCGTTACGTGTGCAGCAAAGCCTGCATCAGACAGAGCTGTTTGCTGAAGGTTTACATGGCCTGACAGCAGGGCGCGTACACGTTGCAGCCAGTCAAACCATCGCAGGATCATTGTTGCCCTCTGCGCTGGTGCAATTTCGTGACCAATATCCGGATATTGAAATCTTTGTGGATAGCGGTAATAGCCAGCAGGTGTTCCAGCATATGAAATCACACGACATCGGGCTGGTGGAAAGTTTATTGCCGGAAGCAGTACCCGATTGTTGCCGGGTGGAAATGCTGGGGTATGATAGCATCGTTGTTGTCATGTGTCCGGATCATCCGCTTGCGCTCAACAAGGCGGTGGGCTTGCGGGCATTACAGGAATATCCATTGATCTGGCGTGAATCCGGCTCGGGTACGCGAGAGGCGCTGGAGCAGGCATGGATGATCGAGACAGGCACACGTCCAGAAGTGCATTTGTGCATGGGCGGTGTCTCAGCAGTACTCGAAGCGGTGCGACAGGGGTTGGGGGTTGGCGTTGTTTCGCAATATTGTTTGCCTACAGGCGAGAGCGTTCTGATTACCCGCCCGTTACAGCCGCCGTTGCTTCGCCCCATGAGTTTGCTTGTTCCGGCGAATATTTCACCCATTGCGGCTTTGGTGGCAGACTTCCTGCGAACATATTTAAAAGAAAAACTGGAGCCTTTATGAAATGCGTTATTCAGGGCTGGCAACGCCACCAGGCTGAATTATATCACTGGCTATTATCCAGATTGGGAAACAGTGATGACGCTGATGATGTGCTACAGATGGTGTTTACCAAAGCTGTTTCTCAGGGTGAAAAATTCTGTGCGATTGAAAATCACCGGGCATGGCTCTTTCGGGTTGCCAGAAATATACTGGTTGATCGATATCGTCTGAAACGGGATCTCGTTGAGCTTCCCGCAGGCCTTGCAGCAGTTGAGGATGAAAGCGAGGCTATTGATAAGCTTACGGCGTGTTTGCCGCGCGTTTTGTCCGAGTTGTCAGCGGAAGATCGGGAAGCAATCACCCTGTGCGATCTGGACTGTATATCACAACAAGACTACGCACAGATGAAAGGTATTTCGCTTTCTGCCGCCAAATCCCGCATACAACGGGCTCGCAAGCGAATGCGTCAGCAACTGGAAGTTGCCTGTCAGGTGAAATGGGATGAGTCTGGAAAAGTTTGCTGTTTTGTACCCCGGAAATCATGAACTGCCGTGTAGCGAAAGCAGCGTGCAACCCCTTGAGCAGACTGATGGCAACGACACTATCCTTGTCAAAAGGAGACAAGCTGTTTCTTCAGGGCGATCCGGTTGTAAACTTCTACTATGTAAAAACGGGTAAAATAAAATTGATCCGGCATACAATCGAAGGGGGAGAGTTACTGCTTCATGTCGCCATGTCGGGCGAAACGTTTGCCGAGGCATCATTATTTTCAAATGAATATCATTGTTTGGCTATTTCAGATGCTGATTCAGAAATTATGGTCTACAGGAAATCTGAGCTCATGGATTATCTCGAACAGCATCCTGCTGCCATGCAGGATTTATTGAAGGTGTTTTCTCAGCAAGTAAGAGACTTGCGAACAATCATCGAAATTAAAAATATTCACTCCGCCAAAGACCGTATTCTGGCTTTTATCATCCATGAAATGGATGAGCAAAAAGAAGTGCGCCTGACGATGTCATTAAAAGATATTGCTTATAAAATCGGCCTTGCCCATGAAACATTTTATCGGGAACTCAAAAAGCTGGAAATGGCAAAGGTGCTGATTCGGAGAGATGGATGCCTGAAATTATTGATATCGCCTGATATGATTTGAATCATATAGCCATGGTGCGGTATATCGTAGTCTTCGCTTTCCCTTAGGTTTAATCATGTATAACAAAAACAATAAAGGTGGAGCGATTTTATGAAACGAACAATCATTATATTCGGGGTCTTGTTTACTGCGGGGATAGTTGCAGTTGCTTATGCAGGGAATAACGCTGCTCCCATGCAGCAAATGACACATCATCACATGATGCATATGAACGGGGCGCAGCCGGACGATAGGGTATCACTTAACCTGCCGCCGCAAATGAAGCAGCATCAACTGGCCAATATGCGTTCACACCTGGAAGCTGTACAGAGCATTATCGGCTTGCTGGCGAATGGTAAATTTGATGAGGCATCCGGTGTAGCGCACAACAAACTGGGGTTGACGCCGGAGATGAAAAAAATGTGCAGTATGTTTGACAATGATGATTTCAGGAAACTGGGTTTGGCCTTTCATCAAAGCGCCGATGAATTGGGCGATGTATTGAAAAAAGGTGATTTGCAGCACTCGCTCAGCGCACTGCATAAAACCATGAACTCCTGCGTGCAGTGCCATGCAACATTTCGGCAATAATTTCATGCAAGCCCTATAAGC
>CAZKME010000049.1:0-6009 GCA_964553725.1 uncultured Zetaproteobacteria bacterium
GGGCATCGGCATTGGCATCCACCAGAGCCAGAATTCCACCTTTGGCCTGCAATGCTTTGGCCAGAATCCGCCCCATGCCACCGGCCGCACCAGTCAGGATAATACGTTTACCTTTCACTTCCATCTTATGAACCCTCCAGCCGGGTCAACGGCAAACTGCGAAAAATATCGCCGTACAATTTGTAAAACATTTTAGCGCCATGAATCACGGTTTGTTGATCCGCTTCCACATCCAGCTGGTTCATCAGCTTCTCATAAAAATCCACATGCCCGATATCCAGCGAGCCGTGTGAGTTCAAATAGGAAAATGCGGCTTTTGGCAAACCCAGACTCTGTTCGATATTGTCTGCTGCATTGGTGGCGAGCGCCACGCTGGTGCCTTCCAGCACCAGCACCATACCAAAGAAACCAGCCGGATTATTACGCTGAATCGTGTCGTAGGCATAGGACACCATCAGCTCAGTCGCCGCCATCGGCGTTTCACGACGCACGGCTTCTTTATCGGCGCCGCAGGCCTCAATATCGTTGAGTATCCACTCCTGATGACCCATCTCTTCTTCAATATATTCACCAATCGCCTCGCGCAGCCATTCCAGCCGCTCAGGCAGTCGTCCGCCGGTCGCCATCAACAACGGCGTCGTATGTTTTACATGGTGGTAGGCCTGGCCCAGAAAAGCCAGATAACTCTCCAGTGATAATTGCCCCATTGCCCCCATACCAATAAACGGGATGGATAATAAATCATTGCGTTCATGCTCCGTCGCCACAATCAACTCATCATAAAATGCCATTCAGCTACCCTCATATAATCGATTTATTTGTTCAGTATATGCCTTGAAAATATGTTGTCTTCTCGGCCTGCCGGTACCCGTCCATAAACCATTGATTACGCTGAACGGTTCTTCAGCAGCCAGCCAGATAGAAACCCTCGCATAATCCGGCAAACGTGCATTGGCAGCAGCCACAGCCCGCTCCACCATTTCAGAATCGACACCTTGCCGCGCTACGATGACAGCAACATTAAACGGGCGCGCTTCTCCAAACACGCAGCACTGAGCAATGGCAGGCTCAACAGATAACTCCCGCTCCACCCATTCCGGCGACACATTGCGACCGAATGCGGTGATGAAAATATGCTTCTTGCGGCCACTGAGATAAAGAAAGCCATCATCATCCAGATAGCCGATATCGCCGGTTGGTAACAGCTCGCCACCACCCTCGGCTGCATCACCCAGATAACCGGAAAACAACGAACCGCGCACCAGAATTTCACCATCTTCGGCAACAATCAATTCCACATGCGGCAAAGGTTTACCCACGCTGCCGGGCTTACAATCGTCCGCACTGTTCACCGCCACGACGCTGGCCGCTTCCGATAAGCCATAACCTTCATATACCGGCAGCCCAAGTGCTGCCGCACGTTCCAGCAGGACAAGCGAAACAGAGGCACCACCAACAGCGATATAACGCAAATTGTCAGGCCTTTTAACACCCTGTTCCAGCGCGGCAATCAAGGCATGCAACATCTGCGGAATCATAATACAGGTGGTCGCAGCAGCGTCATGCAAGGCGGCCACAAAACGACCGATATCAAGGCCACTGGCACCAGACATGCCAACAGCAGCCATGCCCGGCGTTACAATCGTGGCCCCGGCAATGAACGGCGCATACAAACCCCCGATATTTTCCAGCAAAGTGGCATAAGGCAGCAGTGATAAGTGCCGATCATCCCGGCAAGCGCCGGTTGATTCGATCAGAGACAGCGCCACCGTTTCCATGGCGGATTGATTCAAACACACGCCTTTGGGCTCGCCGGTTGAACCGGAAGTAAAAGTGACTTTTGCACAGCCATCCGGCAAGGCGACATCGGGTGTTTGAATGACAATCAGCCCCAGTGCGTTCGAAAGCTGTTTTGCTGGCTGCTGCTCGACAGATACGCCGGCCAGCAACATGGCAACCGAATCCGGCCTGTCTGTGAGTACGGCATCGACACCGGCATGCACAAGCAAATGTCCGATCTGGGTCGGAGAAAAGAAATGGGGCACGGGAACCAGCGGAATTTCGGCCTTGATACAAGCCAGATCCGCAACTGCCCAGGCCGGTGAATTATCCGCAGCCAGAGCCAGCGCCCGAACGCCTGTTTGCTGCAATTCAGCAGATAATGTGCTTACAGCAGCCAATAATTGTTGATAGGTGAGTTGTTCTTTTCCCGAGTCCAGCGCAATATGTTCGGGTCGTTCGAGCGCATGGCGCTCAAGCGCTTCAAGCACCTGGCTCAATCGTTATTCCTGTTTGAAACACCTTTCGGGGAAATATCTTTCAGGCCAGCATCTTTCAAACCGGCTTCTTCGGCGGCAGCCCATGTATCCCGTAAACTGGCCCACAATTCCTGCAAGGTATCATGGCCCTGCTTGAGATCACCGAAACAGACCACCGGATGACTTTGGTAATAAGTACCCCACTTGGCGGCTTCTTCAGGCGTCAGCATGTTTTCATCCGCCGCCATCAATTCCCAAATATCCAGCCCAAGCCGGCGAAAGGCGTTACGCATACGTGACACGCCGGTAAATACCAGCCAACGGCAACCCAGCGACCACATATAGGCCGTACCGCCAACCAGCGCCATGCGCGCATCACCCGGTTCAGCCTCGGCCAGATTGCCCACTTCGATAATCTCGGAACGTTTGACCGGTTTGCCGAGATAGCGTGAAAGCACATCCTCAATGGGATCATCCAGATAGTTTTCGAGAAACAGGCGTTCTTGTCCAGCCAGCCGGAAACCCATCACCGCCCTGTAATTACCTGCCGCATTGGACACACGCATAATTTGCGGCATAAAGGAGTCCAGTTGTGCGCCATAAGCGCGCGCATAAGTGTCTCGAATGTGGCCGGTAGCTTTATTCCATTCTGCATTATCAGGCCGAATAATATCAAACAATAAAACGCCCCCTCATGAATCACGATACGTTGCGCGTATGCTAGCAGACAACCCATACTGACAGAAAGTGACAATCGTCACTTTCTATCCTGAGCCACCCGGACTTTTGCAAATGGCTTAAATGGCTCTTGATTTAATACTCTCTGAGCATCTGCTCATATTCGGACAATGAGCGCTCAAAGGCAGGACGCTCAAACAGGCGATCCATATACGCTTCCAAATTATTCCACGGGGCAGTATCAATACCAATGGATTCGAGCCTCCATAAAATCGGCATCAAGGTCACATCGGCCAGCGTATATTGTTCACCAATAAAATATTCCTGGCGGCCCAGATAGGTATCCAGCGAGCTGAGGTAGGTCTTGATTTTGGCCACGGCATCTTTCTTCTTGCGAGGGTTCTGGGTTTCAATATACAGCGGGTAGAGTTCACGTTCCAGCTGCAACACGGCCAGACGCATCTGGGCGCGTTCAGCCGGTGAACCCGGTTTCAGCGGCGGATGCGGATAACGCTCATCCAGATATTCATTGACCACGGCAGATTCGAAAAAGACGATATCCCGATCAATCACCGTCGGCAGTTTGCCATACGGGTTGATTTTAAGAAAATCGGCCGGGAGGTTATCTGCTTCCAGTTCAGTGGTTTCAACCGGCAGCTCCTTTTCGGATAGCACAATACGGGTGCGATGCGAGTTCGGACAATGCGGATCGGAATATAGTTTAACCATTGAAGCCTCCAAAAGAAAAGCAGACCTGTATCACACCAGCCTGCCAAAACGGTGGCGCACTATAGCGCCACTATCAAAAAAATAAAGCTTTTTCTATTTTTTTGTTTTATTTCAATATGTTAGGTGGATTGTTCGATTGCAGATATTGAATGGCGCTGTCCACGCCCTGAGGCAGCAACAGGCCATGCGCCAGATTCGCACTGATCGCTGACGCCAGCCGACAGCCAGTGCCATGGCGTTGATCTCGATTCCACGCCTGTCTGGCATGGGTGAATTCATACACTTCGCCTTGACGATCACACAAGCGATCCGTGAGCAATGCACCCTCACTATGTCCGCCTGTAAGCAATACCGCGCAATCAAGCTTGTCGACCATCTCTCCGAGCCGTATACCGGAACGTTCGCCGCGTTGACCAAACAGAGCATCGGCTTCATCAAAATTGGGTGTGATCAGCGTGGCTAACGGAAACAGCGCATGAATCAACGTGTCGATGGCCCCGTCATCCAGCAATGGCCTGCCACTGCTGGACACCAATACCGGATCAATCACCAGCGCGCCCCGGTGCAATTGGGGTAACAGACCTGAAATCAGGGCAATGTGTTCAGCATCGACCAGCATGCCGGTTTTGACCACAGCGACATCATAATAGTCGAACACGGCATGCATTTCTGCATCCAGTTGGGCCAGCGACACAGGCTCGATGCGGACAATGGATTCTGGGTTTTGAGCCGTTAGCGCCGTGATGGCCGAACAGCCGTGTACGCCGAGCGCTTCAAATACGCGCAAATCCGCCTGAATCCCTGCGCCGCCGCAGGAATCGGAACCGCCGATGGTCAGGCAAACAGGGTGGTCTGCAATCGAAGTGCTCATGCTCTGTTCCAGAGTTCAACCAATTGCGCGGCGCGGGTTTGTATATGATCCGTTGCAAACAGGCCGGAAATCACGGCGGCGCAATCGGCTCCGGCTGCCTTTACCTGCACAATATTATCTACTGTGATGCCGCCAATGGCGCAGAGGTTGGCATCGGGAAACATAGAACGCGCCTTGGCCAGGCGATTCAATCCAATTTCCGGCACTTCGGGTTTGGAGTGTGTTTCCCACACCGCGCCGAAGGAAACATAATCAGCCCCGTCTTTTAGCGCCGACTTGGCAAAGGCCGCATCCGCCCGGCAGGTAATGCCGATGATGAAATCATCGCCCACTTCATTTCTAAGCTGAATCAGATTGGGCGCATCATCACGGCCCAGATGTACGCCATCCGCATCGGCATCACAGGCCAGCGTTACCGAATCGTTGATAATCAGTCGTGCGCCATAATCGCGCGTCACCTGACGCAACGCTTTGGCGCGTTTGATTTGCCTTTTATACCCCTGTTTTTTATCGCGAAATTGTAGAATACGCACCCCGCCTTTCAGCGCCGCCTCGGCTTTGTCCAGCAGCTCACCCGTGCCCAGATCAGCGGGGAGAATGGCATATATCCCGCTTAGTCTAGTCATCAATCAATTTCAGCAGGTCAGTGAATACAGGCAGAGAAATCACCCGATCCGCATATTCCGGTGGTACATCCTGATATCCGTGCTCAGCAAATGCGACCGTATGGCAACCGGCATTAAAACCGGCTTCGACATCAAAGCGGGTATCCCCCACCATCACGGTATCGGCTGCATCCACGCCCATGGCCTTGCAACATTCCCACAACATATCCGGCGCAGGTTTTTTGGCAAAACCATCTTCGGGCGACAAGGCCAGCACCAAATACGGCGTCAGACCCAACGCATCAAGCACCTTGATACGCGCCTTAGCCGGTTTTGCAGTCACGCATGAGATGGGAATACCTTTCTCTTTCAAGGTATCAAGCACTGTCATCACGCCGGGAAACGGTTTGCCGAAATCAGCCGGGTGCTGTTCATAAATATCAGCAAAAGCATGATATAACGCCATGGTCTCATCGTGCTCCATGGGCAGTCCCAATACATTGGAGGCCAGCTTATGCGCCCCGCCGCCAACATGCGGTTGCGTTTCTGCCAGACTCAGGCGTAAATCATAACCGAGCGATTCGAGCGCCCGGTTGGCATTGGCCTGAATATCCGGCAAGGCATCGACCAGCGTGCCGTCCAGATCAAAAATAAATGCTTTAGGATTGCTCATATTTTCCCCTTATATATTCAATGGATGTGTGAATTTCATGGAGCGCATCACCATCTTTTTCTATATCCGAACGGGCGCGCAAAAGTTCGGTAATCATAGCCATATTCTGCGCTCCGGCCAATCGGCCCAGAGCCCAGGCCGCATGACCACGAATCAACGGCTCATCATCAGCGAGCACAGCCATCAGATCATCGA
>CAZKME010000049.1:6109-12866 GCA_964553725.1 uncultured Zetaproteobacteria bacterium
CCGATTCCCCATCAGCGGACGCAAGCGGTGAGGAATGAAGCCATCATACTCAATCGTCAGATAAGAAATACACAAACGCGCATCCACCACATAGGGCGCAACAATGGCTTTGGTCGGACAAATATCCATGCAAGCCGCGCATGTGCCACAATGGTTTGTAGCCGGTGCATCCGGTTCAATATCAGCGGTGGTAAAAATCTCACCGAGCAGAAACCACGAGCCCAGATCACGATCAATGGTTAGCGAATGTTTGCCCTGCCAGCCCAAACCGGCCGATTCGGCCAGCGCGTGTTCCATAACCGGAGCAGTATCGACAAATACCCGCTGATCATGCTTATCCAGCAACACATCCAGCTCTCGCGCCAACGCCTTGATTCGCTTTTTCATCACATCATGATAATCATCACCATGCGCATAAGCCGTAATCACGCCGGAATCTACTGCCGCACAGGCTTCATCCAATGCGTAGGCCGGTGGCGTATAGGGCATGGCCACCGTGATAACCGAACGCACCCCGTCCAGCATGGATTCGGGTGCAATACGCCGCTGCAACCGCACATCTTCCGCCATCCAGCTCATATTGCCCTGCATGCCCGATTTCACCCAGTCCTGTAGAGCCGCCCCGTGCAGGCCGGATATCTTCGGTCGTGTCACCCGGCATAATGCAAAACCGTGTCCCCGCGCCTTATCTTGAATGAAGGATTTTATTCTGCCCATGCCCACAACCGAACAGGTGAATATGTTCAATCTCATTATACAATCGCATTGGTGGAGATGCAGCTTCAGACGCGCTTTGCTGTAGTATTTGCGTGACTGAAATCGCACCTCCGGAGCTTTTTTGCGATGTGGCGCTATCGTGCTGAATCGTTACGCGCGTTGTGTTAATCAAAATAGCTATCCGCCCGTTGTTGGGCATCATCCATAGATTTCTGGATGCGGGCGATTGCCGCATCCATATTTTCATCAGGCGATACAATCACAGTCTCGCCAAACACAAACACGCCGCGCGTGAACGGTTGCGGAATATAAAAATGATCCCATGAATTGATGCGCCAGTGACGTTTGGTAGCATAGCAAACCGGAATAATCGGCAACTCGGCTTTGATCGCCAGTTGAATCGTGCCTTTCTGCACTTTTTCACGCGGCCCTTTGGGGCCATCGGGCGTAATCGCCAGATGCCTTTTTTCATTTTTCACAGCTCTGAGCATTTCCCGCATGGCACGGGCACCGCCGCGCGTGCTTGAACCCCGAACCGTTTCAATGCCCAGTAAATGCATGCTATCGGCAATAAAGCCGCCATCCCGATGCGATGAAATCAGCATATAACCATGCCAGATTCCTCTGGATAAACGTGGAATCATCAACATCCGGGCATGCCAGAAGGTATACAAATTTCGCTGCGGATCATCCGGGTCGTATGGTTTTCCGGCTGTCTGCCAGCGAATCGTGTTAACCAGAAACAGATAAATAAATTTGATCAGGTGCGGCAGCAACCAGATAATCAGACGACCTTTCATATCTACTCGGCTTCGATACCGGGTGCTTCAATATGGCTTTCAAATTGCAGATGATACAGTTCGGCATACAGGCCACCTTCAGTCAATAAATCATCATGCCTGCCCATCTGCACAATATGCCCGTCATCCAGCACCACGATACAATCAGCATGGCGAATGGTGGATAAACGGTGCGCAATCACAATCACCGTGCGCCCCTGCATCAGGTGGTCAATCGCATGCTGCACCAGACGTTCGGATTCGGTGTCCAGCGCACTGGTCGCTTCATCCAGAATCAGAATAGGCGCATCTTTTAACAATGCTCTGGCCATCGATAAACGCTGACGCTGGCCGCCGGAGAGAATCACACCGCGCTCGCCAATCAGTGTATCATAACCCTGCGGCAATTTTTCAATAAATTCATGCGCATTGGCAGCTCTGGCTACGGCCTCCACCTGTTGCTGATCGATATTTTCATAGCCATAAGCAATATTATTGAGCACCGTATCGTTGAACAGGATAACCTCCTGTGTCACCAACGCAATCTGAGCCCGCAACGATGCCTGCGTCAAATCACGCACATCAATATCATCAATCGTGAGCCGTCCTGCCGTCACATCCATAAAGCGCGGCACCAGATTCACCAGCGACGTTTTTCCGCCTCCGCTGCGCCCGACCAGCGCCACCACCTCACCGGCCGCCACTGAAAAACTGATATCATCGAGTACCGCTTTATCCGTACCCGAATAGATTAAACCCAGCTGCTCAAAGCGGATCGCATTGGTGAATGGTGGCAGGATTCGCGCCTGATCATGATCATGCACTTCAATCGGCTCATCCAGCAGCTCAAAAATGCGCTGGCTGGCCGCCAGCCCCTGCTGAATATCGTTATTGGCGCGAGATAACCGTTTGACCGGCTCATACAGCATAATCACAGCAGCCAGAAACGATACCAGCGTACCGGCTGTTGTCTCACCCGATGCCACCCGCATGCCGCCATACAGCAGAACGCCGGCAATACCGAAGCCGGCCAGCAACTCCATAATCGGAAAAGACAGCGCATTGACCTTGAAGACCTTGAGCTGATGCGAAAAGAAATCACCGGTTAATTTCCGGAAGCGATCCTGCTCGTAATCTTCCATGCCAAAGGCTTTGACTACCCGAATGCCGCTGACCGTTTCTTCCAGCAAACTGGTCAAATCGCCCATGGCAGCCTGTCCATCCAGTGTAGCATGGCGCATCTTGCGCCCAAAACGGGCAATCGGATAAATCACGGCTGGAAATACCAGCATGGTAATCAAAGCCAGCAACCAGTCTTGCACAAATACCACACCGACCAAAAATATGATAGAAATCGCATCGCGCATCAGCGCCGTCACGGCTGTACTGACAGCCGCCTGAACCAGCGTCACATCGTACGACAAACGCGCCAGCAGTTCGCCGGTTTTACGGTGGGCGAAAAAGGACAGCGATTGCGAAGTCAGCTGTTTATATAACAGATTACGCAGATCAAAAATCACCTTCTGGCCAATATAACCCATGGTATACGCCTGCCCGAAATAGGCCGCCCCCTTGATCATATAGAGCGCAACAATCAGAGCTGGAATAATGTAAATCAGTTGGCCGTTCTTGCCCGACAGCGCTTCATCCAGCACCGGCTTCAACATCCAGGCCATTGCAGCCGTGCAGGCCGCCAGAACAATCATACAGCTAATGGCAATGCTTAAACGCCCCTTGTAGGGTGTCAGAAAACCAAGCAGGCGACGGTATAGATCTTTGGATGTGTATGAAGAAGACATGCTTTATAACTCCTGCATAGCGGACATCACTACAACATCGCCTGAACTGACTAAAGATGGGGAGGGTTGTTGTGTGTCGTTATTTTCGGCCTGTTTCAAACGGCCCATTTTGCGGAAAAAATTAACGCTGGCATCAAACAGCGCTGTGGCCAGCTGTTTCTGATGTTTTTTATTTTTCAGCTTTTTCTCGCGCTTCGGATTGGAAATATAATCCAGCTCCACCAGCACGCTGGGAATCTCCATTGCGCCGAGCACAAAGAAGCGCGCCCGTTTCGGTTTGGAATATTTGATCGGGCCAACCCTTTTCAGCCGGATCAGCATCTCTTCTGCCAGCATTTGCGAACTGTTTAAACTGTCGCGCCGAAACATATCGCCGAGAATACGGCTGACCAGCGGATCATGCGCCTGTTTAGATGCTACGCCGCCAATCTGATCTGCGGCGTTTTCCTTGGCCGCCAGCGCCTTGGCCGCCCGACTCTGGGTAGCGCCGCGTTCGGACAGGGTATAGGCACTCGCACCTTGCACGGAGCGCGTACGTACAGAATCAGCATGGATGCTAATCATCATATCGGCATGGGCTTTACGCGCCAGATAAACGCGCCGCCTCAGCGGCACAAAATAATCGCCCTTGCGAATGAGTACCGCCTTCATGCCCGGCTGTGCATTGATTTTACGGGCCAGCTTTTTCGCCACAGCCAGGGTAATGGTTTTTTCCATCACCTTATGCGGCCCGATAGCGCCCGGATCTTCACCGCCATGTCCGGCATCGACTGCAATGATAATACCATGCTTGCTGCGAGCCGTGCGGAGGCCAGCAGCCTTGTGCGTTTTTTCCGGTCGCATCAAATCAACCACAAGCCGATACGGCTTTCCATGTAACGGCTTGAGCAAAAACGAACGCGGCTGCACTTTTTTTTTCACATCAACCACCACACGCAGGCCATTGTGTTTGGATTTACCATGACGAATACTCAGAATCACCGGGTCGGGCAGGGCCAGCTTTTTGAGATCAGCTTTCAAGCTGGTCTGCTGCATATCAATGACAATGCGTTCCGGTTTATGCAGTCGAAATAACTTATATGTCATATTGTGATTCAAATCGAACACCAGACGCGTGTGGTCCGGTGCCGTCCACAAACGCACATCGTGAACCACAGTCAGTTCGGCTGCCGATGCCACAGAAGAACACAGCCACAGCGTAAATAGACCAACCAGTATCGAAACTCTTGAATGCATCATCAGGCCATACTCACAATGGCAGCTATCTTTGCAAGGCTCTGCCAAATATAAACGGCTTTATGTCACCCTGCCGTAGCTATCATCAAAGCGTTCAATATCATCTTCGCCGAGGTATTCGCCCACCTGCACTTCGATCAGTTGTAGTGGCACCTTGCCCCGATTTTCCAGACGGTGGGTTTCTCCGATGGGGATGTAGGCACTGCCGTTTTTGGCGACGATCTTATGCAAATCACCACATGTGATGGTCGCTGTGCCTGCTACGACCACCCAATGCTCCGAGCGATGCTGATGCGCCTGCAAGCTCAATCGAGCGCCGGGAAGCACTTCAATACGTTTGAGCTTGTAGCCCTGCCCTTTATCTTCCAGCACCGTATAACTGCCCCAGGGGCGGCGCACCGTAACATGCTCCAGATGATAGCTGCCATGGTCGCCCTGTTTCAGCTTATCGACAATTTCACGTACGCGCTGGCTTTCACCCCGCTTACATAATAAAATGGCATCCGGTGTTTCCACTGCGATAATATTTTCCAGCCCCACGGCTGCGATAAGATTCTTTTCGCTACGCAACAATGATCCTTTACAGTCAATCGCCAGCACATTGCCGCTGATATCATTGTCATTATCATCATGCTGCGCCATGTCGTGTACGGCATCCCAACTGCCGACATCAGACCAGCCAATATCAGCCGAAACCAGCGATACGATATCCGACTTCTCCATCACGCCGTAATCAATCGAAATATCCGGCATTTGGTCAAAGTCGCTGCGAATCACCTCTTGCCATGGTTCTCCGTTATTCCATTGCATTCTCATTTTATTAAGCAAATTACTGACATCAGGCAGCAATTTTTCAATCTGCTCCAGAATGGTGGAGCATTGCCACACAAACATGCCTGAATTCCAGTAATAATTACCATCATCGAGCATTTTTTGTGCGTTTTCCAGATCGGGTTTTTCAACAAACCGTATAACCGGATGAAGCGTGCCATTACCACTTTCCACCTGAATATAGCCAAAGCCGGTTTCAGGATGCTCCGGGAGAATGCCGAATGTAACAATGCGCCCACTCTGTGCAGCTTTGACAGCCGTTTTCAGGCAAGCCTGAAAAGCATCTTTTTTGGTGACGATATGATCGGCAGGCAGCACGACCATGACCGGGTCTTCATTGCTCAAGTCCTGTAGCAGCGCGGCAGCAATTGCGATTGCAGGCGCTGTATTACGACCACACGGTTCCAGAATTTTATTTAACCCGTCCAGCTCGGAAAACGCTTCACCTGTGGCATGCGCTTCGCCCGTAACCACCCATACATCATCCTGAGGTATCATAGGCGCCAAACGCGAAATCGTCGCACTGAGCATGCTGTCGACACCATTGAGATTTAAAAATTGCTTGGGCAGCTGCTGTCTGGACAAGGGCCACAAACGACTACCCGAACCGCCCGCCAATACAACAGCCTTCACTATTTTTGCCATTTCATCATCTCCAAAGATCTTTATTAAGCAGGTAGCCTACAATATCACCCGGAAATAAACAGGCAGCGGTCAGATATTCCTCCTCCTTAACATAAGCAAGCTTACAGCTATTAGCAATAATACAGGCAGAACAGGGTCAGCACTTGCGTGTGGATTTAGTACACACCCTCCTTTCCCGCCACCTGCATTGACTGGAGCAGGCGGCACACCTGCATTGACCGGAGCAGGCACACCAGAAAAATTCACGGTAATTATACCTGTTAACGGAAACGCCATGCCATCAGTAACTGAGGTTGATATTGAGGTGTTTTGGATATAACCAGCGGCTGGAAGAAAAGCTACATTGGCCAAAGCTGCATTCACTGCTGCAACTGTTCCTGTTATTTCCCAAATACCGGATGTCGAGATAAACCGGGCATTTCCACTGATGCTCAATGTTCCCGATGCACTGTCTGCAAGTACCAGCATTGCAGTCAAACGATTGCTATCCGGGTCAGCAACCACAATATTATTCAACGCGACGGTGATATCTGCGGCCTTATAGTTGACAGTGCTGGTCATGTTGTTTGCGGTGGGCGCTGTTTGAGTCTGGTATAAAATCAAGTCGTTTGTGCCTGAATTGGCCTGACTAAAAGCCACGGGGGTTCCATTCTGCTTTTTTGTAATAATAGTAGTCAGATTTCTTCCATCTTTTACAAATATACTTAACATTTTATTGAGCGGAAATGCAGTATCGGGGATTGTGATCGT
>CAZKME010000050.1:0-12856 GCA_964553725.1 uncultured Zetaproteobacteria bacterium
GAATCGATTCAACAGGTGCATTTGCGCGGCGAACGTATTCGCGCTCTGCATGCTGATTTGCTGCTGATTTCGGCCTGCGAACTGGAATCCATGCTGTCCACTATCGACAAGATCAAACCATCGGCTGTGATCGTCGATTCCATTCAAACCACCGTCAGCAATCGTTTGACCAGCGCGCCGGGTACAGTCTCTCAGGTGCGCGACTGTTCGGCCAACTTAATCAAGAACGCCAAACAGCATGGTCACGCCCTGATTCTGGTCGGCCATGTCACCAAGGAAGGCGCGCTGGCCGGCCCGCGCGTGCTTGAACACATGGTGGATGCGGTGATTTATTTTGAAGGTGATCGCGGCCATGCCCACCGTATTTTGAGGGCGGTAAAAAATCGTTTTGGCCCGGCTGGCGAAATCGGCGTATTTGAAATGACCGATGCAGGACTGATTGGCATTCGTGATGCTTCCCGCCTGTTTCTGGCCGAGCGCGCCAAAGATACGCCGGGCTCGGTGGTGCTGGCCTGTATGGAGGGCACGCGCCCGCTATTGGTCGAGGTGCAGGCGCTGATTGCGCCGACTGTTTACGCCACCCCGAAACGCTCGGCGGTAGGCGTCGATAGTGGTCGCGTGGCCATGCTGACTGCGGTATTGGAGCGGCGCATTGGATTGCCTTTGTCGCAGCACGATGTGTATATCAATATCGCTGGCGGCGCGCGCATCGCAGAGCCAGCTGCTGATCTGGCTATATTACTGGCCATGGTGTCGGCCTATCAGGAAAAAGCGGTTGCTGATGATCTTGCTGTATTCGGCGAGGTGGGTTTGACCGGCGAGGTGCGCCCGGTCGGATTGCCGGAAGCCAGAGCCAGAGAAGCCGCCAATCTGGGCTTCTCGCGGCTGTTGTTGCCGGCTGAAAATCACGGGAGGGTGCAGAAGGCCAATATCGTTGCTAACATGCGCAGCGCAACAGAAGCACCGCTTGCCCTGACAGGCGTCAGGCATTTGTCCGAAGCAGCGCAGAAAATTTTAACATAAACAGAATCGAGGGCTGACTTGAACTTTGTTGATTATATTCTGATTGCCATCGTTGGATTGTCGATGGTGCTATCATTATGGCGCGGCTTTGTACGTGAAATCATTTCGCTGATCGGCCTGGTGGCCGCTTTCCTGATTGCCAGTCGTTTATCCGGTCGCACCGGCGATTTTCTCGGCCAGTGGATTACCAACCCGACCGGTGCCGATGTTGCCGGCTTCGCACTGGTGTTTGTGATTGTGATGATCGTTGTCGGCCTGATCGGCGCGATTATTCGCCGTCTGGTAGATATGGCCGCCCTGACTGCGACTGATCGCACCCTCGGCGTATTTTTTGGCGCGGCGCGTGGCATGCTGCTGATTTCACTCTGTTTTCTGGTCTATACCTCTTACACCAAACCTGATGCCGCATGGCTCAAGCAGAGCCAGCTCACCCCGTATGCGATTGAGTTGGGCGATATGCTGGGTGGCATGATTCCGCAGGGTTACCCGTTTTCCAGACAGGGCGGCGCAAAATATCCTTCGCCGCAGGCTACCAATGCGCGTTTGCAGGATATTATTCCAATCAAAGATAAAAATGCCCTGAAATCCATTATCGATAACAACAGGAGATAAGCCCGTGCCCGACAGCATGCGTGTTGAACTGGACAGCCATGATCACTTCCATGATGAATGCGGCGTCTTTGGTGTATTCAATCACCCCGAAGCCGCCAACCTGACCTACCTCGGCCTGTATGCGCAGCAGCATCGCGGTCAGGAATCTGCCGGCATCGTCAGTACCGACGGCCACAGTTTCTACACCCACCGGGGCATGGGGCTGGTGGCCGATATTTTCCAGAAACCGGATATCAAAACGCTGACCGGCCATCACAGTATCGGCCATGTGCGTTATTCCACATCGGGCGAATCGGGATTGCGCAATTGCCAGCCATTCTCCTATGAATATGCCCACGGCGGTATCGCCATGTGTCACAACGGCAATATCGTCAATGCGCCGGAGTTGCGCGAGCAACTGGAGAAAAAAGGCTCTATTTTCCAGTCCACTTCCGATACCGAGGTGCTGATTCATCTGGTGGCCAGAAGCAGGGCGGCGAGTATGAAAGAGCGCGTCGCCTATGCGGTCAGCAAATTGGCCGGAGGATTTTCGCTGTTGGTGCTGGTGGAAAAACGCCTCGTCGGCATACGGGATTGCCATGGCATACGTCCGCTGGTGCTCGGTAAACTGGATGGTTCATGGGTACTGGCCTCGGAAACCTGCGCATTCGACTTGGTCGGCGCGACATTTGTGCGCGATGTGGAACCGGGAGAAATGATCATTATTGATGAAAACGGACTGGAGAGCCTGCATCCGTTCCGCTCCGTCAAACCAAAATTCTGCGTCTTTGAATATGTCTATTTTGCCCGCCCTGACTCCACCCTTGAAGGCGTCAATGTCTATGAGGCGCGTTATCAGATCGGCGTTGAACTGGCCAAGGAATCTGCGATTGATGCCGATCTGGTCATTCCGGTACCCGATTCCGGCGTACCACCGGCCATGGGTTTTGCTGAAGCCGCCGGGATTCCGTTTCAGATGGGCCTGATTCGCAATCATTATGTTGGACGCACCTTTATTGAACCGAAACAATCCATTCGCAATTTCGGCGTCAAGCTAAAGCTCAATCCCAATCGCGAACTGATCAAAGGCAAGCGCGTGATTCTGGTGGATGATTCGATAGTGCGCGGCACCACCAGCCGCAAAATCGTAGAGATGGTGCGCGCCGCCGGCGCACGTGAAATTCATATGCGTATTTCCAGCCCGCCCACCCGCCACTCCTGTTTTTACGGCGTCGATACGCCGGATGCCGGTGAACTGATGGCCAACAAGATGGATCTCGAAGCCATGCGCAAAGCCATAGGCGCTGATTCACTGGCCTTTGTCAGCTTCGAGGGCATGTACCGGGCGGTCGGCAAACCGCGCAGCCTGCACTGCGATGCCTGTTTCTCCGGCGAATATCCTGTGCCGGTGGTGAAGCAGCGCTCACCGCAGCTCTCATTGCTACACATTCACAGCCGCAAATAAGCATGGCGACCCAACCGACCGTTGTCCTGATTCACGGCCTGTTCGGATTCCGTAAATTATTATGGCTGGAATATTTTCAGGGCGTGCGCCGATTATACGAGAGCATGGGCCTGCGCGTGCTGACGCCAACTTTGCCATGGGCCGGCAGTATTGAGCGCCGCGCCCATGCTTTGGCGCAGTATTTGGCAGGAGAATCCGGCCCGCTGCATTTGCTGGCCCATTCCATGGGCGGCCTCGATGCGCGCCGCTGGATCACGCATCTGGGCGGCAGCGAAAAAACCGTCAGCCTGACCACCCTGTCCACGCCCCACCATGGTTCGCCTGCCGCTGATCTGGTCTGTCAGCCTTACTCGCCGTTTCGCCTGTTTGCCGGTGTTTGTGATTTGACCACAACAAAGCTCCAGTCGTTTAACGCGGAGACTCCGAATCAACCGAATGTCGTCTATCGCAGCTACAGCGCCTCCCGACCGATTACACAGCACCCCTGGATTGTGCGCTGCCACGGACGCTACATTCAAAAGCAGGAGGGCGAGAACGACGCCCAGGTTTCTATCCAGTCAGCTGCGTGGGGAGAACACATCGCCACCTTACCCTGCGACCACTTTGAACTGATTGGCAGAAATTTCTGGCTTAATCTATTCCATAAACGTATTAAATTTGACCCGATGCCCGTATATCGAGACATCGGCAACTGGATGTTAGGCCATTAACGCGCACTAGCCCGCACTAGCCTTTTGACGCCTTTCATCATATTTTTTCGCCAGAGGCGAAAAAATAAAGGAGAAACTATGTTTGTTACCATGAATCGCTTTACGATTGCTCCCGAACACTGGGAAGATTTTGAGAATCGC
Organism: uncultured Zetaproteobacteria bacterium; assembly: GCA_964553725.1. Lineage (GTDB taxonomy): Bacteria > Pseudomonadota > Zetaproteobacteria > Mariprofundales > Mariprofundaceae > Mariprofundus. The sequence continues at coordinate 3,931 of CAZKME010000050.1, forward strand.
TTCAAACAGCGCGCCGGGCTGGTCGATGGCGAACCCGGTTTTATCCGCAACGCCGTGCTCAGACCGCAGCAAAACACCTCCGATCAACATATCGTCATGACGCTATGGGAATCACGTCAGGCTTTTGAAGCATGGACAAAATCCGAATCATTCAGGCAAGCCCATGTCAAAGCAGGCCAGACGCCAAAGGCGTGGTTCAGCGGCCCGACCAAGCTGGAAATATTCGATGCCGTCACCGATTCCGCCAAATCATAACACAGGATGACAGCTGCCTCAGTCGGATTAAAATAGAATTCAGAGCCAATTACAAAACTCTGGGTGGATGAGCGGCAATCCCACGTTGAGTCCATTGCCGCGCAATCAAAACGTGCATATAATATGCGCATAGACGCATGGGGGGGGAGTTCACTTATGCAGCATATTTACGATATCCAGACACAAAAAAAAGCAGCCAATTTAAGCATCAATAGTGACTTGCTTAACCAGGCAAAAGCGTTAAAAATCAATCTTTCTGCCACATTGGAGCGGTCTTTAGGCGAAGAGCTTCGCAAGCGTAAAGAAGCATCATGGCTGGCAGAAAACAAGAAGGCGATTGCCGAATATAACCAGCGAATTGAAAAGTGCGGGCTTTTTTCTGATGGGTTAAGGGTGTTTTAATGGCACAATTCGATGTGTATGCAAATCCAAACCCTGACTCACAACAGCAAATTCCCTACCTTGTTGATATTCAGGCTGATTTATTGGATCACTTGGCGACACGGGTCGTTGCGCCTTTATACCGCCAGTAAGCAATATTCATCATGAGCGTGAATTAATCGTGGCTGCTGTTGATTTACTGATTACAGGCATTTAATCCGGATCTTGATTACTATGGTTCCGGCCATGCATACGGACGACAGGCGAAGGATTCGTTGCGAGCAAATGAACAAGTCAGCGCGCGGCAGTATTTATGAATATCCGGGCTAGATCCCGATCAAGGAAGCGCTTGCCATACGCATGCGAGCGTTCAATATTCCCACCTTGCAGGAAGGGAGAACACAGCATGAAACTGGCGCTGCTATTGTCATTAAGCTTATTGTTTTGGATTGCCCCGCTTCAGGCGGCTCAGTGGCAGGCCATCCAGGGCGATGTTGTCACGGTGGAAACATCATACAGTGGCAACACATTGACGTTGACATGTTTCGACAAACACTGGCCGCTCAAATCACTCGGACACGGCCAATGGCGCGGCTGGATCGGCGTCGATCTGAAAAAGAAACCGGGCAAATATAACATCATGTGGAAGGCGGCCAAAGATACGGTCGGCAATGATTTTCTGCTGGTCAACAAGGGCAAGTTTCGCATTTCCCATATTGAAGTATCGAAAAAAATGGCCGTGTTTGATAAAAAAACGCTCACCCGTATTCGCACTGAAGTGAAGGCGCTCAAGGCCAGTTACAAGGTGGAAGTCGATGCCAGACCGGATATTGTGATGCACGGAAAGCCCATTGAAGGCATCGTATCCACGCCGTTCGGAGCGCAGCGTTTTGTCAATGGCGAGCCGCGCTCACCACATTCCGGCATCGATATCGCCGCGCCTGCCGGCACGATTATTAAAGCCCCGCTGGCCGGACGCGTGCTGCTGGTGGCCGATATGTACCTGAACGGCAAAACGGTAGCCATCGGCCATGGCAATGGATTAGTGTCCGTCTATTCGCATATGCAAGCGACTACTGTAAAAAAGGGTGACTGGATTAAAAACGGACAGCAGATTGGCGAGGTTGGCGCTACGGGACGGGCGACAGGGCCGCATTTACACTGGGGCGTTCGTTTTAACAATGCGCGCGTCAACCCCGACAGCATATTAGATAAAACCAATTTGACCAACATCAGGAGTAAGTGAGCCATGAAAGCATTGATTATTGATGATGAAGATTCAGTTCAGGGTATTTTGACAGCATTCCTGAACCGTTATGTTGCTGAGAAAGGTATGGTGGGTGAAATCATCAGTATGGGCGATCCGGTGCAGAGTCTGTTTGAACTGACTACGCATGGCCATGAATATCAGGTCATTCTGCTGGATGTGCGTATTCCCCGTTTGTCCGGCGATGAAATTTACAGTTCGCTGGAGCAGGTCAATCCTGATGTCGTCGAGCGCATCATGTTTGTCACCGGCTATCCTGAAGATTTGTATGAACGGTTCCCGGACAAGGAATTCAATGTTCTGCAAAAACCGTTCCGTTACAGCAAGTTTGCCGAAAAACTGGATGATCTGTTCGGCAATTCATGATCCTTCCTGACTGATGTCAGAACCCGGCAACTGGCAGGCTTCACTGCTTGAGCAGCGCATGGCATGGGGCATTGCTGCAATCTGTATCATGCTTGTGATGCTGGCCTCGGCCCGACCTGAATGGTTTGATTTTACGACACCGCATCCTACACCGGTTGCCAAACAAACGCAGAGCACGTCGACAAAGCATGCTGCGACCCGGCAGCGCCAAACACACCCGACCCGCGCAAAGCCGCCTGCGACAGCGGCGAAAAAAGCGCCTGTGATTCACGCCAAAGCAAAAACTTCCCCGCTAGCGAAACCGACTGCGATTACTGGCGGATTTTATGTCCAGGTCGGTGCTTTTAAGGAACACCTGCGCGCGCGCGGACTGGCCGACCAGTTAAAACGACAAGGCTCGTCTGTAGTTATTGTGAGCAAAAAGGACGGTTTGCATGCTGTCTGGATCGGCCCAAAAAAAACACGGGCCGAGGCTGAAAAGTTGCTCAAGACCATGCATCTCAAACACAACAACAAGGGTTTTATCATCCACCAGAAGCAGGTATGAGCAACAAACACGCTGGCATGGTGGCTGCCGGACATGCCGCTACAGCCGATGCCGGAGCCACCATATTACGCGCTGGCGGCAATGCAGTGGATGCGGCCATTGCCGCCGTAAGCACGTCGTTTTGCGCCGAGCCGGTGCTGACAGCAGCCGGTGGCGGCGGCTTCATGCTTATCGCGCCGCCGCATCAAAAGGCCGTGCTCTACGATGGTTTCGCGCGCATGCCGACTGGCCCCCAACCGCCGGGATTTACCCCTGAGCTAAAAGCCGTGCCGATTGATTTCGGTGATAGCGTGCAAACATTTCATATCGGTCAAGGTTCGGTCGGTACGCCGTCGCTATTGGCCATGCTGTTTGAAGCGCATCGCCGCCACGGCGTGATACCGCTGCGCGAGGCGCTGGCACCCGGCATGGATGCGGCCAGAAACGGCATTCGCCTGAATCGATTGCAATCGTCGTTTATCGACCTGCTGCAACCGATTCTGAGTGACACGGGCGTATGTAAATCGCTGCATGCACCGGATGGAATATGGCTGAAAGAAGGTGATAATTTCCGCAACACCGATCTGGCCAACACGCTGGATATGCTGGCCATCGACGGCATTCACGAGATGTATCATGGCGATCTGGCTCGCGCGATTGTCTCGGCCTGCATGCCGCACGGTCTGCTCGGCATGGATGATATGCGTGCAAAGCAGATCAATATCCGTACGCCTTTGTCGGTGAACGTATTTGGCGGCGAGCTATTGACCAACCCGCCGCCGTCATCGGGTGGCCTGCTGATTGCTTTTTCCGCCTGTCTGCTGGATCGCTTGCAGGCATGTCCTGAAACTGCCAGCAGAGCCTGGCCTGTATTGCTGGCTGAAGCCCTGCGGGCCGCCAGCCGAATGCGTCATGCCGGACTGGATGAGCGTATCCATGCGGATGATATCGCATCGGATATTATGGCCGACAAGACTATGCAGTCCCAAATGAATCACATTCTGCAACATCTACAGGGCAAAGCAGATGATTGGCCCGAAGAACCGGCCAACCGGCATGGCAGCACCACCCATATCAGCATTATCGATAAAGATGGCATGGCTGTCTCGTTGACTAGCAGCAATGGCGAAGGCTCGGGTATTGTCGTGCCCGGCGCAGGTATTCATCTGAATAATATGCTTGGCGAAGAGGATATTAATCCGCTCGGATTTCATGCTGTAAGTGGTGGAACTACATTATCTTCGATGATGGCACCATCCATTTTTATGCAGCATGGTCGGCCCCGAATGGTGCTCGGCAGCGGCGGTTCCAATCGTCTGCGCGGCGCGATTCTGCAAGTGCTGACCCGATGCCTGTCGCAGGGAGAATCCATTGAATCCGCCGTGCACGCGCCGCGCCTGCACAATGAAGGCGACAGGCTGGATTTTGAGCCGGAGGCTTTATCCGAACATGAAAAAGAACAGCTGATGCAACTGGGGTGGCGGCTCAATCCGTGGCAGCAGCAGAGCGTCTATTTCGGTGGGGTGCATGCCATCTGCTGCACTGACAATGCAGACGTGCGCGCTTGCGGCGACCCGCGTCGCGGCGGTTCTGTGACCGTCGCATGAGTCTCATTTATATTGCCATGGGCGGCAATATCGGCGATGTGGTATCGACTTTTTACAGCGCCCGCCAATGTATCGAGCAACTGGACAATACCCATATCACCGCCTTATCACTGCTTTATCGTACGCCGCCGCTTGGCCCGCCGGGTCAAGCCGATTATCACAATGCGGTCATTGCACTCGAATCCCGGCTGGCTCCAACGGCATTACTGGATGCCCTGCAATGGATTGAGGCACAGCATGGCCGCATACGGGCCGAGATATGGGGGCCGCGCACCCTTGATCTGGATATTATTGCCATTGATGCGGACATCATAAACAGCAAGCGTTTAACCGTGCCCCATGCTCACATGCAAAACCGCCAGTTTGTGCTGCGCCCCCTTTGCGATATCGCCCCGAACTGGCAACATCCCCGCTTGAGAAAAACAGCAGAAGCATTGCTCAATGCACTGCTGGCAGCCGGGGAAACGCCGCTGGCAAAGGGGAAAGCATGGTAAGCAGACAGGGAACGATTGCGCGGCGGCAGCCGCTGAAGCAGTGTCATATTGCGATTGAAGGTGCCATTGGCGTAGGCAAAACCACACTGACGCAGAAACTGGCCGACAAACTCGGCTCCGGTACATTCTTTGAGCAGGTGGCCGATAACCCCTTTATCGAATTGTTTTATCAGGATCCGTCCCGCCATGCCCTGTCCGTGCAACTGTCATTTCTGTTTTCGCGGCTCAAGCAGTGGCAAAGTCTGAACCAGCAGGATTTATTCTCGCAGGGGGTTGTCAGTGATTACCTCTTCGCCAAGGATCATATCTTCGCCACCGTCACCCTCTCCGATGAAGAACTGGCTTTGTATGATCAGGTGGCGCGTTTGCTACAGGTTGATTTGCACCGGCCTGATCTGGTGATTTATCTGCAATCGAAACCGAACGTGATTATGGAGCGCATCCGCCGCCGCAATCGAAATATGGAGCGCGGTCTTAAAATGGAATATCTGCAACAAATCATCAATGCCTATGATCAGTATTTTTTCCACTATCAGGACGCGCCACTGTTAATCGTGCAAACCGACCGCATGAATTTTGCTGATCATGAAGACGCTGTCGATACCCTGATCGAACGTATCGGCAATATGAGTTCGCAAACCGAATTCTGGGCGGATTACAGCTAACCCGCGATATCAGGGCTAATTCAGACTTCCCTGTGTAGATGTCGTTTGCCGCGATAGAAGCGGGCCACGACCGCGAAGATAATGGCTGTGATCAACATCAAGGCCGTGAAAAAGAGGAAGTAATCGGCACCGGCCAGTTTGCTGCTGCCGTCATCATTCCGGATCAGGAAGTTCACTGCGCTGGTGAACAGATTGCCAAGCGAGATCGATAACATGAAAAAAGCCATGACAAAGGATTTCATGCGCTTTGTTGCCCAGAGGTGCAGTACGATAATCGGAGGATGGCATCATGCATTGATACCCTGAGCAGCTACTGTTGGCAAACAATCTCCGTTTATTCATACAGATTTAATGCAATCGACTCTACTGTTCCACCGGCGTTGCTTCGGCAAACGCTTTGCCTCAACATCCCGCCTCTTGAACAAATTCGTCCCTACGGAGCTCGCATGCCATTACGTTTCATCACGCTACTGATTCTGTTTACCGGTGTTTGTATTTCCAATGCAGATGCGACCGGAAAAATTCAGCAGACCACCTTCAAAAACGGCGTCAAGCTGGTGGTGGAAGAAGATCATTCCGCCCCTGTCGCCATGGTGCAGATCTGGCTAAAAGTCGGCGGGCGCGATGAAGTTCCGGGCAAAACGGGGCTGGCGCACGTCTTTGAACATATGATGTTCAAGGGCTCTGACAAACTTGCCGCCGGAGAGTATAGCAAACGCATATCGGCCATGGGCGGCAACGATAACGCCTTTACCAGTACCGATTTCACCGCCTTTTTTGAAACCGTGCCAGCCGCTCGCGTCGATGAAGTGATCGGCATGGAAGCCGAACGATTCTCTCACCTGTCTTTGCGCAATGCGGATTTTCAGAAGGAGATTCGGGTCATTATGGAAGAGCGCCGTATGCGCACCGAAGATGATCCGAACAGTCATATGTTCGAGGAATTATCCGCCGCATCGCTACGCCTGCACCCCTACCGCAACCCGGTTATCGGCTGGATGCAGGATTTAAAAAAATTAAGCATTCAAGATGTTCGGGCCTTTTATAAAAAATATTATGTGCCGGGTAACGTGATTGTCGTCGTGGTTGGCGATGTCGATTTCGAGCATTTGAAAAAACAGGTGGCTGCCACCTTTGGTGGCATGAAAGCAGGCCCGGTGTTTCCCCGTTTTAATCCGACCGAACCGGAACCGTTCGGGCCCAAACGTATTGATGTCAAACTGCCGGCGCAACTGCCGATGGTAGCGATTACCATTCCCGTACCGGTGTGGAAACCGGGCAAGAACGATGTGGAAGCTGCCTCGCTGGCACTGGCCACGCATATTCTAGCCGGTGGCCGATCAGCCCGCATGAGCCGCGAACTGGTCGATGAAAAACGGCTGGCATTTAGTGCCAGCGCCGGTTATGACGAATCTTCCATGGGCCTCGACCTGTGGTATGCCTATGCCATGCTGGGGCCGAAACAAACCACAGCCGCATTTGAAAAAGCCTTCTGGGAACTGCTGGATGATATGGCCAAAACACCGGTAAAAGCCAAACGGCTGGCCGCAGCCAAACGCAACATTATTGCCGCCGATGTGTTTGCGCAGGATTCACTCTATTTGCGCGCCAAGGAAATCGGCCATCTGGAAGTGGTCGGCATTGGTGCGGCCAATCGCGATGCCTGGCTGAAGGCCATTGCGAAAGTAACGCCGGCGGATATTCAGAAAGTAGTGGCCCGCTGGCTGAAACGGGATCGCTCCACCACAGGCATTTTGACGCCGGAGGTGAAATCATGAAGGCCCGCATTTTATTACTATTGACGTTCTCACTCGGCGCTATGGCATCGACTGCCGGGGCAGTGCCCCCGATTCAGCAGGCGCAGCTGGAAAATGGCGTGCGCGTTTTATTGATGGAGGCACACAACGTGCCGATGGTCGCCATAAAACTGGACTTGCCGGCTGGCAGTCGCTTCGATGCACCCGGCAAGGGCGGTACGGCCAGCTTGATGGCGGCTATGATGGGAGATCATACAGCCAAACATGAACATACGGCATGGGCCGATCTGCTTGATGCAGATGCCATCAAGCTCGGTGCAGGTGCAGGCAGGGATGATTTTGGCCTGGCCCTGACGGTGCTAAAGGATGCACTCGAACCGGGGCTGAATGCATTTGCTGAAGCACTGTTGCAACCGGGATGGAACAAGGAACGCTTTGCCATTTTAAAACAGGATTCTATTGCGGCAGCCCAGAAATCACGTGAGGAGCCAGGCGTGCGGGCGGCACAGGCGGCGGCAGGGTTATTGTTTGCAGATCACCCCTACGGCCATCGCCCCGGTGGTACGATGGCGTCGCTGGCGCGCATTAAACTGGCTGACCTGAAAACACTATATCGCGCACAAATCAAACCTTCAGGCGCGGTACTGGCGGTGAGTGGTGATATCACCATGGCCGAATTGCTACCGTTGTTAAATGCACGTCTGTCCGGCTGGAAAGGCAAAGCTGCCAAGGGCCTGATGAATATCAAAACGGCAAAAAGCATGGGCGGGAAACAGCTTGATGTCGCCTTGCCGACCACGCAGATGCTGGTGCAATTAATGCGTCTGGGCCCATCCCGAAGTGATGCGAATTTCTTCCCTGTCTTTGTGCTCAATCATATCCTCGGTGGCGGCGGTTTCGGTTCCCGACTGATGGAAGAAGTGCGTGAACAGCGCGGGCTGGTGTACGGCATCTATTCCTATTTCCAGCCGCTGGCTATACCGGGGCCGTTCGTGATCACCTTGCAGACCAAGGCCAGTCAAGCCAGGCAGGCGGAAACAGTCGTGCGCAATGTGCTGAGCGCGATGGCCGCCGGCAAAATCACCGCGAAACAGATGGTCGCCAGCAAGGACAATCTGATTGGCGGTTTTGCCCAGCGTATGGATTCCAATCGTGAGCGGGTCGGCCTGATTTCAATGATTGGCCTGTATAACCTGCCGCTGGATTACCTGAGCCGCTGGCAGACGCGCGTACAGGCTGTCACGCTGAAACAGGTCAAAGCGCAGGCGGCAAAATATCTCAAGCCGGATACGTGGAATCGCGTCCGGGTCGGGCCAAAATCCGCGCTCTGACTCGCGCATGGATAAAAAGCTTTTACCACAGAGGACACAGAGAAAGTCAAAACAGGTATTACTCTTTTTTTCTATGTGCCCGCTGTGCTTCGTACCTTTGTTCGCAAACTTCGAGGTGTTCTGAAGATGCGCATTACTGCCGGAGCCATGCGTGGTCGCATCATCCCGGTTCCTGATGTGAAGGGTTTAAGGCCGACACCGTCCAAAGTGCGTCAGGCGCTGTTCAATATACTTGGCCCTGTGGATGGATTTGCTGTGCTCGATCTGTTTGCCGGTT
>CAZKME010000051.1:0-12804 GCA_964553725.1 uncultured Zetaproteobacteria bacterium
TCTTTTTGATCATACGCGCCTTCATCATCTTCAAAGGTGCACAGGCGCTCATCGAACATCGAGTCCTCCGAACGGCGACCCACAACTTCTACATTGCCTTTGTACAATTTCAGGCGCACATCGCCATTGACGCAGACCTGCGAAGCATCAATCGCCTGCTGCAACATCACCCGTTCCGGCGCAAACCAGTAACCGTTATAAATGATTTTGGCGTAGCGCGGCATCAATTCGTCTTTTAAGTGCGCGGCTTCTCGATCCAGCGTAATCGACTCAATCGCACGGTGGGCCTTGAGCATAATCGTGCCGCCCGGTGTTTCGTAACAGCCGCGTGATTTCATGCCGACGAAACGGTTTTCCACAATATCAATGCGACCAATGCCATGTTTGCCGCCAAGCCGGTTCAGTTCAGTCAATACAGTGGACGGGGTCATGATTTTGCCATTGATAGCGACGATATCGCCAGTTTTATAACTCAGTTCGATGTATTCAGGTTCATCCGGCGCGGCTTCCGGCGACACGCTCCAGCGCCACATGGATTCGGATGGCTCACACCATGGATCTTCCAGATCATATCCTTCGTAGGAGATGTGCAGCAGATTGGCATCCATCGAATAGGGCGATTTGGAGCCAGCGCGTTTGCGTTCCACCGGAATACCGTGCTTCTCAGCAAAATCGAGCATGTCCTTGCGCGATACCAGATTCCATTCGCGCCACGGCGCAATCACTTTCACATCCGGTTTCAGAGCATAAAAACCGAGTTCGAAACGCACCTGATCATTGCCCTTGCCGGTGGCTCCGTGCGAAACCGCATCGGCACCTTCGGCTTCGGCAATTTCAATCATGCGTTTGGAAATCAATGGCCGGGCAATGGATGTGCCAAGCAGATATTCGCCTTCATAAATGGCATTGGCACGAAACATCGGGAAGACATAATCGCGCACGAACTCCTCGCGCAAGTCTTCAATATAAATAGAAGCCACGCCGCCAGCCACGGCCTTGGCACGCGCATCTTCCACTTCGTCACCCTGACCGAGGTCAGCGGTGAATGTAATCACTTCGCAATCATAGGTATCCTGCAACCATTTCAGGATAATGGAGGTATCCAGTCCTCCCGAATAGGCCAGTACCGCTTTTTTTACATCAGACATCGAAATCCTCTTTAACTATTATTATACAACTGCCCAGTAACTGAATTCAGATTGTCCTTGTTTTGTTCAAGAGCAAGGCAGAAACGCGGAGCTTACTGCTGTAAGTGAGCATTTCTAACGCAGCTATTGAGCAAAACAAGGGTAAGCTGAACAGTTACATTTACTTTAACAAAAACTCTAGTAACGCTTTCTGGGCGTGCAGACGATTTTCAGCTTCGTCCCACACCACCGACTGCGGCCCGTCAATAACGCTGGCGCTCACCTCTTCACCCCGGTGCGCAGGCAGACAGTGCATAAACAACGCATCGCCATGGGCATGCGCCATGACGCGATCAGTGACGCAAAAACCTTCAAAATCCTGTTCGCGTTTAGCCTGCTCATCTTCTTGCCCCATCGATGCCCAGACATCCGTAGTGACCAAATCCGCTTTGTAGGCAGCAGTCACAGGGTCATCGCTCAGTGATACATCCCCGCCGAGTACGCGTGCGGCCTGCATCATTTTCTCATCGGGGCGATAACCGTCCGGGCAGGCGAGTTTTAGTTTATAGCCAAACGTCACTGCGCCATTGATCCAAGAGTGCGCCATATTATTGCCATCGCCAATCCATGCCACGGTTTTATCCGCAATCGGGCCGCGATGCTCTTCATAGGTGAGCACATCGGCCAGAATCTGGCAGGGGTGGGTCAAGTCGGTCAGCGCATTGATCACAGGCACCTTCGAATGTTCGGCAAATTTCTGCAATATATCATGCCCGAAGGTGCGAATCGTAATGCCATCGACCATGCCGGAGAGTACGCGCGCCGAATCGGCAATGGGTTCACCGCGCCCCAGCTGGGTCGCATCGGAATGCAGGAACAGGGCATGGCCACCGAGTTGATACATGCCGGTTTCAAATGCCACCCGCGTACGGGTGCTGGATTTGTCAAAAATCATGCCCAGCGTTTTGCCTTCGAGTGGTCGGTGCGGTTTGCCCTCTTTCAGCTTGCGTTTGATTTTAGCAGCGCGTTTGAGAATATAGTGCGCTTCTTCGGATGATACATCCAGTAATGTCAGAAAATGTCTCATTCTCCGTCCTCCAGTGTTTTGGCTAAAATATTGCCAACGGTGGCCAATGCCTCATCCACTTCTGCTGCTGTCACATTCAGCGGTGGCAGGAACCGTAACACATTCGGGCCGGCCATGAGAATCAGCAGGCCCATTTCTCTGGCCGCTGCAATCAGCGGGGCGGCTTCCAGACTCAACTCGGCACCAATCAGCAAGCCCTGTCCGCGCACCTGCCGGATGACAGGAAAGCGAGTTGCCAAATCTCTCAAGCCCTGCTGCAATTGTTCACCGCGCTGTTGTACATTGGCCAGCAACTGTTCGGATTCAATCACATCGAGCACCGTCAGCGCCGCTGTGCAGGCCAGCGGGTTGCCGCCAAAGGTTGAGCCGTGCGTGCCCGGCCCGAATGAGGCGGAGACTTTCTCATTTGCCAGCATCGCCCCAATAGCCACGCCGCCGCCCAGCCCTTTGGCCAGGGTCAGGATGTCAGGAGTAATCTCCGCCTGCTCAAAGGCGAACATGCTGCCGCAACGACCGATGCCGGTTTGAACTTCATCCAGTATCAGCAACAACCCGTGTTCATTGCACAACCGCCGCACCGATTGCAAATACGTGGCATCGGCAATGTTGACGCCGCCTTCACCCTGCAACGGTTCCAGCAACACAGCCGCAGTCTGCGTATTTACAGCCTGTTTCAGCGCCTCGATATCATTGAGCGGCACATGTTCAAAGCCCGGCGGCAACGGATCGAAGCCGACTTTCACTTTATCCTGCCCGGTTGCAGTCAGGGTGGATAATAAGCGCCCGTGAAAGGATTGCGTAGCCGTAATCACTGTTCGTCTGGGCGAACCCAAATCGTGGAAATACTTGCGCGCCAGCTTAATCGCACCCTCATTCGCCTCCGCACCGGAGTTGCAGAAAAAGACCGCATCCAGTCCTGATAAGCGGGTTAGCCGGTCGGCCAGTTGTTGTTGTTTCGGAATATGGAACAGATTGGAGCAATGCAGCATCGTGCCTGCCTGTTCGGCCAGCGCAGCCGTCAGTTTCGGGTGGGTATGGCCCAGCGTATTGACCGCAATACCCGAAATAAAATCGAGATATTCCCTGCCGCTATCGTCCCAAACACGGGTGCCTTCACCTTTCACCAGCGTAAGCGGGAAACGTGCGTATGTATTCATAATGGCGTTCATCGGCGAAGAATAACATGAAACAAACACTGCGCCCGCATGATTTTTTCCCATGCTGCGATAATTTGGGCAATCGCATTGTCTGAAGCAACAGATATTGCGTCAGAAACCTTCAATGTGCATAGCAATAGCATTGATCACACCCGCAAAGACCAACACACCATAGAGTTGCAAAACGAGTGTTTGCTTGCAAGCCGTGTGTAGCCAAAAAGATACATGCGTATATGAATAAGTTGGCTAAAATAAGAAGACAAACGGCACACGCCATGCTAGTATTCACAGATGAAGTCTTATGCTTGGAATGCAGAAAAAAATGGCTTGCTCAAAACAGAAAGAAACATTTCATTTGAAGATGTTGTGCTGAATATTCAACTTGGAAATGAAGTGGACATCTACGACCATCCCAATCAGAAACGCTATCCAAGCCAGAAAATTTCTGTTATTTTAATCGAAGGCTACGCATACCTCGTGCCTTTTGTTGAGAAAGAAGATGAAATATTTTTAAAAACTATTATTCCAAGTCGCAAAGCGACCAAACAGTATACAGGGGGTTCCAATGAATAATCTCGACTCAGAAGAAAAAGAAATTCTTGAAGCCTTTGAGAAGGGTAAACTTAAACGGTCAAAAAATGTCGTACAGGAAATAGAGCAGCACAAGGCTGTCGCTGAGGCTACGTTCAAGAAAGATGCCCGGATCAACATTCGCTTATCCTCCCGTGACCTTCGCTCTTTGCAGACAAGGGCTTTAAGTGAAGGCATGCCCTATCAAACATTGGTAGCCAGTGTTTTACATAAATTTGTTGATGGACAATTGGTTGATAAAGCAGCTAACAAATAGCGCCATCCGACCAAAAACCACTACACGATTTCGGCGGGTGAGCTTGATCGTTAGCGGTCAGTAATAATACACTTCAGGAGTAAACCATGATGTTACGTCTCCGGTTTCTGTGGTTGATACTTTCTTCATACTGGAAAAAACCACTGGGCCTCCTGGATGAATCTGTTTTAAATTTGCGAGTGTTACCCAATGATATTGATATTACAAAAATATCAATTAAAAACCAGAATTATCTGGTGGGATGAAACTACTTTTTACTGGCAGCAGATTTTTGAGAGAAAAGGGCGTGTCATAGCCACTGGCCATATATGCGGAACCCTTTTTAATGAAGACGGTCAAATACCTCCAAGTGCTATGATAGAAGAAGCCGGACAAGCTGTAATAAAACCCACCGAGCCAGAAATTGTAGCTAAGTTGAGAGAACTTGAGAGTTTTATACATGAAACCCAAAAAGGCTAAAAAAGAGGGAAGTCGTATGATTGAAATATCTGGAATTGACCATATTGGTATTCGCGTATCCGAGCTGTCTCAGGCACGGGAATTTTATGAAAAGTTAGGCTTTGTTTTCGTTGAAGGGCCTCTCGGGCCTGAACCTGTCGCAATCATGAAGCACCCATGTGGCGTGGTGATCAATTTTATTTTGAATGCAAGCTGTTCCCCCAAAGATAATATATTGATGGATATGCCTGAAAAACATGCCGGTTATACGCATGTCGCTCTGCGCGTGAATGATTTGGAGGACGTAAAAGCACACCTTGATCAGCTGAGAATCGTTATCACTGAGGGCCCTGTAAACTTCGGGGGCAATTATGGCTCATCCTTGTTTATTCGTGATCAGGACAGAAATGTTATAGAGTTTCATCAGCCACCGGCAACAAGCGCCTGAACGGGAGACCTGATGAAAAAATTGCTTATTTTCTTTGCGGCAGGTTGTTTGGGCGCATTGGCCAATAGCCTGACTGTATGGTTGTTCGGGCATTACGGCATCACGTCGATGCTGGATGTTTCTATCGCGCCGTCCCTGTCGTCGGGCTGGCTGTATCCGCGCATTGTATGGGGTGGTTTGTGGGGACTGTTATTTATTCTGCCCATGTTGCAATCCAGATTGCTGCTCAAAGGTGCGATTTTAAGTCTGTTCCCTACGGCAGTACAATTATTTGTGGTGTTTCCAACGATGGCGCACAAAGGCATGGGCGGTCTGGATTTGGGGCTGTTGACACCGCTATTCGTGCTGTTGTTTAACTGGGTGTGGGGCGTTGTTGCAGCATTGGCAATCAAGTTCGCTAAATAATCAATTCTGCTCGACCAGAGGTGAATGTCGGTGCCAGGCTTTCATCATTTGATCTTGAGCGTTTGGAATCAAAGCGCTACAGCCCGATGTTTTTATTTACCCGTTTCCAGTGCATATCCGATAAGCTGAACCAAGCTGATGCGGTGAACATGGCATGCTGCTAAAAGATATTGGTGAGCCATTCACTGCACCCGGTTTTTCAGCTTCAAACCATCAATGCGTTCAAACACTTCCGGGGGCGTTTGTTGACCCGCACTATTCATGAATAGTCCGAGCCATGATTATGGCTTACCAAGCTGTGATAAATTGCTAGCGTGTGGCGTATGAGGAATCATGGATGATGCGCTTGCTGCATGCGCCGGGAAAGATCCCGTTATTGAGTGAAGTCGCGTTGATCATTGCGCTGGCCTGGATGATTTCCGGCTGGTTACTGCCTGCTGATGCGCCGGAATCATCCGGTTTGCCGTTGCGTTCAACCGCTTCTTCGGAAAAGTTGCCTGAATTATCTGCTCTGGTGCGTGTTCCGTTGTTTGGAAAAGCAAGGGTGCAGGTTCAGCCAACCAGTCCGGTGGTGCAAGGGCCCAGGCCCATCACGCTCAGTCCGCTGCACATCAAATTGTTAGGTACGGTCGTATCAAAAACACATGCTGCCGCCATCATTGCACCTGCTCAGGGCGGTGAGCAACGGGTTTACTTTGTCGGCGACAGTATTCAGCCGGGCGTCATACTCCAGACAGTTGAGGCCGAGGCGATTGTGGTGGAACGCGGCGGCAAGCTGGAAAGAATTTCGCTCGAACAAGGGGCAAAATTAACCGCAACACCGATGCAGCAAACTAGCCCGACTAGCAGCCCGGCTACCAGCGCGACACGCACACAGGCTAAAGTCACACAAAAAAAAATGAGACGCGACCATTTACAGAAACAACTACGGAACTTCCCCGCCCTGTTATCGCAGGCCAGAGTGATTCCTCATATGAGTCAGGGCAAACCAGCCGGATTCACCATATCTGATATTGTGCCGGGCTCCCTTTATCAACAGGCCGGATTGCAGAACGGCGATATTATTCTCAGCGTCAACGGCAAACAGATCACGGGTGCCAAACAGGCTATGAGCATGTATCAGGCATTGCAAAGCGCTGCGGCTATTGATCTTGAACTGGTTCGCGCCGGACAAATTCGTCAGATTCATTATGACATCCGCTAAAACCCGGAACTGGCATGTATAGGGAACATTTCGGACTAACAGAACTGCCGTTTTCGATAGCTCCCAATCCGCGCTACCTGTATCTCACGCAACAACACCAGGAAGCGCTGGCGCATTTGATTTATGGACTGAATAGCGCTGGCGGCGTGATTCTGTTAACCGGAGAGGTCGGTACCGGAAAAACCACCATCAGCCGCAAACTGCTCGAAGATATACCGGATAATATCGTCATCGCATGGATCGTGAATCCACGCCTTTCTGTCGAAGAATTACTGGCCGCCATCTGCGATGAACTATCCATCAATTACCCGGCAGGCAACCGCAGCATCAAAATCTTTACCGATCTGATCAGCGATTGTCTGATCTTCGCCCACGGACAGGGGCATAATGTGGTATTGATGATTGATGAAGCGCAAAATCTCTCTCCCGAAGTGCTGGAGCAATTGCGTTTGTTGACCAATCTGGAAACCAACGAGCGTAAACTGTTGCAGATTGTATTGCTCGGTCAGCCGGAACTCAAAACGATGCTGGAACGAAATGATTTGAGGCAGTTGGCCCAGCGCATTACCGCCCGCTATCATCTACATGAATTGAGCCGGATGGATACGGTTCAATATATTCGCCACAGGCTGGCCGTGGGCGGATGCAGCAAACCTGTTTTTACGGACCGTGCCATGACACTGATTTATCGTATCAGCCATGGCACGCCGCGCCTGATCAATCTGCTATGTGATCGGGCCATGCTCGGCGTATACAGCGCCAATGCCGATATGGTGCGCCCGAAGCATGTCCGTCAGGCCAGCATTGAAGTGCTTGGCGAAGCCGGTGTTCACAAACGATCCGTGATGATTCCCGCCACCATCGCCCTGTTACTTGTCGGCACCGGTATATTTGCAAGCGGCGCATGGGAGCAACTGG
The DNA here is from genome assembly GCA_964553725.1 of uncultured Zetaproteobacteria bacterium. GTDB lineage: Bacteria > Pseudomonadota > Zetaproteobacteria > Mariprofundales > Mariprofundaceae > Mariprofundus. The sequence continues at coordinate 7,632 of CAZKME010000051.1, forward strand.
CAGGTAGCCGCCTCCACGGTCAACCGGAACAGGCGGCAGTATTGCTTCCCTCTTCTGCATCGGAAGCCGAAGGAAAATCAGCAATCCCCGTGATAACAAGCGGGCGTTTAACCGAGCTGAAAACCTTGTCGGCTTCAGTGCCTGACCCGAGCAAGAAAGCGACTCCAACAGCCGAAGTATTGCAACCCAATACGCCTGAAATAACAGGGAGAGCAGGGCTGGTAGGCAATTCCGTTCAAGGCACGGAATCGATGACGCAATCCAACCCGGAAGCGATTCCGGTTCAACCCGGCAAAACGGTTCCCGAACCCATTCAGGCGGACGAGGCAACGAAGCCGCCAGCTATGCCCAGGGTTGCGTCAACACACAAAGACATGATTGACCAGCCGATTGTGGCAACTGTGGACCATGCCAATGTTCAGCCCCCTGCCTCCCCATGGTCTATCATCGAAAAAACAGGCAGCAGAATGCTGGCCTTCCGGACGCTGGCAGGAATTTGGCATAGTACAGTGGTTTCAGAAGAAGGGGATCCATGCAAGCAATTGTCCGATCATAGATTATCGTGCCTGAAGCAGCACGCCAATATCTGGTTGTTACGAAAAATAAATCGCCCGGCTATATTCCAAATCAGCGGACAGAATGGTGCCAGCCGCTATGGCGTCATCCGTTTTATCTCACATGGTTCTGCGATCATCCAGCTAGGTATGCAGCAATGGCGCGTCAGAATCTCTGAATTAAAACAACACATGCATGGTCAGCTTTCTGTGCTGTGGTTCAAGCCACCAGGATACCAAAAAGATCTCCAGCAAGGCGATAGCGGCACGACTGTCGAATGGCTGGCTGCACAACTGGATCGCATTCAGGGCAGCATGATTCCAGCCAGAGATCATCACAATATGGATGATATTCTGGTGCAGCGTCTGAAAGATTTTCAGAAATCAAATGGTATCATGCCAGACGGTATCGCCGGCGTGCTCACGCTGATGCGTATCAATGAACACATCGGTCTGGATTCACCCAGATTACAGTCTGTGGCAAAAAACTGATGTCTTATATTCTCGACGCACTGAAAAAATCCGAGCAGCAGCGTAGCGGCATGTCATTGCCGACACAGACTCCGGCTCTCGCCCCACAACAGGCATCCGCGACATCCAGATTTGGCTTACCACTGATGCTGCTGGCTGTTGCACTGGCTGCCGGATGGTTCTTCATCCGTTTTCAACAGCCTGCCAGCCATCAACTGCCCTTGGCCAAGGTGGCGGAAAGCGCCTCCATAAAGCAACATCATCACACCCCCATTCAGGATCGGGATCATCATAAAATCATGCCCTCCAGCAAAGCCGGGCCTGCAATACCTGTCACCCGCGAACAGCAACAAGCCATGAGTGCCCCCCAAGCGCCAGTCAGCCGAAACAGGCCAGAAGTAACGCCTGTTTTCAAACCGATCACGCCTGTATCTCCTGTTAGCCGAGCCGCCAGCCAGTTGCCCGAACTGCCGGAGGAGGTGACTCAGCCATCTCCGGCAGAAACGAACATTGCCGCATTAAGTGAATTGCCCGTTTCAGTGCAGCAATCGATGCCTCACATCAACATTGAAGGCCATATTTATGATGATAATCCGGCCGGCCGCATGGTTATTATCAACGGCGTCATTCGCAAAGAAAAACAGCCTATAGGGCAAAATATGAGGCTCGAGGAAATCACGCCAAACGGCGTGATTCTCAGCTACCAAGGCTATGTTTTTCACATGGGCGTTTTTGAGCAATAAAATACGGGAGTTGAACTTGATAAAAAATCATCTCATCAAAGCTACATTTGTTGCTGCGGCATTTATGCTGCTGCCCTTGCCAGTGATGCAGTATATTGGTGAAGAGAGCTGGTACACGCTTAGCGCCTACGAAATGCATATTCATCACAACTGGTGGTATCAGACGCTGTTGGGCTTCGATTTATCCAAAACACCGTTGTTCAACTGGTTTATTATTGCCGCATCTCAAATCACCGGTTGGGCCCATCTGGAAATTGCGCCAAGGCTGGTTTCCGTGTTTAGTACATGGGCGTCGGCAGTTGTCGTATTCAAACTGGCCTGTCGGTTTTTCCCGCAGCATGCCAACGTCGGCTGGCTGGCGGCGCTCATTTATCTGACCATGGGCGAAGTATCATTCTGGTATGGCTGGCTTGGTTATGCCGACAACACCTTCGGTTTTTTCATCTTTTCAGCCATCGCAACTATGTGGATTGCCATTGAAGATAAAAAGCCGTTGTGGTTTGTCGCCTCCCTGTGTTTGATTAGCATTGCATTTCTGGTCAAAAATATCAGTTGTTACGCTATCTTCAGCCTGGCTGGCATCGTGCTTTTGCAGCGGCACCATCAATGGCGCTTGCTCATCAAACCGGCGTTTTTGTTACCGGGGCTGCTGGCTGCCTCGATTCCCCTGATATATCAATCGCTGTTTATCCCTTCCGGCTCGAATACAGAGGGTGCCATTCTTCACGCTGTGCTTAATTTCAAAGGCTATGGCCTGCTCGATTATGTTTACCACTGGATCAGTTACCCAACCCTGTTTCTTGCCCGTGGATTTCCGGTCACTGTACTGCTTATCTGGTATTTCTGGCGTAAAAAACAGCGCTACGATATGGATGCAAACCTGCGGACATTGGTCTGGCTGTTGCTCATTTGTCTGGCACCATTCTGGCTCTCCGCTGGCGCAACCCCGCGCTACCTGATCCCCTTTTATGGTCTGCTGGCGTTGCTGGTCACCGGTTTCACACTTCAACTGGATCAGAAAAAATACCAACAGGTGTTCCAGGTACTGCTGATTATTATTGCCGTAAAAATCCCTTATAGCTTCGGGATTTTGCCCTACATCAAAGATTGGCGACCCGAGCGTGACATTGTGGCTGTAGTCGAAGATATTATGCAAACCACAAACGGCAAACCGATTCGCACGCGCAATGATGTTTCCACTGGCCTGAGTATTGGCGCTTACATCAATGTGCGAACACCGCCGGAACAGTTTTTTCGCTGGTATGACGGCAAGGAAAAACAGGTCTATATTTTGACTGAAGTAAAAGATCCGAAATTTGGAACACTGGTAAAATACTACCATTTACAGGGGAACCATACCTATTTGTACTGGCAACCCTGAAGCGCAATGGAGACCGACTGAATGATTATTGTAATTGGCGACATTATTGTGGATGAATTTATCTGGGGCGATGTGTCGCGCATTTCGCCGGAAGCGCCGGTGCCCGTCGTATCCGTCAATAAAATTGATCGCAGGCTTGGCGGTTCGGCCAATGTGGTGCGCAATCTGCATGCGCTGGATGCTGCATCGGCCATGCTGGGCATTGTCGGGGATGATGAGCCGGGGCGCTGGGTGCATCAACGTCTCGCCGAACTGAATTCGGACAATCGCGGTGTTGTCACCAAAACCAATGACCGCCCCACCGCCATCAAAACCCGCATTATTGCCCGTCACCAGCAGGTGGTGCGTTATGACCGGGAATGGACGCAGGCGGCTCAGCCAGGCAGTCACCGGCATCTGTTTGCCAGCCTTGAAAAACTATTACCGGATTCCACTGCTGTGATTCTATCCGATTATGGCAAGGGCGTGCTGACGCCGGATTTTATCCGTCAACTTATTCAACGATTACAGGGCGGTATCATCGCGGTTGATCCCAAACCCGAGCATACGGACGCTTATCGCGGCGCTACCGTAATTACCCCGAACCTGCTTGAAGCATCTGCTATGGCAGGCATGGAAAATATAAATCAAAACAGCCATGTGGAGGATATTGCAAAAGCGCTATATGATAAACTTGATTTACAGTATGTGCTGATTACCCGCTCCGAAAAGGGTATGACATTATATGACGGAAAAGAGAGTTTTCATATCCCGACGGCTGCCCGCGATATCTTCGATGTGACAGGTGCCGGCGACACTGTCATTGCCGTATTTACGGCTTGTCTCGGGCGTGGTGATGATGCTCTGAGTGCAGCCAAAACAGCCAATCGTGCAGCCGGCGTCGTAGTCGGCAAGGTTGGCACAGCAACTGCCAACTGGGCCGAAATCGAGGCGCATTAAGTGCTATTTTCCAGACACAGATATACGCAGATATACGCGGATAAAAGCAAAAAAAACCTTACTGGGTCTGTTGGGCATGGTGTCAAAGAAGGTTCTTTATCTGCGTTCATCTGCGTTCATCTGCGTCAAGGATTATCACGATGAAAATCGCCATTGGTATTCCTGCCCGCATGGCTTCCAGCCGCTTTCCGGGCAAACCATTGGCCATGCTGGCCGGCAGGCCGATGATTGAACACGTGATCGACAAAGCCTTGCAGGCCAATCTGGGGCCGGTATTTGTTGCTACTGATGATGATCGCATTGCCGATGTGGTGAAAAAAACCGTTGCAAGCGTATGCATGACCAGCCCTGATCACCCGAGCGGCAGTGATCGCCTGGCCGAGGCTGTGCGGGATCTGGATTGTGATATCGTGGTCAACGTGCAGGGTGATGAACCCCTGATTGATCCGGTCGCCATTCGTGCTGTGGTAGAACCGTTTAACGATGATGCCTATTTACCGATGGCCACGCTGGCCCATCCGCTGCGTTCTGAATCCGATCTGAACGATGCCAATGTTGTCAAAGTGGTGTGCAATGCCAAAGGCCGCGCCATGTATTTTAGTCGCGCCGCCATCCCCCATCCTCATTCCGGCAAATCGCATGCCTTGCAGCACGTCGGGCTATACGCCTACCGCAAAGAGTTTTTGCTCATCTATCCTACGCTCGATCCGTGCGAAGCCGAACAGACGGAACAACTGGAACAATTGCGTGTCCTGCACCATGGCTATGATATTGCCGTTACTGTCGGCGATTTCCACTGCATCGGCGTAGATACACCTGCCGACCTTGCCCGGGCCGAAGCGATGCTCGCAAATCTCTAACCCGGTTATTCATGGCTATCCCGGAATCGATAACGACACGCTTTGGAGTATTATTACGGATGACTTGCCGGTGTTGTTACCAAATTTACAAGACCTTTGGGACAAGCAACATGATGATGAAAGAAGGTGAATGGCGAAGCCAGAGAGGCTGCCTTGGGGCCATTGATCACTCTTACCTAGATCCTGCAAGTGATCGTGCGTGCAGAGTGTAAGATATTGGTTTAG
>CAZKME010000052.1:0-12738 GCA_964553725.1 uncultured Zetaproteobacteria bacterium
GCTGTATTCCATATCATGGTATGTCTGTTGCTCGCTGCTGTAGAACCCGATATTCCAAAGAGGGTGAGAAGGCCAGCCTTCGTACTTGCCACCCGCGAAGCGACCAGAATGCCACCATTGACCACATAATTTCTGATTGCTGTGATTTCGCCATTTCTTAGCGTTGCATTCTTCACTCGAGAGGAAATGACGATCATGGCGTAAGTGGATGCGGTGGTCACGTTGGTTGTGACAATATATGGAATGCCTGCTACATCCAGAGCCTGTTTCACCGACTGAGTGGCACCGGGCGAACCGCCCGTTCTGGCGGTAAAGTCGAGCAATGCTATTTTTCTATTCAGCGTAGCCGCATCTGAAAAAGGAGTCTGTGCAAAGCAAGAAAAGAAAACTCTGATTCAATGTGGTAGGATCATTGCATTTGTTTCACCTGAAACAGGACGGTGCGGAACGCAACAAGTGCATCCTACAATTTATCGCGCATCACGACTTTTGACACCTTCCACGGGTTCCACGCATCTAAATATGACGTTTTATGCAAAAGCTCCATGATCTGGGCATAGGTGCGTACCAAACGCAGATATAAGCCTACATAAAGGGGCATCAGCGGCAGATATATAGCAAGGCGATAATCTTCCTTGCGCAAGGTGCCGCCATGCACCAGTAAAGCGATACAATATTCAATAACATTGGCCAGGAAGTACAGAATATAATTAATCAAAAATATCTTGAGCATAAAATCAGCACTAAAGACAATAACAGAAACCACATATGCCCACCACATGATATTCAGCACAAATGTGGTGAACAGATTATCCACCACTGAAACAAAATCTTTCCATCTGAAATTGGCTGATGGCATCAAAATATCGGCATGCTTGCGCATGCGGAAACGCACCATGGAACGATCCCAGCGGTAACGCTGTCTGGCCAGTCGAGTGAACGTGCCTGGCACATTGGTATAACAAACCGATGATGGCTCATGAGCAATTTTCCAGCCCAGTTTGCGAAATTTCAGTGTGATATCACCGTCCAGCCCCGGCCCTACATCCCAGCCATGCAACTGACGAAGCGCATCGGTTCGAAATGCGCCAAATGCACCGGCCACAATGCGTAGCATGCCCAGCATCGAAGCAATCGTGCGACCGACCGAGATGCTTTTCATATATTCAATCGACTGTAGTCGTTTTACAAGGGCTTTTTCACCGCCGATCACACGCACATCGCCACCAACGACACCAACTTCAGAATCCAGATAAAAAGGAATCAGTATGCGTTCAATCGCATCGGCTGCCATGGTGGAATCTGCGTCAATATGGATAACAAATTTGCCGTTCACATAAGCCAGCGCCGTATTGGCCGCCGATGCTTTTCCACCGCGAATCTCATTGCGTACAAACGTGTCAATCACACCCTGTTTTTTTAAGCGCCTGCAAATGAGCGGCGTATCATCATCGGAACCGTCGTCGACAATAATCAGCTCAGTATATTTGTAGGTTTGATTGGGCAGCGATGCTGCCAAAGCCGGAATATTCTTGCCCTCATTTTTCCCCGGCGCAATCACCGACACCAGTGGCCGCTCTCTGAATAACTCCTTGCGGGCAGCGTGCCATGCCTGCTGGCGCTTTTTTCTTCTTGGCAAATAGACCAGGAGAATAAGTATATCCAGAATCACATAACGTGGAAAATCAAGAATAATGAAGGCCCAGAAATAATGCAGCGCACGCTCCCAGTCCATATATTCAATAAAATGGACAAAGGAGTCAATGTTGAAAAAGGCGTGGTTTAGGGGTTCGATAAGCACGGTGGCTAATCACTCCGGGCTAAAAAAGACTCAACGACCTGATTCAAATTTAACGCTTTATTGACCGGCACAATCTGGCTGGCGATATCAGCAGACAGTGAAACGCTGTCCTGAAACAACTGTTCGATGGGTTCGGTTACGCGCCTTAAGGCAATGGCGGAAGGTTCCTCACCGGTTTCAACCAACAGCATGATAAAAACAGATTGCCCCCGCGTACTGATGACATCAGAGGTGCGTAAACCGGCTGAGAAGATATGCGCTAATTCCTTATACAACTCGATACTGCGCTGCCCCAGCGCCGCCATCGCTTCGGCAAAACCACGTATTTCCACAATAAGAATGCTACTGGTCGATACCTTGTAACGCCCGATGCGAGCCGTTTCAATATCGATAAATTTTTGAAATGCATCATATTCGAACACATTAAGTTCATGGCCCAGAATATTGTGAAATAGCTGTTCCGGCCCGAACAGGGCAGAGTTTTCTCCCAGCGCGGTGATGGCATAGGCATAAATGCTACGCTGGCTCTGGTGATCCGGATCGGTTCTGCGCCCACAGTGATAGCAGATCGTAGATACAAATGGCTCTTCAAAAACATACTGACACTCTCTACAGCGAAATGTCAGCGAAGGTTTATCATAATCCACGCCAATCTGTTTGAGCACACGCATACATTTTGGGCAATTCATTTGCTCGCCGCTTTTAAAATCCTTTGAAGCAGCACTGTAACCGCAACGAAAATGATGAATCAGATCATCACTTTCAATATTGATCGCCTTACAATCCGGGCATGTTTCCACAAAATTCAGGAACGAAGACTGGCAATGCACACATTGATAACTGCGGGAAACAAAGCGGGCCGTGAGCATCTGTTGTTGCTCAAGCAGTTCCAGTAAGTTCCACAGGCTTTCATCATTGCCTGCAAAGAATGGTTCGAGCGAGGGATAGCTATATCCCATGGTTCGTTTTGAAGTCAGCTGCGGTTTCTGCTCAATATTGCGGGAGGCAATAAATCGCAACAGGCGAAAGCCGGTCTGTTGATCGCCAAGGATAAGATGGTTTTGTTGCAAATTACTCAGGCGCGAGTTGATGCCGTTGATCAATACCTCGACATCGCCACTGATTATTTCTCCACTGGATCTAGCCTGACATACAGCATCCACAGATGCTGCAAGCAGGATATCATCCGCACCCGGGCCTTCTTGTTCGAGCAGAACCGGTTTTAGATAAATGTTTTTTTCCGGGTGCTGCCTGATTGTTCCAAGCATGCTCACTGCTGAGGCGATATCGGAACCATCCAGTAAAAAAAAGTCTGCATCAAGATGTTCAGTGACATGCTGCAACTGTTGTGAATCCATCTTTCGAGCACCATCAGGCGCGTCCCGTGATGGGTTTTCACTAAGAAAGATATAAGTTATCATCGCCATCCTCGCACCTCAACCTCCATCTGGTTGAATTGTTTCCATAGCACAACATCTGCTTCATCAACAGGTTCCATCACTGCCAGAATACGTGTCCTGAACGGTAAATAGTCATCATGAAATCCCCGATTTGGAAAAGGAAGTGACGTTGATTTGATGGCAGTGACCTTCGCCTTGCTTTCGCTGCCATCAGGAAAGAACACCGTCAGATCCATGCCGATGCTGAGCGTCTTAAAGGTATCGTTTCTGAAATAACTTTCAATGTGAACGTTGGCGTCATCCGCAATGATATCCATGATAGGTTCGGTGCGTTGCATGACTTCAAACTGCCAGTGATCCTTGCTCACAATTGTTCCCTTGTAAGGCGCGTGGATCAGTTCATCACGACAGCCCGGTTTTATCACAGCCAACTTCAATATCGCCTTCAGATGTTGAATATCCTTTTTCCTTAGCGGGATGATGGCGCGCAAGGAACGAATTTCACCGCCAAGGCGAAGCATATCGTCTTCCAGTTTCAGGCGTTGAGAAGCCACACCGCTGATGGATAGCTCCATGGCATGGCGAAATTTCATGCGCTGAAGCCGGGTTTTCTTCTCCTTGCGCTGCTGGAGAAGCACCTTGAGCTGGGTGCGGTCAGATAATTGTTTACGTCGCAATGAGCGCAGTTCGGGGGTTTCTTCCAGGGCTTTCGATACAGCCGGAGCATCACAATCGTTCGGAGATTTCAGGCGGGCCAGCATATCGCCCTTGTTGACATGATCCCCGTTCTTGACAGTCAGTTCCAGGATGCGGCCACCGCGTGAAGATGCCACACGGGTGCGATCCACCTCCACAAGTCCGCGATTATCGATATAAAAAAATCGAAACACGCCATACCAAATGATGTAGAAAAGCAAACCTATCAGCACAGAAAAATAAACCCATCGGGTGATTCGACTGCCCAGTGAAGGTTTCCCGGTATCAGCCTGGTTGCTATGGCTCAAGACCGGCTTGGGGTGACTGAGTCTCATCGGATCCCTCGTGACATATGCATCAAGCGAGGGGCAGATGCACTGCCTTGTTGATTGCTTAACTTGAGATAACCACCAGCGGCCTGAATGGCAAAGCGCCGAATACTGGTGCGCTGCATGATGGTATCAAAGACCCGCTCCATCTGCCTCTCGGAACTAAAGTCCGATGCTCTTATTGCCAGGGTAAGTTTATAATCCGGAATCGCCTTGCGAGCTGCCTTGAGACGACGCAATATACGATCAGGATCGGCTGAACCATAATCCATAATAAATACATGATCGACCAGCCTGGCGATACGTTTGTAATCTGCCGACTTCCAGTGGGCGGGTAGAGAAACAGACAAGCGCATGGCTTTGGGCAGATGGCTGCGCAAATAACGCAAGAGCCCAAGGTACACAGACTGAATTTTGCCCGGATTCCCCTTGTATTCGGCAACGGCGTGCGGTTCGATGTCCAGGTGAATCATGCCAATGCCCGTGCGCGGTCGAAGTTTTGATGTGGCAATAGCTTGACTCTCAGGCGTTTCAAGATGCACGGCATTGCCACCGAGGCTTTGCAAACCAAGATGGCGTCTTGCCAATTGCGGCTTCTCGCTTCGCTGTCCCACATCCATACTGACGAATTGTTTGGATGCAGTCAGGCTGGCGATTTTCTCCAATGCTGCTGCATAGTGATCCGGCTTCAACCAGTTATTGTCCGAGAACAGCATTTCGATTCGGATCCCGGCTGCTCTGGCGGCAACTGTGAATGCACGCAGCTTAGCTTTATCCACCTTTTTGCCAGCGGACAACAGTACGGCGCGAATGCCTTTGGCTTGCAAAAAAGAGAGCAGAAAATCATTCGGATGGGCATTGAAGGTTTTGGACCACATATATATAGAGCGCATGCCGCTTCGAGCACGATAGCTGTTGTTGACCACAGCCCCCAGACGTACAAAACGGGGTTCGTACAAAATTTTACCTCTGCTGAGAATTTCGTCAGCCCGGCGGTAGAGTAATTCTTTGGCTCTGGCCAGTTCAATGGCGGCATCAATAACTTCCATGGCACGCTGGGCCGCTGCCGCACCATCCACTGCTTCCGGATCAAATAGCTGATTTTTCAATGAACGGCGTACTCGTTCAACCACTCTCTGATAACGATACCACTGGCGCAAGGTGCGTTCCCGCTCTTCATTAAAACTGCTGTAGGCCCGGCGTACATCTCGAATGCGCTGTTCTGTCAAAACACCCGTTTTCTGATCCACCGCCAACATCCGAGCTCTCAGACCCGCCTGGTTATCTTCAAACAGGGGATAGGTATAGCGTAAAAATCCTGCCGGCCCATGTTTCTTGTAGGCATTTCCTCGCATCTCATAGCGCAATGACAACTGCAAACGAGAGCTGTCCTGTATATCTTTCTTCTGTGTCACAGCACCTTTATCAAGTTCGCTTAATTGACTTATTCTGGGATCATTGCGAATAGCAGTCAGAATGCTGTTGATGTCCACATCCAGCACAGGTGGACTTATGACGACCGACGCAGGGTCAAGCAGAAACTCAGCCAGTTCCGGCTGTAATGCAGCCAAATTATTGCTGGCAACCTGCAACTCCTGCTCGACGGCCAGGGCATCATCAAAAAAAGAGTTGCCACTCAGGTAGGATTTCAGTTGCAAACGCCACAGGTTTCGCAACAAATCAACTTTTAAACGTAACAGTGTTGCCTGCAGGGGTAGAAAGCCCTGATGAACTTTATCAGCCCGGCATTGATTCAACCTGTCTTCGTATTCCATGCGGGCACGAATATCCGCAGCACTCGCCTGTGTTCCCAATAATGTTGATATTCTCTTGTTTTCCCGCCAACCGGAACGCAACATATCCCAACGCAAGCCCACAAAGGCGCTTTGACGGGATGTTTGCGACAATGTGCCAGTGCTGGTATCAAAGCCGTTGAATGCACTCACCTCAAGATCTATGCCGGGATCATCCGCTGCCGCGCGCGCCTCCATTCTCAAGGCCTGTCCATCTGCGGCAAGGGGAATTAAATTGGTACAGGCAGGTGCAAGCATCTGATTCACATAAACATTCATGCCCGAATGCATGGCATGAATCCGCTTAAGACGTTTATCCATACGATGTAAATTTGCCCAAAACGCTGCAATATCTGCATCAGCATACTGGAAATACGCACCCTTGCCGGTGTTATGTTGCACCGTTGCCGCCAGCACAGGCGCTGGCTGAAAAAGCAAACACGCTGCAATGAATAGCAAACCATTCACAAATAATAACTTGCGTGGGTATCTGGATTTACTCATATGGATCAACCCCGTAGCATTTTGTTGGACTGAATAGCGCCTCATAACACGCTTTCCTGTACAATTTTCCAGCCGTCAGGTTCATTTTTCAATGTGATTTCCTTTTCATCCTGACTGGAATAATTGTTTGAATCAAAAAACTGTAGAAAACGCACAACCGCCCGGCTGCCATGATCCAGTATTTCGATGCGCATATTGTTCAACGTTACATGGATATATGCTTTTTTGGAAATCACCCGGGTTTTATATTTTTTCCATGTCTCAAGCGGCCAAATATTTTTTCCTTTCACGCCCGGTTTGAAAGGTGTGAAATCATTTGCATACGCATTAAAATATCCGGACAAATCCTTGGCGGCCCATGCAAGCCGCCATCTCTCAACAGCATGCACGACGCTTTTGTCGACAGCATGACGCGCCTGTTTCTTTTTTTCATGCCGAATATTATTTTCTACAATGCCGCTATAGGTATGTGTATTTTGAACTTCAGCCACATCAAATTTTTGAGGTTTGACGATGCTGGCGTCTTGCTCTGCATGACCTGCTTCTAAAAATGCGTAAGGAGGGGGCAATGCAGAACGTTCACTTTCTGATATTTTCGTGCTTGTCATGGCAATATCTGTTTCCGGTGTTATGGGGCCAATCGGCACTGGCGCTGCAAGGGATATCCGCCCGGCCAATGGCGTTCGATACGGACGCTCTGGAGAACTGGTCTGGCCTTTTTCAGGCGCAGCATGGGAAGCATCCGTGCTTTGTAAATGTTCATACTGCAGCAGTTGTTGGTACTTTTTTAGTAATGACGGATTTTTATCCCGAACCAGTGCGGCCCGGTAATTTCTCAGCGCCAATTTAATATGAATATCACCAAGGTTTTCATGCGTAACAGCATCCCCCGGCTTTCTCTCGAGAAATAGTTCAAGCTCCCTTGCAGCAGCCTGAGGTTTACCCAGTTCATTGTAAATCACAGCCAGATTGCCGTGCGGTTCTGCCAGTTCAGGGCGTAAAGCAGAAACCTGATGAAACATTTCTATGGCTTTGGCGTATTTTTCCTGTTGCGTATAAGCCATTCCCAGCAAGAAAACCGCTTCATAATCAGTCGTATGCTCACGTATCCACGTTTCCAACAGCGCAGAAGCCTGAACATCGCGACCTTCATTCATCTGCTGCCGGGCACCATCCAGCGTATCTGCCTGCGCTATATAAGCGCCACCAATAGTCAACCCTCCCAATAATATAAGCGCCAACATAAGAGGCTGAAACCAAGCAAAAAAACACCTTCCTGGCGCTAACAAATCAGGGGGAGAATTAAGATTCTTCACAGTTACACTTCCATATTAGAGACGCCAGACTCTGAATCCAGCCTGAGCCAATGCGCTTCTATCAAACGCTGACTTTACATCCATGAACGGAATATCTACGCCCGTCCTCTCCGATAGATTATTTAAAGATATAGATTTTATCTCGCGGTGCGGTACGGCGACCACCACTGCGTCTACCGATGCTATTTTCTCGTAAGCAATCAAGTCGATATCATACGCTGCTTTGGCTTCGTCATTATCGACAATCGGATCATGCACCTGTACCTCGACACCATACGTTTTAAGTTCAGAAATAATGTCGACGACCCTCGAATTTCGCAAATCCTGACAGTCTTCTTTGAAGGTTAATCCCATGACAAGCACCTTGCTGCCATTCACCAGCCTCTTGGCTGCAATCATCTGCTTGATCGTCTGCTCAGCGACATATTTACCCATGCTGTTATTGATGCTACGACCTGCCATAATCACATCCGGTCGATAACCCAGCGTTTTTGCTTTATGAACCAAATAATAGGGGTCTACTCCGATACAGTGACCGCCCACCAAACCCGGTCTGAAAGGCAGAAAATTCCACTTTGTTCCTGCCGCAGTCAACACATCAAGCGTATCTACCCCCATTTTATCAAAGGCCAGTGCAAACTCGTTCATCAAGGCGATATTTAGATCACGCTGGGTGTTTTCGACGCCCTTGGCAGCTTCAGCCACCTTGATCGATGGCGCTTTGTGTACGCCGGCATCAACAATAGAGTCATACAGGGCAGCTACTTTCTCTAGGGTATCGGCATCCTGTCCTGCAACGACTTTTATAATCGTAGTCAAGGTATGTTCTTTATCACCCGGATTAATCCTTTCAGGCGAATAGCCCACCTTAAAATCTTCACCGCACAGCATGCCGGAAGTCTTTTCAAGAATCGGGATACAGATATCTTCGGTAGCACCCGGAAAGACGGTCGATTCAAACACGATGATAGCGCCGCGTTTCATATGCTTGCCTACCGTTTCCGTCGCCCGCTTCAATGGCGTGAGATTTGGTCGATGCACATTATCAATCGGGGTAGGAACGGCGACTACGACAAAATCCGCCTTGGCAAGGCAATCAGCCTCTGTACTGCACACCAGATGCGGTGCGCGAATGAACATCTCGTCAGCCATTTCGCCAGTCGGATCATAGCCTTCGCGATAGGCATCCACCTTGGCTTTGGAAACATCAAATCCGACCGTAGGCATGATCCGGCCAAACTCCAAAGCCAGCGGCAGTCCGACATAGCCCAAGCCCACAACAGCAATACAGGTTTTATTCATGCCTCTCCCCTCTATTCAATGTCATTCGCCCACTCAAAATAAAACTAACATCCCGGCGCAATATTACTCTATTTAACCGAGGCGATGCATACATCACGCAGTAACAGCCATGTTTCACACATGAGCAAGAATCAAGCCAATTGACCCAAAAAACGAACTTGCGAAACGCTATCAAGCCGGCACTGCATAGTTAAGCATCAATCAGCCGGACAAGGCGCGCCAATCCGCTAAAAAAATAATGCAACTGGTCAACAAGCAGCATTTGACCGTACCGAACCTGTTTCTTGCCGATGTGTTATCCATGAACATTGAAGAAGCCAGCCACGCTACAGTTAATTCTCTTGTTCTTCAAAAAACCAGCGCACTTCAGCCAGATCGTCCTTGATCGGAGCAGCCGGTAGATTGCGCACCACTTCGCGCCCATAGCCTTTTTGATACAGGCGGGAATCCAGCAAAGCCATCACGCCCCGGTCGTCCATGGAACGAATCAATCGCCCCGCTCCCTGGCGCAATGCCGCAATCGCTTCGGGCAACTGAATATCGCGAAAGCCATGGCCGCCCCGCTCTTCACATGTTTGGATGCGGGCTTTCAATAGCGGATCGTTGGGCGGCGTGAATGGCATTTTATCGATAATCACCAGGCTCAATGCTTCACCGGGTACATCCACGCCCTCCCAGAAGCTGCGCGTGCCACACAGCACCGAATGAGTGTCGCTGCGAAATGCATCAAGAATGGCATCCCGGCTGCCGCTTTCACCCTGAATCAGCACATCCCATGGCAAACGTTGCGCCAGTTCAGGCCCGGCCCTTTTCAGCATCATCCACGACGTAAACAATACAAAGGCGCGCCCTTGCGAAGCCCTGATTAACGTTTCCATTTCATCGATCAAGGCTTCCACACCAGCATCGGAAAATGGAGATGGCATATTCCTGGGTAAATAAATCATGGCCTGCTGGCCGTAATCAAAGGGGGATGCATGAAATACTTCTTCGGCATTTTCCAGCCCGAGCCTATTGCGGGCATGCTCGAATTGGCCGGATACTCTCAGCGTGGCCGACATCAATACGAACGATGCTTCCCTGTCCCATAAATGGGACTGCAATACCGGCCCAGTTTCAACCGGCGCTACAGTGTGTTTAAGATACTCGCCTTCACCCTCGCTCCAACCCACGAAACCGGCGGCAGGCTTGCGTACCATTTCGATATCCGCTGCAATCTGACCAGCACGATCAGCCAGTTTGGCCATTTCTTCGTTACGCTCGCTACGCGATGCCGCCATCTTGTGCATGGCGTCCCATTGCTGCTGCAATGCTTCCAGTTCCGGTTTCAAATAAGCATCCAGCACAATGCTCCCCTGCGCCGTAATATCCTGCTTCAAGGCTGGCTCATCACCCATTTCATCGAGTTGTGCCTGCATATCATTGAGCCATTGAATCAGCTTCATGCGCGTGAGTTGCACGCCGAAATGCTGGCAGGCCAAATCGGGCAGCGAATGCGCTTCATCGAGTACATAAGCATCAAAATCCGGCAATAACTCACCAAATTCCCCCGCTTTCAGCACAGCATCGGATAGCAATAAACTATGATTGGTCACCACGATATCCGCCGCTTGTGCGCGCTGGCGCGCCTTCATCAGCGGGCAACGATCAAAATCACCACATTTAGAGCCCAGACATTGATCAGCAGTCGCTGTCACCATATACCCGATGCCCCTGGAAAAAACATCGAATGGCAAAGCGGCTAAATCGCCATCTTTTGTCTGATGCGACCAGTCCATCACTTTGAGCATTGATTTCTGTGCCCACATTTCCAGTTGCGGGCTGGCAATAAACACATTTAATCGTTGCGGACACAGATAATTGGAACGACCTTTGAGCAGAGCGACTTTTCGATTCGCACCCAAAACCTGTTGCACGGCGGGCAAATCGCGATGCACCAGTTGATCCTGCAAGGCGCGCGTGTGGGTGGAAATCAGTATTTTACCTTGTGAACGCAAAGCCGGAATCAGGTAAGCCAGTGTTTTTCCCGTTCCCGTTTCGGCTTCGGCCAGCAGAATCGAGCCCGCCTCAAATGCTGCGGCAACCTCTTCCGCCAGTTTGATTTGTTCATCGCGACGCAAATAACCGGGCAAGCCGGAAGCCAGCGGCGCATCATCAGCAAAGTCACGCCGAACCAGATTGACAAGAGCCTTCATCTGCAAACAGCGCCAAGCCTTTTTTTACCGCAAAGGATGCGAAGACGCGCAAAGGAAATACAATTATATTTCATGCAATGGATGCAGGCAGGCAAATCCCTGCCCGTTTAACTGGCCATCGAAAGTAGTACAATCAGATGACGCATACGGGCAGCGCGGCTGATATGCACAACCGCTTTCCGCCATGCCTTCATCGATGCCAATGCCATTGCGATTATCATCGGGCGGCTCAGCGCTGCGTTCATTCGGATGGGTGATAGGCCGGGCATCAAGCAAGGCGCGGGTATACGGATGGTGCGGTCGTTCAAACACATCAGCAGCGCTGCCCTGCTCGACAATGCGACCGGCAAACATGACCGCCACGCGGTCGGCAATATGGCGTACCACAGACAAATCATGCGAAATAAACAAATATGCCAGCCCTCTGGCTCGCTGAATATCTTTCAGCAGATTAAGAATCTGGGCCTGCACCGACACATCCAGGGCCGAGACTGGCTCGTCGAGAGCCAGCACCGCAGGTTCGACAATCAGGGCTCGGGCAATGCCGATACGCTGACGCTGACCACCGGAAAACTGGTGCGGATAGCGATCCATACCCGAATCATCCAGACCGCATATAGCCAATGTTTCCGCCACTTTGTCGCGGCGTTGTTGCTTGGACAGTTCAGGCTGATGCACGCTTAACCCCTCAGCTACGCTCTGCCATATTTTCATGCGCGGATTCAGGCTGGCGAACGGATCCTGAAACACCATCTGGATATGGCTACGACGCTGGCGCAAAGCCCGGCCTCCAAGCGCACTGACATCCTCACCGGCCCAGCTGATTTGGCCGGAATCAGGCTGTAATAAGCGCATGGCCAAACGCGCCGTGGTGGATTTTCCGCTGCCCGATTCGCCGACAATAGCCAGCGTCTCCCCTGCTTCGAGGATGAACGAGACATCGTCTACAGCCCGTTTGGCTTTACCAATGGCACGGAACATGCCGCCGGCAGCGAATGTTTTTGTGAGCCGTTCGACTGCCAGCACGCTCATGACCGCACCTCTTGCGCTGCGCTCTTTTGATATGATTTCACATGAATACAGCGGGCGCTGTGAGCCCCCTGTTGCCAGGCATGAACGCTGATCGGCTGATTGCAATCAGGCTGCGCCAGCGTGCAACGCTCGGAAAAATGACACCCGTCAGGCCAGCGACCGGGCGGCGGCACCTGCCCCGGAATGACGGACAGAGACTGTCCTGCCGCAAACACTTCCGGCCTGCACCCCATCAGGGCGCGCGTATAGGGGTGGGAAGGCTGATCAAAAATATCCGTCACCGCCCCAGTCTCGACAATCTGACCGGCATACATCACCGCCACATCATCACACAACTCGGCCACCAGCCCGAAATCATGCGTCACCAGCA
>CAZKME010000053.1:0-12690 GCA_964553725.1 uncultured Zetaproteobacteria bacterium
GTAATTGTCGACGCGTAAGTTGACCCTCTGGCTGCCCGCTATAGAGTGCCAGCGCACTCCGGTTTGCGACGTGGCTGTTTTCCAGATCGAAAGTCATAGTACATAGCGCTGGCGTGCTAAAATATCTTTTCCGGATTAGATGGTGCAGGCGTAAGTCGCTGCTCAAGTAGTTCTGACCATGCGTATCCCAGGGTTTGATTAAGAGATGGGTGTTTACCACAGAGGACGCAGAATTTCACAGGGTAGAATCTTTTATGGTTTTTGCTCTTCCTCTGAGCCCTCCGTGCAGGCTGTGATAAATAGCGATTAAAAAAGAGGAAAAAACATGCCTAAAGTTTGGATTGCAGATAAAATGTCTTCCCGCGCCATTGAAGTATTCAAGGCGCGTGGTGTTGAAGTAGACTACAAGCCAGGCCTGTCGGACGAAGAGAAACTGGCCATTGCAGGCGATTACGATGCCATTGCCGTGCGTTCATCCACCACGCTGAAAGGTGCATTGCTGGAAGCGTCCAAACGGGTCAAGGTGATCGGTCGGGCCGGTATCGGCGTGGATAATGTCGATATCGAAGGATGTTCGCGTCGCGGCATCGTGGTGATGAATACGCCGTTTGGCAATACGATCACCACGGCTGAACTGGCCGTATCCCATATCGTTGCAGCAGCGCGCATGATTCCGCAGGCATCCGCCTCCACCAAAGCCGGACTGTGGGAAAAGGCCCGTTTCATGGGTATGGAACTGACCGGTAAAAAAGCCGGTGTGATCGGGGCTGGCAATATCGGTTCTATCGTTTGTGATCGCCTCAAAGGCCTGCACATGGCGGTGTTTGTGTATGATCCGTTTATTTCCGATGAACGTGCCGCAGCCATGGGCGTCACCAAGGTTGAAACGGTGGCCGACTTGGCTGAAACAGTCGATGTGTTGACCATTCATGTGCCGTTGCTCGATGCCACCCGTAATCTGATCAACGCCGATATTATCGGACGCATGAAAAAAGGTTCAATCATCGTCAACTGCGCCCGTGGTGGTATTGTCGATGAAGATGCCCTGTATGATGCGTGCAAGTCCGGCCATCTGCGCGCCGCTGCGCTGGATGTCTATGCCAGCGAACCGGCCCGCGAGAATAGGCTGTTTGAACTGGATAATATCAGTTTTACGCCGCATATCGGCGCGTCCACCGATGAGGCACAGGAGAATGTGGCTGTGCAGGTGGCCGAGCAAATGTCCGATTATCTGTTATCCGGTATTGTGAAAAATGCGGTCAATGTGCCGTCGCTGTCTGAAGAAGAGCAGCGTTTGTTGGCCCCGTATCTGTTGTTAACCGAACGCATGGGCCGTTTTATCGGCCAAACCATGAAGCCGGGTTATTCTCGCGTCAAAGTCAGTTTTGAGGGGCATGCCTCGCATATCAATCGCAAGCCGCTGATCAATACGATGTTGCAGGGGTTATTGTCGCACAGCATGGAAGATGTGAATGCAGTCAATGCGGGCATGCTGGCCAAGGATCGCGGCATTGAAGTGGCGGAATTCGCCTGCGAAACACAGGATCGTTTTTCCACCCTGATTAAACTGGAAGTGGAAGGGGATGAAGGCAACCGCTGCGTATCGGGCACCCTGTTTGATGAATCGCGTCCGCGTTTTGTCAGCTTCGATACCTGCGATGTGGAAATGGCCCCGGAAGGTAATCTGATTGTCATTCAGAACGAGGACAAGCCGGGCATGATTGCCGCCATGGGTTCTGTGCTGGCTGATGCGGGAATCAATATCGGCGATTTCCGTTTGGGTCGTCGAGAAAATGCCGATACTGCGGTGGCCATTATTCAGGTGGATACGCCGCCCACGCAGGATGTGCTCGATCAATTGGCCGCCTTGCCCGATATGCTGGTGGTGCGTTATGCCGAACTCGGAGACATGTAATGCCGACGCATAAACCGATTATCGGCCTGAACGATGCATTCGGCGCGCAGGCCAAAGCACTGCGCAGTTTGCAGGGCGATATTCTGTCGTTGTTTGAAGCCGCCGGTTATGAGGAAGTGATTCCGCCCATGCTGGAGCGTCCTGATTCGATGCAATCCGGCGCAGGCCGTTTTCTGGCTGATCAGACTGTCGTATTTTCCGATCCGGCAGGTGCGGGAACATTAGCGATTCGTTCGGATATGACACCGCAGATTGCCCGCATCGCCGCCACCCGATTACAGCATGAAGCGATTCTGAAACTCTGTTATTCCGGCACTGTTATGCTGGCGCGCCCCGATGTGCGCGGCGGTTCCCGTCAGCAGTGGCAGACCGGCGTGGAGTGTCTCGGCGTCGCGGGCAGGAACGGCGATATTGAAGTGATGCATCTGGCTGCGCGCACCATGCTGGCTGCCGGATTCGAGCAGTCGGTGTTGCAGGTTGGTCATATTGGTTTGCTTAAGGCATTGGTGGCAGCTAGCAATATCAGTCTGGATGCATGGACATCCTGTATTTCACGTCGTTCGCCGGATGATTTGGCTGAGTTAATGGCAACGGAGAACTTGTCCGATGCAGTGGTGAATGCGTTGCTGGAGATGGTTTCAGGCCTGGCTGACCAGCCGTGGATTCGTACGCATATTGGATTAATTAATAATGATTTTGATCATGCTGCCAATGAGTTACTGGATTTGGTTGATGACTTAGGTGATAGGCTTGAAGGGCAGGTCTGCGTTTATGCCGACGCTGCTGTGATGCCACGTTTTTTATATCATAGCGGCATCTTGTTCGCCGGTTTTGCTGATGGCGTAGCGCAAGCGTTGCTACACGGTGGTCGCTATGATGCGATGATGGCGGCGCATGGCCGCGATATGCCGGCCACCGGTTTTTCATGTGATTTGTGGGCGCTGATAAATGCAGGATAAGATTTAACCACAAAGACACAAAGACACAAAGGAAAGTCAGAATATCTGTATTGGTTTACCTTCGTGCCTTCGTGCCTTCGTGGTTCATGAATTGGGGTTGTTGATATGACAAATACAGTTGCGATTGGAATTCAGTGGGGCGATGAAGGCAAGGGCAAGATTGTCGATTTGCTGACGCCTGATGTGGATGTGGTGGCCCGTTTTCAGGGTGGCCCGAATGCCGGTCATACGCTGGTCATCGGCGATCAGAAAACCGTTCTGAATCATATTCCATCCGGCATTCTGCATGCGAATACGGCCTGCCTGATTGGTAACGGCACAGTGGTGGACCCATTTCATCTGGTCGAAGAGATGGATACGCTGATTGAGGCGGGTATTCCGGTTGTCGAACGGTTGAAAATTTCCGAACGCTGCCAGTTGATTCTACCCTATCACCGGGCACTCGATGCAGCGCGTGAAGCGGCCAAGGGCAAGGATAAAATCGGCACCACAGGCAAGGGCATCGGCCCCTGCTATGAAGATAAAACCGCCCGGCGCGGCATTCGCCTGATTGATTTGACATCGGATACGCTGGATGCGCGCATTGACGCAAATCTCGAATATGTCAATTTCATGTTGGTGGAATACCTGAAAGCTGAACCTGTTTCGCGTGAAAAAGTCGATGAGGCGCTGAATTTGGCGCGGGCGCGTTTACTGCCGCTGGCTGCCGACGTTCCACTGATTCTGCAAAAGGCTATCAAAGCAGGCGAGAGCGTACTGTATGAAGGCGCGCAGGGTTCGATGCTGGATGTCGATCACGGCACTTACCCGTTTGTCACCTCATCCAATACGGTTGCCGGCGCTGCGCTGGCAGGGCTTGGCGTCGGCCCCGGTCAGGTCGATGAAGTGCTGGGCATCTGCAAAGCCTATACCACGCGTGTCGGCGCGGGCCCGTTCCCGACTGAATTATACAACGCCGAGGGCATGAACTGTCCGTCCGGCAAACATATGGCCGAGAAGGGCAACGAGTTCGGCGCGACAACCGGTCGCCCGCGTCGCACCGGCTGGTTTGATGCCCCTGTGGTGCAACATGCCGTGCGTATTAACGGTGTCACCGGACTGGCGATTACCAAGCTGGATGTGCTTGATGGTTTGGATGAAGTGAAATTGTGCGTAGCCTATGAACTGGATGGTAAGCGTCTGGAGTCGATTCCGGCCTGCTGCTATCAACTCGATGCCGTTGTCCCGGTTTACGAAACATTGCCAGGCTGGAGCGAAAGCACGTTTGGTGCAACATCAATGGATGAGTTACCGGCCAATGCTCTCGAACTGCTCAAGCGCATAGAGGCCGTATGCGAGTGTCCGATTGCGATGCTGTCCACGGGGCCTGATCGCAATCATATTATTCATCTCCACCAATCCGAATAATTCATAAAAAATAGCGAACCTTGCGTATATTCGATTCGGTTTTTTATGTTCGGGAAAGGAAGTTATGGCTAACTATCAAAATCGTCCCAATGTAGTGCGTGGTTCTGACGTCAATCGTGACAATGGATTTGAGTTATTTCAAAGTCAGCTTGATGCTTTCCTGCAACAGGAGAAGGCGGCGATCGCCAGGGCAGGGCCGAATTCAAATGAATCACAGCATCGGCTTGATCGCTTTATCAATAATCTGCAACATGAACTTGATGCGATGACGGAAGAAAATTTGCTCCGCACCGAAACTCGAAACGGTGGGGGTAAACCCGTATCTGTTTGTTTGGTAACTCAGACAGAAGCCGCACAGCCTTTCGGGCAGGCGCAGAAAAGCCTGTTACAGCAAGAGAAAAAACAGCCGGCGACAGCGAAACCTGCCATTGATATGCCGGTCACGAGCGGGCCTGCTGATTCCGGTTCCTTTTCCCGGTTGATTTTCAGGGTGTTGATTGGCGCAAGCTGTATTGCGGGGATTATATTGTGGATTTTATGGCCCATGGGGCAGGTTTTACAGCCACCGATGGTGCAGAAAAATAAACATGCGGGCCAATCATTGCCTGGATTATCACGCCATGAAATCGTGACGGACAGGCAGGCGTTTGCTGCTGAAACAGAGGAGCCGTCTGTGAACAAGGCGGGTGCAGATGTTTTGGCTCACCCGGTTGTGCTTATGCCGTCGCCAAAAAAGGCGGCGTTGCATGATATTCCAAATGTTAAAAAAACGACTCAAGTGAAGACTGTCGTAGGCGTGAGACTGAAAATCGCTGCAAAGATTGGCAATATCAGGGATAAGCCTGACCGCTCGGGTAAAGTGCTTTTCAGGCTGACTCAAGGAGCGGTGGTCACCAGACTGGGCGAGCAAAATGGTTGGTTTCATGTCCGTTTGAGAAACGGAACCATTGCCTGGGCACACCGTTCTATTTTCTGATTTGGCCGGATCTTTTTTTGCGGAAAAATTTAACCCTGAAATAAAGCCAGAGCAGCAAAAGCGGCAATACCGGACGACATGGAGGCTTCATCAATGTCGAAGCAGGGATGGTGTAGCGGGTAGCGGGTTTCCGGACTGCTGCCGGTGCCGAGACGGAACAGACAGCCGGGTATATCGTGCATAAATTCAGCGAAATCTTCACCACCCATGGACGCTTCATTGATTTGAATAAGGTTTATGTAAGGCGTTATTTCTTCAAATATATCATTGGCTTGTATAAGTAAATTCGAGTTATTTGTGAGTACTGGCGTAGCCTGCTTGAGGGTGAAATGGGCTGTGGCGCCCCAGGCTTCGGCGGTTTGCCGGATAATTTGATCCATGCGGGTGCGAATCTCCTCATGCACTTCCGGATGCAGGCTGCGGAAGGTGCCGGAAAAGTTGATATGATCGGGAATCACATTACCGGCATGACCGCCATGAATCTGGCCGATGGTCAGCACGGCCGGATGCAGTGGATTGACTTTGCGCCCGACAATCTGGTGCAGGGCCTGAATCATCTGGGTGGCGACCAGCACCACATCAATACATTCGTGCGGGCGGGCGGCATGGCCGCCCCGGCCACGGATTTCTACATCGAACATATCAGCAGCGGCGCACATGGGGCCATGGCGCAAGCCAATCGAGCCGGCGGGCAGATACGGATAGACATGCAGGGCGTAAATCTGCTCCGGTTTAAAATCGGCAAACAGGTGGTCGCGCAGCATGGCGGATGCACCTTGGCATGTTTCTTCAGCCGGCTGAAAAATGAAGGCGATATTGTGATGCAGTCTGTCTTTAAACTGGCACAGCACGCGCAGCACGCCAAGCAGGATGGCGGTGTGCGCATCATGGCCGCAGCTATGCGATATTTCAGCCATGCGTGAGGCGTAGGGGCGCGCTTTGGCGTCGCGCATGGGCAGGGCATCCATATCGGCTCGAAAGGCCAGCCATGGTTTATCATCGCCTGACTCCAGACAGGCCAGAACACCATAGCCGCCAATATTTTCGCGTACGTTTAAGCCCAGTTCCCGACAGTTGTCGGCAACGAATGTTGCCGTTTGTTTCTCCTGTCCGGATAGTTCGGGCTGCTGATGTATGTTGCGGCGTATGCTGATGATGTCCGGCATCACAGCATCGACCGCCAGTTTAAGTTGTTCAGGGCTCAGTGGTTCTGGATTCAGTGGTTTCTGATTCAGGCTCACCGGCACCACCCGTCCTGTTTGCGCATTGTTGCCACCATATCTGCAAAGTCTCCCGAATGTTGATAAATATTACGCTGCATATCCGCGCCGCCGCCACATTCACGCCAGTGCGGAATGCGGTTTGCGACAATGCCCAGTTCATTCGTATCGGAGCCGCTCGCGGCCAGCACTTCCAACCGACGCTCCAGCCAATCGAGCACCGGAATCAGTTTCTCGGTGAACGGGTCAATCATGGTGGCGTGCATGCCATAGCGGCAGGCGCGCCAGCGATTTTCACGAATTAGCGAAGGATGGACTTTGGGACGCTTCTCCGGAGCCATCGCCGCAATTGCCTCGGCGCGCACATAAGCGATATAGGCGGCTGCATCGTCGCTTGTACCAGGCATGTCTCCAATCCTTATTTCCAGCGTGCCGAAATCAGGATGCGGACGCATTTCCCACCAGATATCGCGCACAGAATCAATGCTGCCGGTGGACATCAGGCGGGCGGCGCAATGCTCAAAATCCTGCCAGTCCTTGAAATAAAACGGCATGCCGCCCTGACTCAAACCTTCGAAAATCTTGATGCGACTGGACATTAAGCCGGTTTTTTCACCATGCCAGAAGGGGGAATTGGCCGAAATAGCCAAAAATACCGGCATGACTGGCAACAGGTGGTTGAGGGCGCTGATGCACGTGTCACCGTCGGGCATACCGATATGGGCGTGGATGCCGCAGATATTGAACCGGCGCGCCACCCAGCATAAACGCGCCAGCAGTCGGGCATAACGCGGATCATCGCTGACCTGCTGATCGCGCCAGTGTGAAAACGGGTGGGTCGAGGAGGCGAGCAGGGCGGCATGGCGCTGGGATAAAACGCGATCAACCTGTGCATATAATGCGTGCAGTTGTTCGATGGCAGCGGGGGTGCCGGTGTGGATATCCGTATTGATTTCAATAATCGAGGTGAACAGTTCCGGCTTGATACGCGGCGTATCGCCAATCACGGCCAGCACATCCGGCGCGGCAGGGATTTGATCGCCCGAGAATGCATCCACGCACATCCATTCCATTTCCACGCCGAGTGTGCCGGGTGTGGAGCCATGAAAGGCTATGCCATCGTTGTTGTGCGTCATCAGTCAACTATAACCCCGATGACATGGTAAATGAATAGCCTGACAGGTATTCGCATGTATTATTCGCGTATGTTCACTGGAATGATACAGGATGTGGGTTCAATCAGCCGGGTTCAACATGAATCAGGGCAGGCGCATTTGGTGTTTCATACGGGGCTGGAGATGAGCAACTGGCGTATTGGCGATTCGGTCGCCTGCAACGGATGTTGTTTGACCATTACCGACTTTCCTTCTACCGCCAATTTTGCCGCCACACTGTCGCCGGAGACATTACGTTTAACAACATTTTCCGATGTCGGTTTAAATGATGCCGTCAATCTGGAGCCAGCCCTGCGCGCAGGCGATGCACTGGGCGGCCACATGGTGACAGGGCATATCGACGGCATGGGCGCGGTGCAGTCGGTGCGGGTGATCGGCGAGCATCGCGAGTGTACATTCAACCTGCCGGATGAACTGGCCCGTTATGTGGTGGTGAAGGGTTCTGTCTGTATCAATGGCGTCAGCCTGACTGTGAACAGCGTCGGCAGGAATGACTTTACCGTTAACCTGATCCCGCATACCTTGTCACACACCAATCTGGGCGCGCTGCAAACTGGTGCGAGCGTGAACATCGAAACCGATATGTATGGCCGTTATGTGGAACGGCTGATGCAGTTCCCAACGGAGAAAGCATGAGTCTTGCAACAACCGAAGAACTGATTGAAGAGTTAAGAGCCGGACGCATGATTATCCTGGCCGATGATGAAGATCGCGAGAATGAGGGCGATTTGATTATGGCGGCGGAGTGGGTGACGCCGGAAGCGATTAATTTCATGGCCACGCATGGGCGCGGGCTGATTTGCCTGGCCATGACGCAGGAACAGACCGATCAGCTGGAACTGCCGCTGATGGTGGCCAATACCAATTCCAAATTCAAAACCAATTTCACTATTTCGATTGAGGCCGCCGAAGGCGTCACCACGGGTATTTCGGCTTATGATCGAGCCCACACGATTCGCACGGCGATTCAATCCGATGTAAAGCCATCGGATATCCATACGCCGGGTCATGTGTTTCCGCTGCTTGGACGCGATGGTGGTTTGCTGGTGCGCGCCGGCCACACCGAAGCCGGCATTGATCTGGCGCGTCTAGCCGGTTTGACGCCGGCCGGCGTGATTTGCGAGATTATGAATGAAGACGGCACCATGGCGCGCATGCCGGAGCTGAAAGTATTTGCCAGAAAACATGGCCTGAAAGTGGGTACGATTGCCGATGTGATTCGCCACCGTTTGAAACATGATTCGCTGGTCAACCGCGAAGTGGAAGTGCGCATGCCGACTGAATTCGGTGAATTTCGTCTGATTGGCTATACCAACGCGGTGGATAAAGCCGAACACGTGGCGCTGGTGATGGGTGAGCCTGAAGCGGAACGGCCTTGTCTGGTGCGGGTGCATTCCGAATGTTTAACCGGCGATGTGTTCACCTCGCGGCGCTGTGATTGCGGTTCGCAATTGCATGCGGCCATGCGGCAGGTGGCGGATGCGGGTGAGGGCGTGATTCTCTATCTCAGGCAGGAAGGGCGCGGCATCGGACTGCTCAATAAGCTGAAGGCGTATAATTTGCAGGATGCCGGACACGATACGGTTGAAGCCAATAAACAGCTGGGTTTTAAAGCCGACCTGCGTGATTACGGCATCGGTGCGCAGATTTTGCGTAATCTGGGGTTGCGCCGGTTGAAATTGCTGACCAACAACCCGAAGAAAATCATTGCGCTGGACGGCTATGGTTTGGAGGTGAGTGAGCGCGTGCAACTGCAGGTCGGGGCGCATGAGGATAATATCGCATATCTGACCACCAAGCGGGATAAAATGGGCCACATGCTACCCATGAGTGTGGGTGAACTGAAAGGGAAGCAATCATGAGTCTGGATGCGCCGCATCTGGCGGGCAATGTCGATGCCACAGGTTTAACCGTTGGCATTATTGTCAGTCGATTTAATACTGATATTACCGAAGCGCTGCTGGCCGGTGCGGTATCCGCTCTGAAAGAACATGGCAGCAGGGCTGAGGATATCACCATTGTGTATATACCCGGCGCATTCGAGATTGGTACGATTGCGGCGAAAATGGCCGCTTCAGGCCGCTTTGATGCGATTGTCTGCCTCGGTTGCGTGATTCGCGGCGATACGGCGCATTTCGATTATATTTGTCAGGGTGCGATGGATGCCATCGGTACAATCGCCCAGCGCGGCGATGTCGGTGTCGGCAATGGCGTATTGACGCTGGATACGCATGAACAGGCAGTAGAACGGATAGGTGGAGCACACGGACACAAGGGCGAAGAAGCTGCCCTGACTGCGGTGGAAGTCGCACAGCAGTTGAAGTTGTTGGAAGACTAACGTTACTGGAGGTTTTAATGGCGAATCGTCATATGGCGCGCGAATCGGCGCTGGAAACATTATATGCATGGGGATCGGCGGCGCAGGACGGCGGCATGATTCCCGATCTGCTGGCCAGTCGTTTGCAGCATGAGGATCGCGAAGAGCAGGACGAGAATTATCTGCGTGAAGCTGTGTATGGCGTCATCGACAATGTCGAAGCGCTGGACGAGATTATCAAAACAGCCGTGCGCGGACGCAGCCTGCGCTCGGTGGCCCAGATTGAAATCAATGTGATTCGTATGGCCGTGTGGGAAATGCAGAACCGGCTGGAGATTCCTTACCGCGTGATTATTAATGAGGCGCTGGAATTAACGCGCGATTATGCCGGAGAGCCGCCGCGAGGCTTCATCAACGGCGTACTGGATAATCTGGCCAAACAATTACGCACCTCTGAAAAAAACAAAAAATAAGTTCAAAGGATTTTTACCGCAGAGTACGCAGAGTTACACAGAGTAAAACCAAAAAGAGAAAATCCAGACAGGTTGAATGGATCAATGCCCCGGCTAATTTCACCCATTCTACTATGCCTTTGACTCTACTCTGTGTAACTCTGCGTACTCTGCGGTGCAAGCTTTTGACTGTATGAACTAACCCCACGAAAACAGGCGTTTATGAAATTTGATCGTTATTATATTTCTGCTGAAATCAAAAAGAACCTGCGCCAGCTAGGGTTCAAGCGGCCTACTGATATTCAGTTCAAGGCCATCCCGTCTATTCTCGATGGCGAGGATGTGCTGGCGATTGCCCAGACGGGCACGGGCAAAACGGCCGCCTTTGCTATTCCGGTTATTGATAAAATTCACCGTTATAAAAGCAGCAAGCGCTCTTACGGTATCAAATGCATCGTCATGGCACCGACGCGTGAACTGGCTGTGCAGATTGGCGAAGTGTTCAAGAGCATTGCCAATCATACGCGCGTCAAAGTGTTCACGCTGCACGGCGGCGTGGAGCAGGATCGCCAGATCGCCAAATTACAGGATGGCATTGATGTATTGATTGCGACGCCGGGACGTATGTTCGATCTGATCAATCAGCAGGAGATCAGGCTGGCCTCTGTTTCTACGCTGGTGCTGGATGAAGCCGACCATATGCTTGATCTCGGCTTTATTGAAGATATTCGCTACATCAAAAAAATGCTCAGGGGCAAACATCAAACCTTGTTCTTTTCCGCCACCATCAATGATGACATCAAAAAGCTGGCCTACTCGCAGGTAAAGAGTGTGGCGATTCGTATTCAGGTGTCGCCGCAAGACCGGATTTCAAAGAACGTATCCCACGCTGTCATGTTTGTGGAAATGGATGATAAGCGATTTTTCCTGCAACGCTTTTTGCAGGAACACCCCGAGGATAAAATCATTGTGTTTGTTCGCACCCGTGTGCGTGCCGAGCGCGTACTCAAGGCGATGGCGCGGGTGGGTGTTGAGGTCGTCAGTATTCACGGGGATAAAGATCAGGCCGAACGCGCTGAAGTGATGCAGACTTTTCGTGATGGAGGCCAACGTATTTTGATTGCTACCGATGTCAGTGCGCGTGGCATTGATGTGCCGGATATTGCCTATGTGATCAATTATGACTTGCCGGAGAAAGTGGAGAATTATGTGCATCGGGTGGGCCGCACAGGGCGCGGTGTAAATACAGGCGAAGCCATTTCATTTTGCAGCAGTGAGGAGAGGCCGTTGCTTGAAGCCATTCAGGATTTTATCAGCAAGCCGATTGAAGTGATGGGCGTGGATAAAAAAACCTATGTTGCTATTACTAACACGCCGCAGAGTTTGGCGGAACTGGTGGCTGAACATGAGGCCTGGCTGAGTGGTGCGGGTAAAGGCTCGAAAAAGAGGAAAAAGAAATGATTGAAGAAGCGGTTGAGGGAATGTTGTCCGTGCAGCAGGCGCGGCTATTGGGCTGTTTGATGGAAAAACAGATGACCACGCCGGATTATTATCCGCTGACGTTGAAAGCACTGACGGCTGCATGTAATCAGAAGAGCAGCCGTGTGCCGGTGATGAATCTGACTGAAAGCGAGGTTGGCGGCGTGGTGAATGATTTGCGCGCTGAAGGTTTAGTCACCGCCCGCATGGATGGCCGGGCTGATCGTTTTGAGCAGCATCTGTCCCGCAAACTGGGTATTTCGACCAAAGAGCGAGCCGTGCTTTGTGTGCTGATGTTACGCAGTGCGCTCACGCTCAATGAAATCCGCATCAATACAGGCCGCATGGTCAGGTTCGACAGTGCCGATGAATTGCAGCTATTGCTGGATCAATTGATGGCTCGTGACGAGCCCTTGCTGGTTCGTATTCCACGCGCCGCCGGCCAGCGCGAAGATCGGTTTGCACAACTGTTATGCGGTGCGCCCGAGATTGAAGCGGCACCGAGTGGGATCGCTGACACGACAGGCGGTAGCCAGTTTGAATCTGATCGTACTGCGCATCTGGATCGAATTGCGCGGCTGGAAAAAGATGTCGCTGATTTGAAAGCCGAACTTCAGCAGCTTCACCAGCACATCGGGATATGAAATGGCTTGTGATGATCGTGGTCGGGTTATTACTGATCGGCCTGATTGCTTTCATTGTCATGGCGATTCAGTCTCATAAGTCGCCTGAAATATTGGGGCTGGATCAGGGCTTGCTGCGTCCGTGCCCGGATTCACCCAACTGCGTC
>CAZKME010000054.1:0-10743 GCA_964553725.1 uncultured Zetaproteobacteria bacterium
ATCAGGGTAAACCCTTTATCCCAGCCTCATAGGCTCAGGGTGCTGAGTAGTTACGCCCACTGTAAAGCGGTATATGCCTTATCATCCAGATAGTCGGGCAACATTCGCGTGAATGCCGGAGCCTCTATAAAAGTGACAAGCAAATCATACGGCAGAGCAGTAGCCATGTCATGCCTCCTTTCTGTTCATCGGAATAACAGTGTTGGCAGTTTTGCTCTTTTCGAATTGTTCGCAATTACCAAATCGCTATATGCGTCATGGCTGACTAAAATGACGTTCTGCCAGCAGGTGCAGGCCGGTGAGGGTCAGGTGGGGCAGGTGATGGTCGACTGAAGGTAAATCATCAATGAGTAGCGGGATCAGGCCGCCGGTGGCGATGACCGGCGCATCTGCGTAACCAGGTTGCTGGCGCAATCGTTTGATCAGGCCGGAAATAGCATCGATGGCAGCCCAGTAACTGCCGGACTGGATGCTGGCGACGGTATCGCGGCCAATCAGTTCATGCGGTCGTTTGATGGATACTTCCGGTAATTTGGCGGCGCGTTTGCATAGCGCTTCCAGCGCCATTTCCACGCCGGGTAAAATCAGCCCACCGGCATAATGGCCTTGAGGTGATACGATATCGAATGTCGTGGCTGTGCCACAGTCCAGCACGATGGCTGGTGCGCCGAATTGCTCGCGCACTGCAATAGCATTGACGATGCGGTCGGCTCCAACTTCGCGTGGGTTTTTGTAATCGACGGCCATGCCCGTTTTGACTGTGCTCGAACCGACAAAGGCAGGGCGCTTGCCGCAAATACGCTGGCAGGCATCTGCTAATGGCGTATCCAGATGCGGTACGACACTGGCTACCATAATGCCGTGAATCTGATCGGCTGGCTGAGCAGATTGCTCAAACATGCCGTGCAACTGCCAGGCCAGTTCATCGGAAGTAAGCTGACGTTCGCTGGACAGTCGCCAGTGGGTGATCAGGCGCGCGCCTTCAAACAGGCCGAAGACCATCTGGGTATTACCGATATCAGTCACCAACAGTTTTTCATCCATAGGGTTCTCCTGAATAAAAGCGATTCACCGCAGAGTACGCAGAGTTTCGCAGAGTAAGGCAATTCAAGTGGGAAAAACACTCGCACGAACTGAGCATACTAGTTTAATAATTTCTGTTCAGTGATTACCGCACCATTATTTTACCTGTTTTTTACTCTGCGAAACTCTGCGTACTCTGCGGTAAAATGTCTTTGACTGTGCTATGCTGCTAAAGCAATTCCAAATCTCCGGCGATGATGCGTTGCATGCCGGTTTCCGTTTCCAGCAGCAGTGCGCCATCATCATCCAGCGCAGATGCAATACCCTCGATATATTGCCGTCCATCGTAGACGCTGACTCTGGCACCGGAAGCGGCATGGGCCTGCCACCAGGCGCGGTGAACGGGGGCAAAGCCTTTTTTCAAATAGGTATCGTACCAGAAATCGAGCGCATTCAGTATTGCAGCAGCAACTTTTGTTCTGGAGATGTCTGTGGCGCCGATGCTGGCCATATCTGTGGCCGGCTTGACGATATCTGTCGGCCAACCATCGGCAGGCGCTGCGAGATTAATGCCGAAACCGAGCACGACGGCATGCACGCGCCCCGGTTCGGCGCGCATTTCGGTCAAAATGCCTGCGACTTTAGCACCGCAATACAATAAATCGTTGGGCCATTTGATGCGGATGTCCGGGTTATAACGATTTAGGGCATCGTGCAGGGCCACGGCGGTTAGCAACGAAAGCTGCGGTACGCTCTCGGGAGGCAGGTCGGGGCGTAATAATACGCTGGCAGCCAGCGATTCGGGCATGGTGTGCCAGGTGCGCCCGAGCCGCCCTTTGCCGCTCGTTTGTTTGTTGGCAAAAATAACCAACCCCTCTTCAGCACCGGACTCTGCCTGCGCCATGGCATCCCGGTTGGTCGAACCGGTTTCTTCGAGTATGATAATCCGGCTGCCTATGCGCTTGGTGGACAACTTCGCCTGAATCAGTCCGGCGCTGAATACCTCCCCCTTCAATACATAACCTTTACCCGGCTGCGCTTCGATGGTGATGCCTGTTTTTTTCAGTTGTTGAATATGTTTCCAGACACCGGCGCGCGATAAACCCAGTTCAGCAGCCAGATCGTCGCCGGACACAGGCACAGCGCTCAGACTAAGCCGGGTCAGAATATGTTCACGCGTCTGATTCATGTTTTTGTGTGACGCGCATGGATAAATCGAGCGCCGGGGCGGAATGGGTGATGGCACCGATAGCAATGCGATTGACGCCGGTTTCGGCATAGGCGCGGGCGTTGTTCAGGGTGATGTTGCCGCTGGCTTCCAGCAGCATTGATGCAGGCACCATAGCGCGGGCTTTTTTGACCATTTCCGGAGCCATATTATCGAGCAGAATCATATCCGGGCAGGCGGCAACCGCTTCTTTCACTTCGGCCAGCGTTTCGCATTCCACTTCAATCCAGACCGGATGATTGCTCATCTGATTGGCCTGATAACAGGCGTGAATGGCATCGGTAATCGAGCCGCATGCCTCGATATGATTCTCCTTGATCAGCATGCCGCTTTGCAAATCTATGCGGTGATTGACGCCGCCGCCGTGAATGACCGCCTGTTTTTCCAGCTGCCGGAATCCCGGCGTGGTTTTGCGCGTATCGGCCACCTGACAAGCCGTGCCGTCCAGCGCATCGGCAAAGGCCCGCATGGCGGTGGCGATGCCGGATAAATGTTGCAGGAAATTCAACGCCGTGCGTTCAGCGGCCAGCAGGGAATGCATGGGGCCATGCAATGCACACACGCTTTGCCCGGCTTCAATCTTGTCCCCATCAATGAACTGCCAGTTGCAATCAATCGCCTTGTCTACAGCAGCAAACACGGCATCGGCTACGCCAATGCCGGACAATACGCCTGCCGTTTTGGCCGTAATGCAGGCCGAGCCCTGCAAATCAGCAGGCAGGGTAGATGCGGCAGTCAGATCATTGAAAACCGCATCCTCGGTCAGCGCCAGTTCGATAAGAGGAGAAACATTCATCCTGCCGACTCTAGCCTGCATTATTCATAAATGCTGCTGCGCCCTTGCTTGTTCCCCCGTTCAAGCCGGGGGCAGGCTCTTTGTCCGCACCGAATCCCTCGTCAGTCGTCCGTATGCATGGCTACGGACTCTTTCCTCGGAATCTGTTGCAAACAAAGGCCCGGCGCACAAAAAGGCAGGACAGCCGTTTGGACGAGCTTTAGATCGCCCGGAGGGTGAGGGGCATGGATGCTCCGAATCAATCATCACGGCGATTCATGAATAATGCAGACTAGGAGTATGCCGGACTTTGGCAATTTCTAACGAGGATTTCTTTTATCAGAAGGGGGGTGTCGGCCTGGTGGATATTCATGCTTGCCGGATTGTGGCTGAATGTAAAAAATTAAAGTCCCCCTGTTGGCAGACGATAGTATATACATCACCTCTTCGGGGTGCTCGGGGTACATGGATTCCTCCATAGTGAATGACAGGACTCATGGCATGATGTCATTAGAGACCTGAATAACAGGAGAGAACCATGATTATTATGCCAGCCGCCACGCCTGTCGCTATCGCTGATTTAACAAATAACAATCAATCTCAGCAGCAACAAATTCAAAATGTAGAGCAGTCAAGAAAGGCAACTGATACCGTGCAGGTATCGGCTCAGGCACGGAAAATGGCAGGGGCTGAACTGAACAATAAGCCAGCTGCCAACAATAATCCGGTTGCCATTCAAAAAGCAGCGGACAATGAAATTGCGGAAAAGGTGGCTGATAATGAAATTATTGAGCAGCAGCGCCCGAGCAATCCGGTCACCAACAAGCCGGAAACGACAAAAATCGACATCGTTGCCTGATCCCGTCGGTAAGGCTTGCACGTTCTCCTTTCCTGTGGGTTTTCTGAAATTACAGCTCGGAAATAGGCCGAAGTAGGGGACGCAGATCGCCGCTCACAAGTTTTGCAATTGGCTCAAGGAATGATTTTACCTTGGCATTAACGGGCCTTGCTGACAATACCTCCGCCCAATAATTCGTTACTGGCATAAAAGGCCGCGACCTGTCCCGGCGCGGTCGGCTTTTGCGGTTTGTCGAACGTCAAATGAATGTTCCCGTTATGCATCTGAAGCCTGCACGCTGCCGGTTGCATCTGGTAGCGTACTTTGGCAGTCACCAACTCACCTTCAATCGGCTGGCGAATCCACACCATATCCTCCACGGCTACTTCGGAAATCAGCGCATCTTCCGGGTGCGCCACGACGACGCGGGCAATAGCGCCATCCAGCGCCACAACATGCCATGGGCCATTCGGAAGACCCAAACCCTTGCGCTGGCCGAGCGTAAAATGGGCAATGCCCTGATGCTTGCCGAGAAAGTTCCCGGCTGTATCGACAATATCGCCCGCCATGAAACCCGTCGTGGCACCTTCGCGTTTGAGAAATGCGATACGATCACCGGTCGGAATAAAACAAATATCCTGACTTTCATGTTTTTCCGCAGTCGCCAGCTTGAAGTGGCGGGCCAGTTTGCGCGTATCATCTTTTTCCAATCCGCCAACCGGGAACAGAATCCGTTTTGCCTGTTTGCGGCTGGTCGTAGCCAAAAAATAGCTCTGATCTTTTTTGTTATCATTGCCCTTGAACAGGTGGATACCATCGGCTGCATCGCGGCGTTGCACATAGTGTCCGGTTGCCACATATCTTGCTTCCAGTTGATCGGCGGCATCAAGCAGCGCGCCGAATTTTACAAAGCGATTGCAGCGCTCGCATGGATTGGGCGTGCGCCCGGATTCGTAATCGGCAATAAACGGGTCAATCACATCGCGCCGGAATTCTTCGCGCATATCCATGGCATAAAATGGGATGCCTATCGCATCCGCCACACGGCGCGCATCATAGGAATCCTCCAGCGAGCAACATGAGCCGTGCGCATTCACCTCTTCGCGCGAATAATCCCAGACATTGAGAAACACGCCGACCACATCGAGGCCTGCCTCTTTGAGCAGCACCGCCATCACTGATGAATCGACGCCGCCGCTCATGGCGGCAATCACGCGCACGCCTTGCAGAGGCGACAACTCAGCGACAATGTTGGAGATGATGGATTCAGGACTTTCAGACATGCCCGAATCTTAGCAGCAGTCAGAGCAAAAATACGAAATCAAACCAGAACAGCCAGGGCAATCGCATTAAAATATCCTGATTTTTACTGTGCTTTCAGCCTTTCCATAATATGTCATCCCCGAATGTTTGTGTCGGGGATCCACTTGCAATCGTAGATTTCCGATGAAACCTTCGGAAATGACAGTGGCTTGAGGGTATAAGCAAAGGATAAAGCACTTTTTAATGCGATTGCCCTGCCAGAACTGCCGTGGCCTGGCCTGTTATTCTTTTGTGAAGGTGGCCGACATCAGGCCCAGCAGACTGCCATCGGGTTTCGGTGTGAAGCCTGTAATACGCGGGCCGGAAACGGCAATCACCGGATCGTACCAGAGCGGGATATACACCATATCATCGAACATCTGCCGTTGCACTTTGGCATACCATTTTTTGCGCTCCGTCTGGCTGTTTTCCGATGCAGCCACATCAAGCCACAAATCCACTTGCCGGTTACTATACCGGCCCCGATTGGCGCCTTTTGGCGGCCACATGGAAGAATGCAGAATCCAGCGATAAATATCCGGATCGGCAATGCCCACCCAGGCCAGCGAAAAAACCTGAAAATCACCGCGTTTGATGCGGGCGTAAAAGCCGCCCCACTCCAGCGACTCAATCGACACCTTGACGCCCACCTTCTCCCACATGGCCGCAATAGCTGTTGTGAGCCTTAAGCGGGTCGGGTCGGTGCTGGTTCGGTAGTTGATGCTGAAACGAATCCCGTCCTTGCCACGCGGAAAACCTGCTTCATCCAGTAATTTTTCAGACCCGTGCAAATCAAACGGTATCGCCGGCAAATGGGAAGATGCCCAGTGATCGGGCGTCAATACTGTTTCGGCCAGTTCCGGCAAATCGGCAAACAGCGCTTTTTTCAGTTTCTTTCGATCCAGCGCCAGCGCCAGCGCCCAACGCACGCGCACATCCTTCAGAATCTCGTCCTGCAAATTCAGGCCGATATAGGCAAACGTGGTCGAGGGGCGGGTTTGCATCGTCAGTTGCGGTTGTTCCTTGATATAGGAAAGCAAATGCGGCGGTAAATCATTCTGCACAAAATCCAGTTCACCGCGTGTCAGTTTCAGAATACGGGTGACCGGGTCTTTCACACTGGAAAAGCGAATTGCATCCACACGGGTCGCACGAGCTGTTGAGCGATCCACCCGCTCAAGGGTCAACGCGCTTTCTGTCCATGACCTGAACTTAAACGGCCCACAGCCAATGCTCTGGCGCGCCTGATGCGCGGCATGCGCCAGTCTTGCCGGTAAAATTCCCAGATTCAAACGCGTCAGCAGCGATGCATCCGCTTTTTTAAGATGAATGATAAGCACCCGCTCACCCTCCGCCTGCACCGAAGCAATGGCGGCAAAGCTGGCTTTTAACGGACTGGCCAGTTTCACATCCAGCACCGCATTGAGGGTAGCGGCGACGTCGTTCGCCGTCAGCGCCGCTCCGTTGGAAAAACGGATGCCGGATTTAAGATAAAAGCGCCAGAGTAGAGGCTTAGGCTGCTCCCAGCGCTCGGCCACATCGCCTTGTATATTGAAATGGTCATCCAGTTTAATCAGGCCGCAATGAATGAATTCCTGCACCCGCGTCGAAGCGGCATCGGTGGCAAAACGGGGATCAAGTGTAATCGGCATCTGTGCCATGCCGACACGCAACAGACCTGCTTCCTGCTGTTTAGCCTGACAGCCAAACAGTAATAAAAACAGCGTTACTACCACGATGCTTCTTACGAATATTCCCTTCATTATTGCTTTTCCCCGGTGCTCTCAGTGGTAAATGCTTTTGACGCTCTGTTTATCTGGACATTCCCCATAAACTCATCGTTTCCACATGCCCTGCGCCCGGAAACAAATCGAGCGCCCGCAAGGCCTTGAGTCGATAACCATGCTGTTGCAACAGAGCTCCGTCACGCGCACCTGCCGCAGTATCACAGGAGATCATGATAATTTTTTTCGGCAACAACTGCGACATCTGATTGCACAGGCGTTTGGCACCTCGGCGCGGCGGATCGAGAATCAGCACATCCGCGCCGATATACGGTTCTTTATCAAAATCTTCGAACAGATTCGCCACCACAAATTGTGCTGAAACAGCGAGCGTTTTTGCATTGTGCGCCGCCGCCCGCACGCTGGCTGCATTGAGTTCCGCACCAAATACATCAGCACCGGTTGCCGCAGCCAGCGGTAACGACAGATTGCCAATACCGCAAAACAGGTCGGCGATTCTACTGACTGAGCCAGCCCATGCCTGAATTTGTGCGATCAGTTCCCGATTGCCCCGGGCCTCCCCCTGCACAAAATC
Organism: uncultured Zetaproteobacteria bacterium; assembly: GCA_964553725.1. Classification (GTDB taxonomy): domain Bacteria; phylum Pseudomonadota; class Zetaproteobacteria; order Mariprofundales; family Mariprofundaceae; genus Mariprofundus. Next base: position 7,486 of record CAZKME010000054.1, read on the forward strand.
ATCCGGCCCGATCATCAACGAAATATCACCTTGTCCGGCAGGCAACAGATCGTGAAAAGATTGTACCGGTTTCTGCAAGGGTCGTGTAATGCGCTGCGAATCACGCCACCACCATTGCAATGGCAGTTCCTCCATTTGATCGAACTGAATATTTGCCGGGCAGCTATCGGTTTCCAGCACGATATGGATGCCATCGCTCAATTGTATGGCCTGAACGCTATTGATATCCGACAACGGCACATGCGTTTCAACCCATTGCCTGAGCGCATTCAGGGCCGGCGTAATCACCATGCAGCCAGCGTGCCGAATAACCCTGTGGCTGACCGGAGCATAAAAACCAAGAAACTGTTTTTTCTGCTCCGTTCCGACAAACCAACGCACCCGACGACGATAACGGCTAGCGCTTGAACAAGCAGCTAACCAAGCCGTGTCAGTATCCGTCAGCGGTTTGAATGCACCTGATACCCAGCCTGATTTCACGGCGGCCTGATCTTCATGAGAGATAAACTGCAAAGCGCAGCCGCCACACGCACCGGCCACCGGACAGGGAGGACTCACACGTTTCGCCGACGCCTCAATCACTTCAACAATATCACCGCGCAATACGCCACGCCGCCTGGGCTGCACCTGTAGCCGCACCACATCACCGGGCACAGCATTGGCAACCAGCACAGATGTATCACCCACCCGCACCAAAGATTCACCACCTGGCAATATCTTTTCTGTCTTTCCTGTAACCATTTCAGAAACCGACCTTGTAGCCTGCATTATTCATAAATGCTGCTGCGCCCTTGCTTGTTCCTTTGTCCGCACCGAATCCCTCGTCAGTCGTCCGTATGCATGGCTACGGACTCTTTCCTCGGAATCTGTTGCAAACAAAGGCCCGGCGCAATCATCACGGCGATTCATGAATAATGCAGGGTAGATTGAAATTTACAGCGTTTCGAGGTGATCGAACTGCTTGAGATAAGCCGGTTTCGCGGCTTTTATCCCCTTTGATTGCACCAGCAGTTTGAACACTTCCCCCATGCCGAACGGCATCAACATGCGTTTCACATGGGCCAGCAGATGCATGCTGACTTTATCATTCTGTGCCGCCAAAGACTGAATCAGCGATTGCACCGATGGCGATTGCGCCAGCCAGCCGCCCTGGGACATCCACAATAACGGTGCCAGACCGGCATTGCGACCAGCCTGAACCAGCGCCGTAAAATCGACATGCGCGGTAATATCGCGGCTACCGGGATCGGATAAAACATCCTCGGATGCTGTTTGGCCGACATGGGCCAGCAATGAACCCTCAATCCGCGCCTGCCTGTAATACTCCTGCTGCGAATAACCGTAATCGACAGTAAATACAAAGCCGCTTTGAATAATCCGGCCAAGTTGTTGTTGCCAGTCAGCCAGAGATGGATTCCATTCGGAGATATAATCATCAGGCCAGGCCGCAATCAGTTCGGGTGCGATGTCGGGCGGCAGTTGCAACGGCTCCTTCGCATCAAGCCAGCAAAACGCATCACCACTAAAACCAACGCCGCGCTCATAAAATACACTGTTCTGATAATGAAAACAGGAAACAGGAAAGGCATCAGGCAACTCGTTACTGTAGTAGACAACGTGTTCCATGCAGGTCAGTTCTTGCAGCGATGACACAATCTGAACAGATAGTTCGCGCTCGTTAAACAAGCCGCTCTGCCGAACTCTGAGCTGCGCGCAATGCTCGACTGAAATCACCTTGTTGGCTTGTTGCATAGAAAACTGGGCAAGAATATCCAGCAATGAGGCCAGTTGCTGACCGGAACCGGAGCCCTGCTCAATCAATGTCCAGTTGCCCGGCTCGCCCATCTGTTGCCATGCGTCAAACACCAGATCGGCCATGGCCAGCGCTGACCACGGCCCCAGTTCGGATGCGGTGACAAAATCCCCTTTCTCGCCAAATACGGTTTTGGTTTCATAATAACCCAGCTCCGGTTCATATAAGGCGGCCTGCATAAATTGATCAAAACCGATAAAACCATCGGCTTGATTGATCCGTTCATGGATGATCCTGTGTAAAGACAATTGCTTTGACATGGTTGACGCTTTTACCCCCCCGGACTAACGTTTCGTGTATTCCACTCACACACGAGGAAACGATATGTCTTCAGATTTAATTATTCACGTTAGCGACGAAAGCTTTGATGCCGATGTTTTGAAAGCTTCCGGCCCCGTCGTTGTCGATTTCTGGGCTCCGTGGTGTGGCCCGTGCAAACAAATCGCGCCGATTCTGGACGAAGTGGCAGGCGAGAAGCAAGGGCAGGTCACCATCGCCAAAATCAATATCGACGATAATCCCAACACACCGGGTAAATACGGCGTGCGCGGCATCCCGACCCTGATGCTGTTCAACGGCGGCAATGTACAGGGTACCAAGGTTGGCGCAGTCAACAAAGCCAAACTCACCGAATTCATCGACGAACATCTGGACTGATTGTTCGGTGACAGGCTTCAAAAGGCAGGGCGCTCCCCTGCCTTTTTTTGTTCACCCAGGCAAATGACCTCATCTCTACATATTGTACTCGTCGAACCGGAAATACCGCCTAACACAGGTAACATCGCCCGGCTGTGCGCCTGTACAGGATGCAAATTGCATCTGGTGCATCCGCTCGGTTTTGAGATTACCGATAAGCAACTCAAGCGCGCCGGGCTGGATTACTGGCAATATCTGGATGTGCAGCAACATGAAAGCTGGCGTGATGTACAACAGTCCATCGGTAAAAGCAGCAACTGGTATGGCCTGAGTTCCAAGGTTAAAACCAGCTATTGGGACGCAACATTCAGACCTGGCGACGTATTGGTATTCGGGCCGGAAACACGGGGCCTGAGTCCTGATATCCTTGCCGATCTAAAAGCGCTTACAATCCCGATGCGCAACGATGCGCCGGTGCGTTCCCTGAACCTCTCGTCAGCATGTTCAATTGTCACATATGAAGCCATCAGACAGTTGAAAGCACTGTAATTACTGCATTTATCCACCGCAGATATTTACAGATTAAGTTTTATTAAGACTTACGCCATTTAACTCAAATTTACCTTGGTTTTTCCATATAACCCATTGTTATAAAAGTATTTTTTATAATAGCTTATATTTTAGGCATCACAAATGAGCCGGTCTTTTTGATATAACAAATATGACATGACGGGTTTTTATCCACCATGTTATCCACAGCTTCTGTGGATAGGGGATACAAGGCCTTTATTTGTAAGGGTTTAGAGAAA
>CAZKME010000054.1:10843-12631 GCA_964553725.1 uncultured Zetaproteobacteria bacterium
TTTATATTCTTTGATGCTGTAGGGATGGAAGTGAATGTCGGACAAAACTCACACGCTCTTTCGATAATTCAGCCACGACGACGCCCTCCCCTTTGGAGAGCTTGCTCTGCACCTCACCCCACGGATCAATGATCATACTGTGCCCCCATGTTTCCCGCCCGTCCGGATGTGTTCCACATTGTGCTGCGGCCAGCATATACGCCTGATTTTCAATCGCTCTGGCCTTGAGTAATGTCTGCCAGTGGGCGCGACCGGTTGTAGCCGTAAAAGCGGCCACATTGCACAATACATCGCAGCCGTCATTTGCATAAGCGCGATAAAGCTCGGGGAAACGCAGATCGTAGCAAATGCTCAAACCGAAGCTGAACCCGCCTGCTTGAATAACTGTCGGACGTTCACCCGCTTCAATCAGCGATGATTCGCGATAAACCTCCCCCTGATAATCCATATCGAACAGGTGGATTTTGTCGTACGCAGCAAGCTGGCGACCAGTGGCATCAAAGACAGGGCAGGTATTGCGCAGGTGCCCGTTGCGCCCCCGCAACAGCAGCGAACCGCCAATAATGGACATCTGATGCAGCACCGCCTGTTCGGATAGAAAACGGAGTGTTGCAGAATCGGACTGGTCTTCGGCGATCTGTTTTTTCTCTGCCTCGCTACCGCCCATGAAACTGAAATTCTCCGGCAGCAGCGCCAGTTCAGCGCCCTGTTGCGACGCCTGGGTCAGCAAGTCTGCTGCTGTTACAAGATTCACATCCCGATCAGCGCCGGAACACATCTGGATACATGCTACGCGCATGATTTGCGAGACCTCAGGCAAAGCGCCCGATATTTTTAATCACCCCGAGATTGGCATCCTCACTGATCACAGGCACCAGCTTTTCATCGCAGGCGCTCATCAGAGTCATCATGCCCGGCCCGTGCCCGGCCAGCGGTGAATCGGAATGAATCACCACGCCGATGGTCATCGCGCCCTTGCGATAGGTGCGCCCGTAACGATTGTCATGATCCAGCACGGCCACAAAATCACCAAAGCGCAGACGATCCAGGCCATATTCATCAACCACGCTCGGGTCATGGCAAAGAATATCGTAATCACCCGTCGTCACCGATAACGAACCGATGCCGGAACCCATGGCGTGGCCGGGCACAATCACGTGCACCGGCACTTCGATTTTACCGTCGTCGCGTTCTTTTAATCCCCAAGCCTGGAGCACATCTGGATCGAGGCTGTAAATAAACACGTCGGGATGATCGACAAGTTTCAAGCCTTGCCCGAAACCACGAATCAGGAATTTATCATCACAGGTCAGCTTATCGAGAATCGCATCGGAAAAATCCAGCATCAGGTGATCCACACCGCCGTGATGGCCGAGCACGGTTCCCTTTTCACCTTTGGCTGCGCCGGAAATCACCACCGCCTCATTGCCGCAGCAGGCCAGAAACTGGTAACCGGCTTCGGCTTTACGGTTTTTGTGGGTCATGGTTGACGAGACGCCCGGCTCAATATGTTCACCGGCCCAGCCGAACACCGAATCGCCGATTTTAACATTGTAGGTAATACCGCCGGTCGAAGGCCACGCGAATATTTCGCCAGATGAACCCACCTCGAACGGTGCCCACTGATTGGCCGGGGACACAGACCCCTGCACAGCGGTTTTGACCAGTTGATCACGATTGATTTTCAACATTCGAGCAACTTAAGGGCGACAGCCATCGCCGTCAATTAAAATCCAGCCGCAAGAATACCATTCCTGCGGCGAAGATGGGCTATGGGCAGGCATATGC
>CAZKME010000055.1:0-12597 GCA_964553725.1 uncultured Zetaproteobacteria bacterium
TGCTGCTGGTCGAAGCCATGGCCCAGGCCGGTGGTATGCTGGCCTTTCAGTCGGTTGAGGATGATCGGGAATATCTGGTCTATTTTACCGGTATCGACGGGGTGCGTTTCCGTAAGCCGGTGCGGCCGGGTGATCAGGTGATTTTTGAATTAACCTGTTTGCGCCGGCGTGGGCCGATGTGGAAGCTGCGCGGTGAGGCGTTTGTTGATGGCGTGCTGGTATGTGAGGGTACGCTGATGGCAACGCTGGTGCCTCAGGACGAGGCATGACGACCATGATTCATCCCACGGCAATCATTGAGGATGGCGCACGGCTCGGTTCAGATGTGCAGATCGGTCCCTATTGTGTGGTAGGCGCTGATGTCAGCATAGGCGATGGTTGTGAGTTGATGTCGCATGTGGTGATTAGCGGTCATACCCGCATGGGTAGCGGTAACCGGATATTTCCGTTTTCTGCCATTGGTCAGATTCCTCAGGATTTGAAATACCACGGCGAAGCATCTGAAGTGATCATCGGCGACAACAACCAGATTCGTGAAAACGTAACCATTAATGCAGGCACCGAAGGCGGTGGCATGGTGACCCGTATCGGTAACAATAATATGTTGATGGCCTATGCCCATATTGCCCATGATTGCATGCTTGGCAATGGCATCGTGCTGGCCAACTGCGCCACGTTGGCGGGTCATGTCGAAGTGGATGATGGCGCTATTATTGGCGGTTTGACGGCGATTCAGCAGTTTGTGCGCATCGGCCGGCTGAGCATGATTGGCGGCATGTCCGGCGTCACCAAGGATGTGACGCCGTTCACCTTGCTGGCTGGCGGCTATCGCGCCGGACTTAGCGGGTTGAATATCATTGGTCTTAAACGGAGTGGTTTTTCTCTGCAACAGGTGGGACGACTCAAAGAAGTATACCGTTTGTTGTTGCAGGACAGCGGCAAACGTGAAGAACGGCTGCTTGAAGCCGAATCACTGCTATCGAAAGATGATGAAGATGCTCACCACATGATAGCATTTATCCGTTCGGCAAAACGCGGCCTAATGATGCATAGCCGTGCTTCCGAATAGTTGATCATCGTTGCATAAAATTGGTTTAATTGCCGGCTATGGTCATTTTCCGCTGGAACTGGCTGCCGCATTGCAGGCGCAGGGCAAGGAAGTCCATGTGGTGGCTGCTCGTGAAGAAACATTCCCCGAAATTGAAAATGTAACTGCCTCAACATGCTGGCTGCATGTCGGCCAGATCGGCGGCATGATCAAGGCATTCAAAAGAGCCGGTGTTGAGCAGGTGGTGATGGCCGGAAAAGTCCGAAAGCTTCATTTGTTCCGTAATTTTCGCCCCGATTTGACCGCCATGAAAGGCTTGATGCGTTTGAAAGATCGCCGTGATGATTCGATTCTGAATACCATTGCCGACCTGCTGTCCGAGGCCGGTTTGACGCTGATCGACCAAACTCTATACGTCGGCGAGATGCTGGCCGCAGCCGGCCATCTGGCCGGGCCTGTGGCCAAAAAAAGAAACGCTGACATTGTATTTGGCTTTGAGCAGGCCAAAGGCATTGCCGGTCTCGACATTGGACAGACGGTTATTGTGCAGGATCAGGCTGTGCTGGCGGTGGAAGCTATTGAAGGCACTGATGAGGCCATTAAACGTGGCGGCGAATTGGGCAGTGGCAAATCTGCTGTCGTTAAAGTGGCCAAACCCAATCAGGATTTGCGCTTTGATGTGCCGGCAGTCGGCCCCGATACGCTGGAAGTGATGCATGCTTCGGGTTGTACGTTGCTGGTGATTGAAGCGGGGTTGACCTTGATCATTGAACGGCAGCGTTTCCTGCAACTGGCTGAGCAGTATGCCATCTCGGTTTATGGTGCATCAGCCCAGTAATTCCCCGAACGCATCAGGGTTGTGATGCGTCATTTTTTTATCAGTGCCGGTGAGACCTCGGGTGATATGCACGCAGCGACCGTGGTCGCTGAATTGAAACATCGATATCCGGATCATGAAATCGCCGGCATTGCCGGCGATCAGATGCAGCAAGAGGGTTGCGTCCCGTTGCATCATATGCATGAATTGAATGTCATGGGCATCACCGATGTCATTCGCTCTCTGTCCAGAATCCGGCGCATTGAACGCTCTGTGCTCGACTGGTGTGCAGCGCACAAACCCGAAGTGGCCATACTGGTTGATTTCTCCAGTTTTCATATGCGTCTGGGCCGCAAACTCAGACAACTCGGTATCCCCGTGGTGCATTTTATTGCCCCCAAGCTATGGGCATGGGGTGCCTGGCGCGTTGCCAAATTAAAAAAATCTCAGGATCGACTGGCCTGTATTCTGCCTTTTGAAGTGGAATGGTTCCACAAACACGGCATTGCTCACGCAAGCTATGTCGGTAATCCGAGTGCGGTAAGCTGCGCGCAGGGCTGGAGCCGGGCGGAACTCATGCAGCGCCTTGAACTGGATGAACATTGCCCTTTGCTGGCGCTGTTACCGGGCAGTCGTCCGCAGGAACTGAAAATCCATATCCCGATTCTTGTCGAAGCGCTGAAACAGATACGGAAGCAGATGCCTGAAACAGCATGTGTCGTACCTGTCGCACCCGGCGTTGATGTGGGTGCGTTGACGCCGTTGTGGCAATTGGGCGCCAAGGCGATTCACCGAACAGATGATGGTTATGCCTTGCGAGCCGATGCAGCTGTAGCAGTCTCCGGCACTGCCACGCTGGAACTGGCTTTATGGGGAGCGCCGACTGTGTTGGTCTACAAAGGTTCAGCGCTGATGGCATTTTTTGCCAGACGCTTGATAAAACTGCGTTGTGGTGGTCTGGCCAATATTATTCTGGGCGACAGGCCGGTGATGCCGGAGCTGATTCAGGAAGCGTGTACGGTGAATCATATTGTTGACGAGCTTGTGCCATTGTTACGCAATGATCCGGTCGCACAACAGCAACGCCGCGAATGCGCCCAATTACGAGCGCTTCTGGGACATAATCAACCCGCTATCGGAGTCGTTGATGTGGTTGAAGAGCTATTATCCTAGAAACCTCAGTTGGAAGCACCCACATGGCGCAAACTCTTAATTCGCTTTGCTAAACGGGAAAAATTCTTATCACCAATGAGGTGACGGCGATTTTTCCCGTTACGCTCTTCAAATCAATATATTACACCCTGCACGCACTCCCAACTGAGGTTTCTAGGATTACCTTACTTGAGCGGGTGGAAGCGAATGCGATTGATGCGGAAAAATTCAAATTGTTGACGCGGCAATTCAAACGGGTCGGCGGCTTTGATGGCACGAATCAGAGATGCATCCAGCGCCTCATTACCCGAGCTTTCGAGAATTCTCACCGAGGCAACAGCGCCACTCGGTAATAAGCGCATTTCAACCAGTGGATCGGTGAACTTGGCCGAACTCACTGCCAATTTCCAGTGCTCCAGAACTGCTGCTTGCATCAGGGCGATATAGCGTTCTTTCTCGCTGCTGCTTAATTGTTTGCCCATCAGATTAGCTAATTCCGGACGCGATGTGCTGGCTTTTCTGGTGGAAGCGGCTCTGTCCGTGGTGGAAGCCAGCGGTGCGAACGGATCAAAGTTATCTTCAACTTTGGCTGCCGTTTTCTTTTTCACCACAGCTTTTTTTACCGCCTTGGGTTTGGCGGTATGGGCCGGTTTTGGCGCAGGTTTGGGTTTTGGTTTTACCGCAGGTTTTTTTATTTTGGGCTTGGCTTTTACCTTGGGTTTCGGCTTGGCTTTGGCCTGTTTGTGCTTCACCGGTTTGGCTTTGCGGTGAGACTGCTGTTCCAGTTTGGCCAGTTGCTGGGCAGAGATCATCATCACTTCAATGCGTTTCAATGGATCGGGCCGGTGCTGTTGCTGCCAGTAGGCTACTGCGCCGATGACAGTAAAAATCAGTATGTGAAGCAGCAGCGCAAAGAGCAGATCCAGCGACTTCAGATCTGCGTTGGAAACATGAACGGGACTGCGAAGGCGTTTAACGGCGTGGCTCTGTGACAAGACCGACCTTCTTGATATTTGCACTTTCCAGCAACGCCAATACTTCAGCGATACGTCCATACGGTGTTTTTGCATCACCGCGTATAAACACGGGAAGATTGGCCTTAGCCTTTCGCATCGCTTTAATACGAGGCGCTAACTGTTTGATATTTATGCTGTGTTTTTGCATATAAATTTTACCATTAGCACGAACGGTGATTACCAGCGGTTCAATATTTTGTTGCAGGGCAGGGGAATCGGCTTCCGGCAAATCAATATTAACGCCCTGCGTAAGCAACGGCGCGGTGACCATAAAAATGATCAGCAGCACCAGCATCACATCGACCAGCGGCGTGACATTGATTTCACCCATGGGTTCGAGGTCTTTATTGCCCCATTTACTTTGTCCTGCCCACATAACAGCTACTCCTTGATGTGACGGGCGATAATGTTGAGAAATTCGGCACCGAACTGTTCCATATTGGCACCGGTGCGTTTGAGATCAGCCGAGAATTTATTATACGCCACCACGGCAGGGATGGCGGCAATCAGACCGAATGCAGTCGCTACCAATGCTTCGGCAATGCCGGGGGCGACTGCTATCAATGATGTGTTTTTGGATAGCGCGATACCCTGAAACGCATTGACGATGCCCCATACCGTGCCGAACAGACCGATAAATGGTGAGGTGGAGCCGACCGTGGCCAGAAAGGAAAGATGGCGGGAAAGCTTCTCCATTTCTCTGGAAAAGGCGGCATCGAGCGATCTGCGTACGCCGTCAATTCCATTGGCCGCAATAATCTTGCTGCTCTGATCCTGGGTGGACTCACGGCGGGTTCGCATAAATTCGCGGTAGCCAGCCTGAAAAATATTGGGCAGCGGTGAATCGGGATATTGCTGGGGAATACCGGCCAGTATCGTATCCATATCCGAACCGCTCCAGAAGGCTTGAGAAAAGGCTTCAGCTTCCCGCCGCGCCTTGCGATAAAAACGCCATTTGTTGAAAATAACCGCCCAACTCATCAGCGACAAGAATATCAGTAACACCAGCACGCTCTGTACAATGATGCCTGCATGTAAAATAAGGGTGAGGATGGACAGATCCTGACTCATGAAATCTCCTGTTTAAGTATGCTTCTGACCGATGCCGGAATTCTGCTGACTTTGCCATTCCGGCTAATGCAGGCCAGGTGGATATCCGCTTCGGTCAATAATTTGTGACCCTGTTTTCTGAATATGGATTGTTTGAAGCTGATGCGTGCGCCGTGCAGCCGGGTGATGCAACTCTCCACGCTGAGCACATCATTGAACAGGGCAGGGGCGTGATAGTGGATATGGGTTTCGGTGACGGCAAACAATACGCCGAAATCCCGCTCGATCATATCCAACTCCAGACCCGCCGCACGCAGAAATTCCGAACGGGCGCGTTCCATAAATTTCAGATAATTGGCGTAATACACCACGCCACCGTGGTCGGTGTCTTCATAATAAACGCGAATATCCATAAATGCGGAAAATTTAGTCATAATAACGACTCCTGCCTGTCGTTGCCCGGCAGCTGGCGCTTGAGATGGGCATAGGCCAGCGGCGTGGCGGTACGACCACGCGGGGTGCGGGCGATTAAACCCTCCTGCATCAAATACGGCTCTAACACATCTTCAATGGTGTCACGCTCTTCAGAAATCGAGGCGGCCAGCGTATCCAGCCCAACCGGGCCGCCGTTGTATTTATCAATAATCACGGCCAGTAATTTTCGATCCTGATGATCGAGCCCGAGATGATCGACTTCAAGTCGTTGCAGCGATGAATCGGCGACGCTCTGGGTGATAGCTCCATCATGATCGACTTCAGCGAAATCGCGCACCCGGCGCAATAAACGATTAGCAATGCGCGGCGTGCCGCGTGAGCGGCGGGCGATTTCCATTGCGCCGGTATCGGCGGTTTCAATATTGAGCAAACGTGCCGAGCGGCTGACAATCGTGGTCAGTTCAGTATGCGAATAAAATTCCAGTCGTTCAATGATGCCGAATCGGTCGCGTAGCGGATTGGTCAACAATCCGGCTCGCGTGGTGGCACCAATCAGGGTGAATCTCGGGATATCCATTTTAATCGAGCGGGCGGCGGGGCCCTGACCAATGACGAGATCGAGCTGAAAATCTTCCATGGCCGGATACAGGATTTCTTCCACCTGCGGGCTTAGGCGATGAATTTCATCGATGAACAATACATCGCCTTCCTCGATATTGGTCAGCATGGCAGCCAGGTCACCGGGTCGCTCAATCACCGGCCCGGACGTGCTGCGCATATTGACACCCATTTCGGTGGCGATGATGTTGGCCAGCGTGGTTTTACCCAATCCCGGCGGGCCGTAGAGCAATACATGATCCAGCGATTCATTGCGGCCACGGGCGGCCTGAATATAAATTTTCAGATTGGCGCGGATTTTTTCCTGGCCGATATATTCATCCAGGCTTTTGGGGCGCAAGGCTGAATCCCAGTTATCGCTCACTGTGGAAACGCCATCAATCAGGCGCTCTGCATCGCTGCTACTATTGAACCCTGTTTCCATGTGATTACTCAGTATCCTCTCCTAAACCAAATTGGAAAACCTAACAAACCAGCCACTGATTTCACAGATTAACACTGATTAAAATCTTAACCCGCATTATTCGTGGCTACGCCCGTTTTTGCAAAAACCCTGGAATACAAATCAAAGTCAAATACGAACCGCGAATAGACGCGAATTCACACGAATAAAAATCAACATCAAAATCTCCCCATACAAAGTTTCATACATAAACAAGCCTGTCGCTTTTGACACTCATTCGCGTCTATTCGCGTTCATTCGCGGTTCGCCTTTGATTTCGCTGGAAGCGGGCTGTGATTTGTGGGTAAAGGGCAGGGCTAGTTACTTTCATTATCCCAGCGCCTTCAGCGCGGCCCGGAACATGGTTTCAAAATCAGCCGGTTCTATTTTCTTCAAGGCCGCATCGAGCTGGGCCGGTCTATAACCCAGATTGGTCAGGGCCGAACGCACCTCGGTTAAATGATTGGCCTGTAGCGGGCAGCTGCTGCCGGATGCAGCGCCCAGTTTACCCTGCAATTCGAGAATCAGGCGCTGGGCGGTTTTTTTGCCGATGCCGGGGGTGCGGGCGATGGCCAGATCATCGGCATTTTCAATGGCAGTGATAAATTCATCGGTGGACATACCGCTCATCAGATTCAGCGCCATGCGCGCACCAATGCCGGATACGGTGGTCAACTTGCGGAACATGCTGCGCTCAGCCCCATTGCCAAAACCGAACAGGGTAATCTGATCTTCGCGCACATGGGTGTGGATGGAGAGCTCGGCCCTGGCTCCCTGTTTGAGTTTTACCAGCGTTTGCAGGCTCATGGTGATTTCATAACCCACGCCGCCAGTTTCCAGCAGAACGATACCTGCCGGATCAATGTCCCGAATCGTGCCGGATAACCAGCCGATCATGTTTTGTTTGCCTGATTGCGGTTCGCTATTTTTTGCATGGGGCTATGATGCGCATGGCAGATGGCTACGGCAAGCGCGTCGGCGGCATCTTCAGGCACAGGTTCCGGCGGATGCAGCAGCATACGCACCATATGGCCGACCTGATCTTTCTCGGCGCGGCCAAAACCGACCACGGATTGTTTGACTTTGGTGGGGGAGTAGGGCGCAACACGCAGGCCGTGAGCGCCGCAGGCGGCAATTAGTGCGCCGCGCGCCTGCCCGAGTTTCAACGCGGAACCGGCATTTTTGGAGACGAATACATCTTCCATGGCGGCAGTGTCCGGCTTGAATGCGGTGATGATTTTCGATAATCCTGCAAACAGGATGGACAGACGTTCATCAAAATCACCCTTGCCGGTGCGAATCAGGGCATGGTGCACATGTTTCAAATGATTGCCCTGCACATCTATAATACCTACGCCGGTTTTTTGTGAGCCGGGATCAACGCCAAGTATTCGCATTTATTTTCCCTCGTCTTTTATCACCCAGAGTAATAACAAAGGCACTCACCACAGAGGACACAGAGAGCACAGAGAAATTCAAAACCATTACGATTTTTTTGGTTTTAACTCTGTGCTCTCTGTGTCCTCCGTGGTTAAATATTTTGATTGTTGGTCTTAGCCGTTGATGCGTTCCATTTCGGCATCGGAAATATCGTAATTGGCATAGACATTCTGTACATCATCGAGATCTTCCAGCCGTTCAATCAGGGCCAGTAATTTTTCAGCTGCTTCGCCTTCCACTTCGATGGTATTTTCCGGTATCCAGGTGATTTCACCGATTTGAGGTTCCAGCGCTGCGGCCTCAATGGCTTGTTGTACATCGCCGAATTCGGCCATGCCACAGGTCACTTCAATGCAACCACCTTCAGGACTATCGACCACATCTTCGGCACCGGCTTCCAAAGCAATATCCATCAATTGGTCTTCATCAGCCTGTTCGCGGTCGAAGATGAACTGGCCTTTCTGGTGGAACATCCAGTTCACACAGCCGGACTCCCCCATATTGCCGCCGCCCTTGTTAAAAGCGGAACGCACATCGGATACGGTTCTGTTGCGATTATCTGTCATGCAATCGACCAGAATGGCCACGCCGCCCTGGCCATAACCCTCGTAGCGAATCTCATCAATATTGGCCCCGTCATCGCCTCCAGCGCCGCGTTTAACGGCGCGTTCGATATTGTCCTTGGGCATATTGACGCCTTTGGCCGCAGTGATGGCAGCACGCAGGCGCGGATTGGCGTCAGGATCATCACCGCCTCGGGCGGCAATGGTGATTTCACGAATGTAGCGGGTAAAAATTTTGCCGCGTTTGGCATCGGTGGCCGCTTTTTTGTGTTTGATACTGGACCATTTATTATGTCCTGACATGGGTGATCACCTCAATATGGATTGAACCACGAACCATAACATCGTTAATATTGTGCGTCATGCAGGATATAGGTCTGAATACAATGGGTTGAAATAAACTGGTGAAACGGCAATCATGCAAGCATGGGAAACAAGCAGGGAAGCAGCGGTGCCAATATTCTGTTGCGGGGTGTAAATCGATTATTTTGCCGGAACTGGCATCGTTTGTCCGATCAGGAGGTGATACTGCCGGACGGGCCGCTGATTCTGGTCGGCAATCATATTTGCGGCCTGGATCCGCTATTGATTCAAGCTGCAGTGAACAGGCCGTTGTCATTTTTAATGGCACGGGAATATTATCAGGCCATGTGGTATGCGCGTTGGGGATTTAATATGGTGGGGGCGATTCCGGTCACCCCTGGCGGGGCCAACCGTCAGGCATTGCAGCAGGCTGTTGAGTTGGTGCGAGCAGGCAATGCATTATGCGTATTTCCCGAAGGCGCAGCCAATCCGCCGATCCCTTTGCACCGAATCATGCCCGGAGCAGCACTGATTGCGCGAGAAACCGGTGCGGCGATGATACCGTTTCGGGTATCCGGCGTATGGCCGTTTGATCATGTGCATCTGTGGCGTCCGTTTTACCGGCGTAGTCGTGCCAGAATAGCTGTCGGAGAAGCGATTGAAGCAAGCCTGGCAAGTGAGGGAAAAGAAGGTTTGCGTGATGATACGCGGATGATCCGGCATGCTATCAGACAGTTGGCAAGGTTCGACGCACAAACCGGTTGATGGCAGGGTTGATGACAGTATATGATCGACATTTGCCAATCTGGTTCATATAAACTAACCACGCGCATCGGAAGGAGCAGCCATCATGAAGGAATTACGACAAAGCCGAACGATTCTGATCCAGATGTTACTGGTCAGTTTGCTGACTGCAGGGCTGGCTGTTTATTTTTCTGATACGCTGGTGATGATTTATTTCTCCAATCAGCAAACATCGGTCGGTTATGTATTGAACGGGTTTATCCTTGTCTTGTTTCTGCTTGGCGTGATTCGTGCGCTGCTGCTGTTATTTACTTATCATCGCGAGGAACAGGCCTTGGCCCGTTGCATATCCAATCTTGATCAGCAGCAGGGTTCATTGCTGCAAGATGTTGCTCCTGCCTCGATGATTGCCTTCAGAGTGGGGATATTGGAAAATATGCGGGTGCAGCGTGCGCCTGTTCACCATCAGGCACTGGCGTCCACACTGGTGGCCCGCGAGAGTGCGCGTACCGGTCTGCTTCGTTTCATTCACAATATTCTGATTTTATGCGGCGTACTTGGCACGATAGTGTCGCTGTCTATTGCCCTGTTCGGAGCCTCCAGTCTGCTTGAACAGGCTGTATCATCAACCGGCATGGGGCTAGTTATCCACGGTATGTCCACGGCGCTGTCGACCACCATGACCGCCATTGTCTGTTATTTGTTCCTGGCCTATTTCCTGTCCACCATCCAGAACATGCAAACATGTTTTCTGGGTCATATTGAAGAGCTCACGGCGACGCGTTTACTGCCCCTGTACCAAATCACTGAAGAGGCGGTGACGCAGCATGCGCTGGATCTGGTTCGGGAAGCGCACCTGCTGGTGCAATCGCTGCATGATAAAATTGATGCCATTGACCCCGAATCTGTCCGTCTGGAAATTGAGCAGGCTCGCCATCAGGCTATGGATCAGGCGCAGGCTCAGCATGAAGAGATGTTGACGCAGGTGCGCGAGTTATCCGGCCTGTTGAAAGACGGCTTCAGGTTGCCGGGAGCATAAGCGTATGTCGGCATCGGGATTCATCGACCTGCGCCTGAATGACGGGCATGACAGCGAGGATAGTTTCTGGCCATCGTTTACCGATATTATGATGGTGATTGTGTTGATTTTCCTGTTGGCCATGCTGACCTTGCTGATGAAAAATATGGATCTGGTGCATCAGCTGCGTTCATCGCTGGATGCTGAACGCGCTGCCACCGCACAGGCACGATCCACCACCGATATCAATACGCAACTCAATATGCGCCTGAAAAGGCTGGAGGAAGAATCGGCCATGTTGCGCATGCGGCTGATGAATCTGGGTGAGGAGCACAGCCACACCCTGGCGCAACTGGACAGCAGCGAGCAGCGCAATATGCAATTAAGCGCACGTTTGTCCGCCATCACTCAGGCCCGTGATGTGGCGCTGTCAGAAAAACAGGCAGTTGAGAAAAAGCAGGCTGAACTGATCGCCGAGATGGCCCTGCGCGCGCAGGAACTGACTGACCAGCAACAACAATTCAAATTGAGAATAGCTGAGCAGCAACAGCAATATCAATTGAAGCTGGCCGAACAGCAACACCTGTATATGATGAAAATAGAGGAAATCGGCCAGTTGAAAAGCAGCAGCGATACGCAGTTGGCGCGGCTTAAGAGGCTGGAGCTGGAATATACCAGTCTGGAAAGCAAATATAACCGTTTGATTCGACCGGCGCGTTCCTCTCTGGGTAAAGTGGTGACGCTGGTGCGTTATCACAAGGTTGGCGGCAAGCTGCAGATTGAACTCAAGGGGCCGGCGGACAGCGATTATCAGTCAGTCAGCGGTACCGTGTTGCACAAGCGTCTGTCACGCATGCAGGAAAAACACGGCAAGAAATTGTATGTGCGTATTATTTTCCCGGATGACAGTGGTTTGTCCTATACCGAGGCATGGAATCTGACCGAGTCGCTGTTACGCCTGTACGATTACTATTATCAGAATTAAAAAGCCAGTTGGAGGGCTTTCGACAGTAAAGAACAGGTTTTCTTGGCGTCTTTGCGTCTTGGCGTGAAACGGTTTTGATTTTAACCTAGATCCTGCAAGTGATCGTGCGTGCAGAGTGTAAAATGTTGGTTTAGATGGTGTATTGAAAAAACATGTAGTCACCTTATTGGCGATGAGTGTTTTTTCAATATGTCAGATGAATCAAAAGGTTGCGCTATGTATGTGCGAGGACTTGCAGGATCTAGGTTTAAGCTTGAAAAGCGATGTCACGCAAAGCCGCAAAGACCGCAAAGGGTGAATCGACAGAATGTTAAAAGTACTGCTCACGGGTTTTGAAAATAACGTCTTGTAAGAAATCAAATGCTGTTCCGACACAGTCACTTCAATAACCCGATTCGGGAAAGAGGAGATAGACTATGAAACAAATCACAACACTGGCAGCAGCTATTCTGCTGGCTATGAGTTTGGCAGCAGCGCCTGCATTTGCCGGAGACCATCAGATGAACCCGTGCAATCCATGCACGATGAATGGCGATATGGCGCATAATCCATGCAATCCATGCGCCATGAAAAAACACATGAAGGATCATAATCCGTGTTCCATGACAGATAAGATGGAACACACCATGAACCCGTGCAATCCGTGTTCTATGAATAAGCACCACGAAGACTAAGTCTGCATTGATATGAACCTGGCTCCGGACGCGTTGCGTTCGGGGCTTTGATGTGTAAGGAAGCGAAAATATTGCCGACCCACCTCCTCAATAACCCGTTTGAGGGAAAAGAGGAGAAAGCCTATGAAACACATGACGACGCTGGCAGCAGCAATTTTACTGGCAATGGGGTTGTCAGCTGCTCCCGCATTTGCTGGCAATAGCATGAACCCGTGTAATCCATGCAGCATGAAAAAGAGTATGAACCCGTGTAATCCATGCAGCATGAAAAAAAGTATGAACCCGTGCAATC
>CAZKME010000056.1:0-12497 GCA_964553725.1 uncultured Zetaproteobacteria bacterium
AACTGCTCGTTTGTCTGTCCGCACAGTGTGATTCGCGCCAAGTTCTACCATGAAGATCATCTGGAGGGTGCGCCGGAAGGATTCCCGTCGGCCCCCGTTTCGGCGCGCGGATTCCCGGAAACGCGTTATACGCTGGAGATATATCAGGAAGATTGCACCGGCTGCGAAATGTGCGTCAACGCCTGCCCGGCCTATGATGAGAATGACCCCGGCAAAACAAAAAAAGCCATCAATATGACCGCCAAAGCGCCGATTCTGGAGCAGGGGCGCAAGGATGTGGCATTCTTCGAACACCTGCCGGTCAATGATCGCGCCACCATTGATTATTCCTCGGTGCGCGGCACCCAGTTCCTCGAACCGTTATTCGAATTCTCCGGTGCCTGTTCCGGCTGCGGTGAAACACCCTATGTGCGTTTACTGACCCAGTTATTCGGGCCACGCCTGCTGGTCGCCAATGCCACCGGTTGTTCCTCAATTTATGGCGGCAATTTGCCCGCCACGCCGTGGACGGTGAACAAGGATGGCCGGGGCCCGGCATGGTCGAATTCGTTGTTTGAGGATAATGCGGAATTCGGACTCGGCATGCGCATTGCCGCCGATCATCACACCAAGATGGCCAAACAGGCGCTGGATAAGATGCGTGACCAGTTCGATAGCTATTTCGTCGATGAAATCATCCATGCCGACCAGAGCATTGGTTTTGGGGTAACCCAACAGCGGCAGCGCGTCGATAAACTGAAACTGGTACTCGAAGGCATGGATGATCCGCACGCCAAAAACCTGCTCACCATCGTCAATCATCTGGTGCGGCGCAGCGTCTGGCTGGTTGGCGGTGACGGCTGGGCTTATGACATCGGTTCGGGTGGACTGGATCATGCACTGGCATCGGGAAGAAACATCAATGTATTGGTGCTCGATACCGAGGTCTATTCCAACACCGGCGGCCAGGCCTCCAAATCGACGCCAATCGGCGCGATGGCAAAATTCGCTACGGCAGGTAAACCGGTCGGCAAAAAAGATTTGGCCCTGCAAGCGATTTCCTACGGCAATGTTTATGTGGCCCGCGTCGCCATGGGTGCCAATCCGCAGCAAACGCTGCTGGCCATGCGCGAAGCCGAGGATTATCCCGGCCCGTCGATTATTCTGGCCTACAGCCATTGCATCGCCCACGGCATTGATATGACCCAGGGCCTGCATCAGCAGGATATGGCCGTGGCTTCCGGCTACTGGCCGTTGATCCGCTACAATCCAGAGTTGCGCCGTGCCGGCAAGAGGCCGTTTGTGCTCGATTCACCCACGCCGAGCATGAAAGTAAAAGATTACGCCCTCACCGAAATGCGTTACAAATTATTGCAGCGCAACCACCCGGAAGACTCCGCCCGGCTGCTGAAACTGGCGCAGGAATCAGTCGATCTGCGCTGGGCCACCTATGAACACATGGCCGAGCAGGATCCATCCGAATTCCAGCCGATGGAATAAACACACTGCATTTCAGGATTCTGGCAGGCAGCCCAAGGCGCGACAGAAATGGATGGTTATTGCCGAAGGCCGGATATACAGCAGCTATTATGGTTAGCAGGCGGCACACTTCCCTTCAACCAGCAATTGGGCTGTGAACCCTGGATCGTATTCGGTTTAACATAGGTCCATGCCTTGCATTGAGGTTCATCCTGACAAGCCTGCTGGCACAGGGCTGGATCATCATCTGTCGGTAGCACATGGCGGAAATCACCACCGCCCGGGCGGTCGGTATCCTGCTCCATGCCATTGGCCTGAGTAGTCACAGATTTAATCGCACTGCGTTTTCCAGTCCACTTGCTACCAGAAGGATCGGCATCACAATAGCTCCAGCTACCGGAAAATGAACTGAATTTGTCATCAAATTTCCACTTGATTCGTCCCCAATAGCGACTGCCATCGCGTTCAGAGGCACATTGCTGCCGCGAGTTATTCTCCACCCAGTAACCGGTCACATCGCTTTCATTTCGCTGCAACAATAAACGTCCGTGATCCTCCTGATTATAAAAACCGAAAAACTTTCCTTCATCTGCATCCAGCAGTCCCATTGGCCCCTCGCTCGAATCCCAACCGATCCATGTTCCTGCACCGAGATGCGTGACATATTCCGGCACCGTCAATGCCGCCTCAAACGAAATGATCTGCTCGGTTGTTTTACCGGCGACAATGTTGACGTCAACTGCCCGTCGTTCCTGTAGATCACGCCCACCAACCTGTGCCACAATATCCACCTTTCCCTCTGCAAGGTTAATATCCAACGGTGTATCATAACCAAAGACAGAACTTTCATAGATGCCCTTATGCGTACTGCTCTCTTCCACATGGATATGAGCATGTGCCGGTTTGCCATTCACCATCACCGTCAAATGCAATACTCCCTTGCCAAAGCTCAGTGTTTTCTTGATGACTTCACCTGCCTTCATGCGCAATGACAATTTCTGTTCACCAGCACCGCTCACCCCGGCGGGTGAAATGAATACGTTGTATTGGCCATCAGGCAATCGAATAGCCATACCTGAAGCAGTTGGCAACACTGGCTGCCGAATCA
This sequence comes from uncultured Zetaproteobacteria bacterium, assembly GCA_964553725.1. GTDB lineage: Bacteria > Pseudomonadota > Zetaproteobacteria > Mariprofundales > Mariprofundaceae > Mariprofundus. The sequence continues at coordinate 2,567 of CAZKME010000056.1, forward strand.
TCTTTCCTGTGCTCGCATCCTCAACGCGATACATCAGATCATTTACTTTACCATTAAGCTTCACAGTTAATTTCAATACGCCCGTCGGCTGTACTGCCTTACGGGCCGATTTCAGTAATTCTTCGGCATTGTTGGCCTGAAAATACTCTCCGCCACCGGCCTTGGCCATACACTGAAGTTGTGCACTTTCTTTCTTGCTCAGGCCGAAGCCGACAGTGTGCAAAATAAAATTGACGCCAGATGCTTTCGCCGCCTTCACCGCCGCGCAGGGGTCGCCGCCACAGCTTTCAATACCATCACTGACCAGAATGACCGTAGAACTGTTTTCCTCGGATCGCAGCATATCGATGGCTTGATTGACGGAACGGGTTAGTGGCGTTTTACCCTTGGCATTCAGTCCCTTGACCGCTTTCAGGACAGTCTGTTTATCATTTGCGGCCAGCTTCACCAGTGTTTCCACATCATTGCAGTCGCCCTTGCGCCGGTGACCGTAGGCAATCAGGCCGATACGGGCATTGTCCGGCAGTTCCGGCACCAGTTTAGCCATAACCTCCTTGGCAATAGTGATTTTGGGTTTGCCTTTGATTTGCCCCCACATGCTGCCGGAGGCATCAAGGATGAAGAGGGTATTAGCGTTTTTTCCGGTTGCCTGCCGAGGCGTTGCGCTGGCAGGCATGGCAGGTGCACTGGGCTTCGCGGAATGTCCGGCATTGCTGGAAATTGAAGGTTTATTGAGTTTCCCAGCTACAACATCAACTTTGTTCTCTGCAAGAGGCGAGGATTTGCTTTGGCATTTGGATGGCGGATAAACATAGCCTTGAATCCTCGCGTATCGATACCCTGCGCCCTCGGCAGCATGAACTCCCTGCTGGCTAGCCGTACTGAAATTATCCTTCCTGCCCGAACTCCAATACAACTTGAGAGGTACAGTGCCGGGTTGTTTGACCGGGAGGATATACCCTTCGGTTCTGACAAATTGATATCCGGCGGCCATGGCATCCTGTGCGCCACCACTGGAAGCCGTACTGAAATGATCACCTCTGTTTGAACTCCAGAAGAGTTTGAGCGCGGCACTCCCCGGGCTTCTCTCCGACAACTTTGTATCGGCACCTATGATACAAGCTTCAATTCTGCTGAACCGATAACCTGCCGCCAAAGCCTCTTTAACGCCTTTCCGGGTCGCGGTGACAAAATTATCTTGGTTCTTTCCGGACCAATACAAGCGAAGCGGCACCAAATTCAACGCTTGCTTACCCGCAGCTTTAGGTTTACCCGTTATGCTGTCAAAATTCACCGCCTTCTCCACTGTTTCGCCATTCTTGATGGTGATCAGAAATTTCTCATATTTTGCACCCTTGGGAGGCTTAAATCCCTGGATTACAGGTGTTACATGGACTTCATACTTCCCGGTCAGTGTTTCAGGCAGTTTGATACTGGTCGGCAGAAACTCGAACTTAGGCTCATGTTCATTAACCCCAAAGCTATGATAAATCCATTTATGGGTGTCAGGATCGGTTATATATATAGCAATTTTTGAGGGATTTCCTTTGGTGGCACTCGTTAAATTCAGCGTTCCTGTGATGGCATAAAACTCAATGCTTTTTCTAAATATATTGGCCTGCCCAAGCTTAACCCCACGAAACCAGACCAGCGATAATTGAGAGTTCTTGCTCACAACCTTGATATCAAAAGTTCCTGGCTTCAGATTAATTTCCCGCATTTGTCGATCCGCCGCGACATCTTTATCAAAGAGAACCTTACCATCCGCTGTATTCAGTATTTTCACATGACCAGCCACATGCTTGCCGTGCTCCGAAAGATTGAGTTCGATATGCGCCATCCGATTCATTTGATCGATGTCTATTCGGCCCCGGTCGGCATCCTTTTTCAATGTCTTGCATATCTTCTTATTCATGGCTTCCACCAAAGGATTATCGACAACCTTGCCATCCACTTTCGTCACGGATTTTGTCACCCATTTTCCATTGATCGTTGACCCGCTACTGTCGGATTCGACATGGTCGGCTTTGGCGATGATTCTTGCATAATCGCTGACCCGCTTGAGCATCGGAGCATCGTAAGCGCAGCGCATCACGTACTTTGGTGACATGCCAGTCTCAGTCCGGCATTGCCCTTGCGCATTGAATCCCTTAATTTCAAATAAAGAGGTCATCCGCGCCTTCAGCTCCGCCCGCTTTTCAGGGGACATCTTTTTCAATCTTTCTTCCGTCGACACCTTTTGCTTTTCTAACTGCTGGCGTTGCTTCGGAGACATTTCTTTCAGGGCCTCATCCGAAGGTATCAATATTGCCATGAGACCAGGTTTCTGGCAGCGGAAAGGCGTGCACGATAGCAGCTTGTCCGCATAGGTTGTGCCACATGTATCCTGCACCTGCATCTCATCCAGCAGACTTCCGGCCTGCGCCACTGATGCGATAAGACCCATGAATATCATCATGGCAACCGACATCATGCCCGATAGTTTAAAAATGTATTTCATCATTCCTCCTCACCTATGGTTGTTCTGTTTTAAAATTTACATGCATATTTTGGTGTAGCGAGTGACACCCTTAAATTCCACGGTTCTTTTCAACTTTTCTCCCGATTTTATCTCAACATCATGCAGGATAACGGCTTTTACATCCGGGAGTCGACGAGTCCTGAATCCGGGGCCGCTTACACCGCCGTGAAAAACATCTATTCCGCCCGGAGAGATACAATGTTCAACCGGCCAGACCAAAAAATCATAATGACCCGGCATAAAATCCATCTTACTGGCACCCACAGTGTTAAAATGCCCTTTTCGGCCAGCCTTGCGGATACTTATCTTCGCCTTGCTTCGGCTGCCATTGACCAGCACGGTCAACGCCAGCGCACCTTTTCTTGCTTTTACAAAACTGATCCGCTTCTCAAGCGTTTCTCCTGCACGAATAGCCACTTCCATTCGCTTCGATCCATACCCGGCATTCTGAAAGGTGATATGACCGGCTTCATCCTTTGGTCTGACGGTTAGCCTGTAGCGTCCAGGCACCAGTTTTATTTGTTTGAATGTATTAAAGCTAAACAAAATGGGCGCATTTTTCTTCGCCAATGCGACATTCACATACGCCTGATTCGGTTTGCCGTCACTCAGCACGTGTAAAGCTAGTACGCCCGGCGTAATCCGCCTGAAGATTACCTTCTTTGCAACGGTTTGACCGGACGTGATATTGATACTTCGAATGACCTGTTGCTCGTCCTTCCCCATGATGGGGCTGATATCCATCGTGGTTTTTTTCGATCCGTTATACCGGGACAGCTTGCGATATACATGAAAATCATAAATACCAGGAGGCAGACTCACCTGAACAGGAGGCGTTCCGTCAATCCTCCCGCCTTCATGGTATCGACCGCCACCGCTCGAATTGATGGTGTAGTAAATACGGGATATTTTCTTATGATGATCATCCAGGATGGTCATATTTAGATAACCGGGCTGTTGGAATATCACCTTTTGTGAAAAGACCTTTCCTGCTTTGATCTCGACATTAAAAGACTGTTCAATCACACGACCATTTACAGGTTTAATCCCAAAATGATAGCTCCCTGTCGGCAACGAAATATCCACCGGCGTTTGTACACCCTTGCCGCTCTTTCTCAGATGATAATTGTTGCTATAGCGACGAGCACCTGATGGTACAAGATGGTAAGAAACCGGTACAGGGCTGCCATTGCTAGATGCCATAATTCTCAGAACACCTGTATCCCACTGGAGAGACCTGCTCACACGATTATTGTCTTCACGGGTTTCGGCGACAACATTGCTGGCATCGGCACGCAGACTAAAGGTGTATTTCCCTCGCTCCCACGTTAACATCGACATAGGAAATATCACACGCTGCACCTTTCCAGCGGGTATGGCTGGAACCTCAAGGACATAACCTCTCAATGTCGGATCATAGATCCTCTCCATCTCCGCACTGGTCGCGCAACCTCCGCTTTGACCAGCCTGATCGCAGTTCATCAGCAGTTTGCTCTTCCCAGCCATCTTACCCCCATGATTCTCGACATAAAAAATACCATAAAAGGGATCACTTGCCTCCGCAACCAGATCGGGTGTTTGTTTCGAGGATATTGATACGGCGAACGGTTCCACCCCAATCGTTGTATCCAGACGTGTGTAGTTGTTGGATTCATTGGTCTCAACAATTTGCTTGTATAGATCGGCGATTATTTTCATTCCATAGTTGAAGTGCGGTCTGCGCGGCAAAGCCCCCGAACCGAACAGGTGAAGAAGATACTTACCACCGGGCTGCAAGGCTGGAACATCAAAGGCCAGCACATTCCCTTTCGCGATATAACCGGGCAAATGCAATCCTGCGGCACAGGGTGTGACGTGCTGAATGGACTGAAACATTGAACATACAACAAAAACCCGGCTGGCCATCGCCACGCCCTCACCGATGTTTCTGACCTCGACCAAGCCCTGACTGGCCTTGACCACCACCGGCTCCAAATCCGGCAGTTTCTCCTGCGCCATAGCCATTGAGGCCATCACAAACATAGCGGCCAGCACACATAACCATCTGCAGCCTTTTTGCATCAACATATTGCTTCCCTGTACCGCATCATTGCTACAGCCGTCCATTAGTGTCAGAGGAGAATGTAATGGTTTTGCTGGTCAGTTCCCCGTCTTTCACCTCAATATTGAATGCCTTGCTTCCTGATTTGAAACTTCGCCTAACAGCCATTCGATATTTCCCGGAAAGCAGTTTCACATCCAACGGTAGAGATTTATTGAAGAATAAATAGTCCTTGTATCCGCCGTAACTCGTACCATCCAACCGTTTAAGATTCAATTTTGCGTCGAGCGGTTTGCCATCGTCAGTGTGCGCATTGACAACCAGCCGCCCCAGACCGAAGGCATAGGTTTTCTCCAATGCTTTCCCGGGCTGCACGCTGATCAGTTCCACCTGTTCGGGAAATGCCTGTTCCTGATGATAAAAGCGATCCGTGGACAATACCTTCAACCGGTATCGCCCCGCAGGCAGATAAAGCAATATAGGTTCGGATAAATTCCGATTATTACCTCTCGAATAATTCGGACTGCCGGTTGTTCTTTTCTCCTCATTTCCCTGAGCATCCACCGGAACGGCATTGATTTCCGCTTTGGCCGGTTGTCCACCAACCATTACGCTCACCCGCACCGCGCTGTCATTCGTCTTGGCCTTGCCCCCTGGATGTACCCGCGCATCCACACCGGGCACGCAAGATGTATCCTCACCCCGCCTGCCCTGAAATAGCGGATCAGCCTGACCTGGATTCATGCCCGCCTTCCGGCGGCTGAAATACTCATCCTTACAAACCTTGGGACAGCGTTTGGATTCGCGCCAACACTGGTCGTATACCCGCTCGATATTATTTTTGTTCAGTCCATTTGCTTTCCAACATTCTTCTTGTTCGTGCGAACATTCCGCCTGCAACCGGATAGGTGCAGAGGGTGGAGATAATGCTCCTACCGAGCCACCGATCAACCCGCCCAAAATATCACCGGGTGATAAATGAATCGGCGGCTCGGCCCGAGCAGGTGAAATTCCTCCCAAAGTCATCATAACCATGCCAAGCAGCAGAGTAAGCCATGATTCCCAACTCGATTCAGTTCGTTTCATTGCTTCCTCCCTTCCTTTGCGCTCTCCGCGCCCTCGGCGAGAAACATGCTTTGATTTACTCTCGCCATCTCCCGCATTCGTGGGACTTTGTCTTGCTTCGCACCACGGGCATTTCCTTCGGTCACAATTCATCTTCAGACGCAGAGATCGCCAAAGGAAAAACCTGTCTTCACCGCACCGGGCCGATATGCGTGCCCAGCCAGAATATGCCGATACCAAGCAATATCAGGGCAGCCAGCCACAACCAGAACAGAATGCGATAGACCGTTAGTGTAATGGAGAAACCACGATGCTCCCGTATCTCCGCCTCGTGCTTGCGCCCGTAGCGCAAGGTGACAATCGCCATGACAGGCACGGCAATCGAAAACGCCACACCGCTGAACATGCTTATCCATGAGAACACGTTCATATCCGCCACGTTCTCTATTCCACCCATCAAACCCTTGGCTGTGGCGGACAACACCAACCCCGCAAGCACCAGCCCGACAACGATTCCCAGCCTGTTCGCAAACCCCCGTTGGGATGCATTCATCAGCATGTCCTTCTGCTCCTGTTTGTCATTTCCCTACCCTTTGCGTTCTCCGCGCCTCTGCGAGACCCTTCTTTTATTTACTCTCGCCAAGACGCAAAGAGCGCCAAGAAAACATAATCAATTGAGCCTGTCGATTCTCGATAACCTGATTTCCTGAACCGGCCAGAGCACATCCGGCTCTACATTAGCGTCCACCGCAGGTGCGGGAAGGAAACCTGAACATGAATCGTCTGTAATTATTATCATAATTGCTTTCCTTCGGGATTTTATTGCGGATAAACACTGCCTTTCCAATACCGATGCGGACCGAACGAGTTACCCCTAACAGCGTTCTGACCAGCGGGTCGGGGAGTCTCCCACTCTGGTTTACCACTTTACCTCTAACAAATGGACACCGCATAACTTGCATCCGAGTCTGTATGGTTTTACTCCCGCCCGCTGGAATATTCAAATTCGAGAACGTCATATGAGATACCGGCACCATGCACAACGAAACGTGATGCCGATCCTTCGGCCCCACATATCTGTCACCAATGATACCGATGGGTAACTGCTGATGATGCGCTGCATCCAATGTTGAATAAGGCGCATGGCCTTTATTGTGCAGTGTGAGGCTGACATTCAATGTGGGTAACGTATAATACCTTTCCCCCGGATTACTCCCAAGGCTGAAACAGGCAGGATTTGGGCTGGAAATAGTCAAGCGTGAAACCTCCAGATCGGGTAATCCCGTAGTATCGGTAGCCGTTCTTCCCCCATTCTGTCGCCCTGCTGATTGGCTCCCCGAAGAACCCGATGATCCTACACGCACCGTTGGAGGGCAAAGAACGATACCTCGTCTCACATTACTTAAGGCTTTGGCCGATCCAACATCTCCAGGAGTATTAATACGCACCCAATAATTTTTATGGTATTGTAGTCTTGCCGTGCGAGGCAATTGAACCCGAATGGTTCTATTTCCCCATGATCGGACAGGCAGCGTCATGCTTATGCCATACCCTCCCAACTCGACTATTCGGCCACCCGCCGAATTTCCAAAAGCACTGCCTTTAATCGTGAAGGTTCCTCCAGGGGATACACACGTTTTGCCTCCGGCAAATTGAAAACCGGTGATATTCGGTTTGATTGTTTGACCACTGCCAATGGGCGCGCTTATCCCGCCAGAAGTTCTGGCCGCACAAAAATCTGCAGGGAAATGAATACTGCTGTTCCGGTTTCCGGAGACGCCGAAGTCACTCCGAAAGGAGATAGATACGGTGCGCCCTGCAAGAACACTCATTGGCGGAGTTGGCGTATGGAGCAGCCCTGCTGTTCCGGTCATGGTAAATCGGACATGGCGGGTCGCCCCTGCCGGTATGCGTGAACGCAAACGATTCGCTGAATATAGAGATAACCGATTACTGCCGACTGATAAATGGCCACTGATGTAAAACGCATCTAAGCGTGAATTTGGAATAAAATCACCGCCAGTATTTTTAAGAACAAAATCACCATCAGCAAACGTGGGGCCATCTGTTCGACATTCGTAGGGCCGTCTTAACTGCGTTCGAATGCTTTGAATCACAAGATGGGGTTTCAAGGTTCCAACTGTTTGAGTAGGTTGTACGCCTCGAGCCGTTGCCTTACAAAAATTGTCTGGAAAGGTGAAACTGACTGTCTTAGTATTGTTACGGTAATTACTTTCAGGGAGACCATGCCCGATTCCTGTACCACTAATTATTTCAACCTTGAAGCGGCGCGTTTTCCCTGCCAGTTCGGAATAGCGGCTCACCGGGAATGTCACGGGATGACCATAATATCCTCCCACGACGCCAGATGCACCCGTGATGCTGAATGTTTGCCCCGGTGCAACTCTTGCCGGCGTTCTGCGTGCATGGGAATAACCATCTCCTCCTCTCATGTTGGGCGTTTGACCATCCACAGAAGTGGCATGTACCGCAATATTAAATTGCCTTAAATCAGCTACGCCAGCACCGATATTTTTGACCCGCACATCAAAACCAACGAGCCCGCCATGGGGTGACCTCCCTGTTCTGCATGCATCACGAGCCTGAACATGCAGTCTTGGCGTCACCCGTACAATCTTTAGATCAGGCAAGGCCCCGATATTGGATGGATTAAACTTCGGGCGTGTACCGATATGGATGGGCGGTTTTGGAACACCGTGGAATGACCCCGGCAACTGTGGTCTGTGTTGCGGCTCGCGCGGCAAAGGTGGTGCGGCCATGACCGGCAGCACAAACCCGATGACGGCGGCTACCATCGCCACCAATGGAAGCCTGCGTTTCAGCATGTATATTACTCGAATCGTTTTCTTTTGTGTTAAGTGTTTCATCGTTCTTCTCCCCTTCTATTTTAGATGCACGCTGCTCCAAAAAGGTTCATTTCATTTTACCATCAACGCTTTTCCTTTGCGTTCTCTGCGAGAAATTTCCTTTGATTTATTCTCGCCAAGAGCGCCAAGAAACCCACATCAAATGCCAGTTTCTAAATCAATCGAGTCCGACCCTGTCGATCCCTTTGCGTTCTTTGCACGGTTTCCCCATATCAAATGGAAGGTCGGAGCCGGTTGATTCCGGCCCCGGCCTTTTATTCATCAGCCCATTGGCGCAACCGCTATGCCGCGCTCTTTCAATTCTTTCAACTTGACTGGAGACACCGTATTCATAATCACACGGCCACCGCGCACCTTCAGCATGCCTTTTCCAATATCGTAAACACCATCGGGAGCATAACCGCGCTTGCCATTCTTCCTGATTTCATAGAGACGGTTACCAACGAGTTTCTTCACTGTAACCCGTGTGTGTAACCTCTTCGCCGGGCGTGGTGCAAGCCGGGGTGCCGTCCTGATGATGCCGGGGCGCTGAACAACGGGTCGCACATGAATGCCACGAACGCCACTGGAGGCACGTGCAAACGCATCGGAAAGCGTTCTGCTGCTCACGGTCGCCTGATTATTACGGCGATTGCGGTCATCGTTGGCCGGGTTTTTATCCATGAAAATATCCAGATCAAACGACAGCGCCAATTCATAGGCAGGCACAAATTCCCCGCCTGGCTGGTTACGCACCGGCACATGTACATTCATCACCTTTCCGCGATTCAAACGGCTAAAGTGCCAGTCCGTAATGTGATGCGCTTTACGCGCCTCATGCAGAAACAGCACCTGCTGGTTGTTCCGCGATACATAATCCGCATTGCCGACATTCTTAAGCTGTCCGCGAATCGTAAAATTGTATGTATTGTTGGCATTTTTATGCACGCTGTTGGCATCCACCCACACGCGAACCTGTAGATCCGGCCCTGCAAATGCAGGTGCCGCCCAGCCCATTGTTATTGCCATGAACCCTGCCAGCGGCAATATGGATAAAAATGTCCATCCTCGGTTTGTTTTCTTCATCTGTTTCATCGATCTTCTCCTTCATTCTCACTACCGGCTATCTGCCGGATTTTCTATAAGAAGCGAGCTCCAAACAGCTTCACTGCTTCTCGATATCAACGCTTTTTCTCTGCTCTCTTGGCGAGAAACATGCTTTGTTTTACTCTCGCCATCCCCCGGGGGAGTCTCTCCCGCATTCGTGGGACTTTGTCTTGCTTCGCACCACAGGCATTTCCTTCGGTCGCAAAGAACGCCAGGGAAATCACCTGGATGTCCTTCTGGCTGAACTGCGCTGGAATCCGCATACATCTCCGGAGCCAAACGTCCCTGTCAAAATCAATTGATTATCTTTCCGCAAGGGCGGCACTTCAT
>CAZKME010000057.1:0-12117 GCA_964553725.1 uncultured Zetaproteobacteria bacterium
TAAGCGTTTTTTTGTAACTGCGAAATCCGGGCCTGCGCAGTTCAATCCGGTGCGGTAGCGCTGATAATTGAATCACCAGCGGCGTTTTACCCCGGTCTTTTCCATCAACGAAAACAGCAGCATTCGGCTTTGAACGAATATCCACTTCGCCAATTTCAGCTTTTAAGCGAAACGACAGTTTCTTTTCCACGCCGGGAGCAATGGTGATGGTCTGCTGCTGCGAAAAATAACCGCTTTTGTGATAGATCAACGTATTGGCAACATGGGCCTTCACCGCCAGCTTGCCAGCCGATGCGTTCACCTGCTTGCCATTCAACAGCAACATCCCGCCAGCGGGCGACAGGCTGACATCCACATAAGCTTCTGTGAGCGCCAGTCGATAATCTCTTTTGATCACCTTGTCTGTGTTGGTGATTTCAATACCTTCAGTGATGGTTTGATAATCGCCAAGCGCCACCTCCAGCCGGTATGGGCCGCCGCTCCGTTTGATTAATATCGGAGACTTGCCAACCAGCTCACCGTTGATGCTCACATTTGCGCCGACTGGCACCGTCATAATATCTATCTGCCCATTTACCGGCTGCAAATCCACACTGCGATCCAGCGCTTTGGCCAGTTCCATGACAACGGTGATTTTCTTTTTCTGAGCATAGGGGCTGTCAATTTCAATCGTATGTTCACCGGAGAGCAGTTTTTGATGCAATTGTTTGGTTATCCCCACCATGTTTCCATCAATATACCAGCGTGTCTTGTCCGAGTTCGGCTTGGTTGAGACAGTAAGCTGCTGCGGAATTTCGGATAGATCGACGCTGACCGTGCTGCCTGTCTCGGAGGCCAGCAGTACTTTTTGCAGCGTCTTGAATCCGGTGGCCGAAACCTCAATCGCCGGTGTTGAATCGAATGAATAGACCGTATTGCCGATGGCACCGCCCAAAGCGCCTGGCACATTCACAACGGCACTATCTTTTGCTTGCTCCGGATGGACTTCGATGACCGTTCCATTGGAAAAAACGATAAAACCCAGAGAGAACGCAGCAGCTAAAACCAGCACCAGAGCAAGCAGTATATGTCGCCGTCGCTGTCGGGTTTTGGCGCGCAGCAATTCCGCATGGATTGGGTCGATGGTTGTTTCTTGATCGGCGTCTTCCACCTCAGGGCTCGATTTATATGCGTTCATCACAAACCACCCTGACGCCAAATGTGTTGCTGCCGATGGGGATACGCACCTCAACAAGTTTTGATTTATAACCCTTGCGAAGCCCCTCGAATGTATAGGTTCCTGGTTTGAGTTGTATCGTTCTTTGCTCAGTCAGGCCCACCTTGCCAACGCCCCTGACCAATATATAGGTTTGATTGTCCGATGTTACAGTCACCGGTATTTTTACATTCGCTTTGGCCAACAGGTTGCGCAAGACATCAGATTTTCGGGACAAAGATATGCTATTGCGGGCAAAAATACGCGCCTGATCCAGCGCCTGTTGTGCGCCTGCGCCAACATTCCGGGCGGCAAGACGTTCCGGTCGACTGATATAGCTTGCCAGCGCGCGATGCAGACTGACGAGTTTATTGGATAACTGCAGGCCATCCAAAATCGCCTTATTATCCGGATGTCGTTGCGCGGCTGCCGCATAAACGGATTGCGCTTTATCCCAGTTATCCTGAGCAATGGCCGCTTTACCCCGCCTGATGGCTGCATCCAGATCCAGTCTAATTGCAAGCTTGCCAATGGCTTCGTGCAAAACATGAAGCTCTGAACGACCGGGATATAATCGTTTGGCTTTATCATAACTGGCTCGCGCAGACCGGAGCTTGCCTTTTTTTACATGTTCCAAACCACGGGCAATCAATGGCGCAAATTGGCTTTCTCTGATTTGCTCCGCCAAAGTTTGTTGGCGTTGTTTTAATCCCGGCCTGTCCGGAGCGATATTGAATGCTTCGACCACTGCGGCATATTCCTTCTCCAAATTATTTTCAGTTTGTGCAATGGCCGCTTTTTTTAATAATGCCATAAGTTTCGGTAGAGCATCTATGCGCTGTGCGAGTTTGAGTGCTTCCGGGTTATCCGGCTTAAGCTGCAATGCTTTGCTGATACGCAGCTTGGCCTCACTGACATTTTCTGCGGCCAATGCTTTTTCAGCCAGCGTAAACTGCGCAGAAAACATATCTTCTCTCTGCACCAGCAGCTGCTTCGCCATGGCTTCCGATTCCGCGAGTGATTGAAGTGCGGCAGTATAATCTCCGGTGGCAAAGGCAGCCGTCGACCTGTCTTTCAGCGCATTGATCGCAATCGCCTGGTCAGCGCTCCAGGCTTTGAGATTTGCCCCGGCCAGCGCTGGCGCAATGTCGGCCTCGTATGCACGCAGTTGTTGTTTGAATTGCTCACGCAGTTTCGAGTTATCTGCCGGGGTTGTTGCCTGAAGTGCAACCGCAAGCTCCGGCGCTGGTGCGGAAGAAGAGAAACCAAAGAGCCATGTCGCCGCAATGACAATAACGATAATGCCTGTAGCAATACCGGCAGCAGCAAGCATCCGCTTGCTGTTTTTTGCATGGGCCTGGCCGGCTTGGCGGATTTTTTCTTCTAGCATAGAAGAAAAGAATCAGAGTTGAACATCGGGCGTGGCTTCCTCGGCATAAATCTTTTTGAGAAAGGCTCGCCATTGGGCAAATTGCTCTTTGGCGCTACCGGTAAGTTTCAAGGTGGATTTTTCAAACTTGACCACCTGCGGCGCCATTTCACTATCAATGGACTGGCCGAGTTCGCTCAGGGCGTCTCTATGAAACTTCGCTTCCTTACTTGTCTGAAAACTCTTGTCCAGAAATTGCGCACCCACCACGCCACCAATGACAGCTCCTGTCGTACCCGCAGCAGATCCTCCGTAAGAGTCTGACTGACTCCCGGCAACAGCGGAAAGAACAGCGAGGCCAATCAGCGCCACGCCGACCAGTGCATTTTTAACTGTTTCACGGTTGGATTGCCGTTCCGCCTCCAGTTCGGTGAAACTCTGCTTTTGCCAGCTGGCATAGCTATCATCCATTTTTTGACTGAACTGCTCATAGTGAGGTTGCATTTGATCGGTGAACAACTGGTCACGAATACGAATAGCTTCCACACGTTTAAGCATCAGATCATTTTCATCAGGGTAGCTGATCAGCGACACGACCCCTCTTTTGGTCTGCATGTACTGAGAAAAGGCTTGTTCGGAAAAATTCGCACCGAAACGCAGATTCGTGAGTTCTTGCAGCTTGGCCAAATCCCTGGCCGCATGATCATCGAGTTCTTCGACAATGCGATTGGCGGCCTTGGTGAAAACAGGGTCATAAGGGTCTTTACCCTTGTTTCTTATATTGCTGTAAAAATCTTTTGTTACGTCATGTTCAAAGGACTTGCTGAGCCAGCGTTTGCCGCTGATATCATAAACTTTTATATCAATATCCACATTCTCGCCATTGGATTCATTGATCCTTCCGAGCACATAGAGATCACCCGTCGCCGTTTTGTCCGGCATCACGCGCACAGCGCCAAAGGCCCCGGTTTTTTCCAGCGCCAGTTTCATTTTGTAGGCAAAGCGTGCGGCTTCCGCCCGGCGCAATTCAGGCCAAATACCTTTCTTTTCATTTTTTGCCGAATCCCTGGGCAGGCCCGGATCAAAGACAGGAACAATAATATCCAGTTTTGGCTTTTGTGCGACCTGCTTTTCTTTAGCCTTTGACTTCAAATAGGATGAGGATGTGGCCGGGCCGACGCTCAAACCCGATGAACCAGCGCCGCCGCTGGCGCAAGCCGATAAAAAGAATGCACAGATCATGATGATGGCCATTGATTTCCTGATACGCATTATACCATTCACGATGTCACTCCCTATTGAACCGGCAAGCCTTTGTATTTTCGATATTCATTCCAGAGTTTCGCTTTAATCGCCGGATCTGTTTCGTCCACTGCAGCCTGGCGAATCTGCGCTTCCAGGATGCTGTCGTTATCTACTTTCGGAATATCGTCAGGGATTTTTCCGCTGCCCTTAAGATGCACATTCTGAGCAGGCTTATTGCTACCTTCACGGGCCGAATCTGTAACTGTTTTATTGCTCAGGTTATCGTTCGAGCTTTCCTGTGCCGCAGGCGTTTGCGTTCCTGACATCTCGGAACTTGCGGTGGAAGACCCTGACCCCTCTTTGCCCGCACCACCGCCTTTGCCAGCCTGACTGCCACCGGATTGACCACCAGCCGCCCCACCACCACTGGCAGCCGCATTGGCGCGGATACTTTGGCAACCTTCATATTTATTTAACGAATGAAACAGGGCTTTATCCATCAGCTCTATTTTTTCCTGTTGGGTCAGGTTTGGATTGTTTCTATAATCAACCGAGATATTGCTACAGTCGGTACGGTCAACAAGGCTGGCCTTCTGCTGAGTTTGCGCCTGTGCAACGCCCGCATTGAACAGCGCAAATAAAAAAACAATGATGTAAAAATTAATGATTGTCATCATCGCACCTAGACTTATACACGGCATGTGAAGTTTCTATGAAAATAAATAAGTCGACCCCATGCTCATCTTATTACCACCATGCGCACTAATCTATACAGCATGTGGCCGCCATGAAAACTATACTGCTTTGCAGGATGGTGAAGTCGTAAAAAATCCGTCCATGGGTGCAATAACAACTTGTTACGAAGTCATTACAGGACAAGGCGTCCGTCATGCAGGCTGAGAATGCGATCACATGCGCGAGCCATGGACATGCTGTGCGTTACCATGACTACAGCAGCGTTTTCTTCACTGCATAGTTGTCTTAACAAGCTGAATACTTCCTGCGCCGTACGTTCGTCCAGATTGCCGGTAGGTTCATCCGCCAGCAGTAATCGAGGCCGGGTGGCCAGGGCTCGGGCTACTGCCACGCGCTGCGCCTCACCACCAGAGAGTTTAGCCGGCACATGTTGCTCTCGCGCATCAAGATTTAAGCGGGTCAATAATTCACGCCCGCGAGTGTTACTATCAGGGGTCGGCATGCCCTGTATCAAAAGTGGCAAAGTGATATTTTCCAACGCAGTTAATTCCGGAATCAGATGGTGAGCCTGATATATAAAACCGATTTTTTCATTGCGCAGTCGCGCCTGTCGATTGGAGCTCAGCCCGTGAATCGCTTCGCCATCAAGCAATACCGCACCCGAATCAGGCTTTTCAAGGGTGCCAAGAATCTGTAATAAGGTGGACTTTCCCGAACCGGACTCACCAACAACGGCTAAAAATTCACCTTCATGGAGATCAAATTCAACGCCTCTTAAAATATGCAACTTGCCCGATGGCCCAATGAATTGTTTGTGTAAGCCGGAGACGCTAAGCAGAGGTGATTTACTCATATCTAAGCGCCTCTGCCGGCGGCACGCTGGCTGCGCGCCAGGCCGGATAAAAAGTTGCAGCCACGCCCATAAACAGGCTGACAGCAACAATCACAGCAATAGACACCGGATCAATGACAGATGGAATATGATCGATATAATAGACATCGCTGGACATGAATTTGATGCCGGTAATACTTTCCACCCAGGCCAGCAGGGTATCCAGCTTCCAGGCCAGCAACAGCCCGAGCACCCCCCCTGTCAATGTGCCAATGCCACTGAGCAGCGTCCCCATCAGCAAAAAGATGCGCATCACGGAGGCGTGGGTTGCCCCTACTGTTTTCAAAATGGCTATTTCCTTGCGGCGCTCCATCACCACCATCACCAAAGAGGCCACCATATTGAACAGCGCCACCATCACAATCAGTGAGAGGATGACACCCATGGCAATGCGCTCTGTTTTCAAGGCCTGAAAAAATGAGCGGTGGCGTTGTTTCCAGTCGGTCACCCATGCGCCCGGCGGCAATATTCGGCGCGCCTGTTCGGCCACGACACCGGATAAATCCCTGTCATATAAAAAAAGCTCTATGCCGGTGACGCTATCGCCCATTTTATCCAACCGCTGGACTGCATTCAATGGCGTGATAATCATGCCGACATCGTATTCATAAAAGCCGGAATCAAAGATACCAACCACGTTAAAGGCCCGCATGCGCGGCGCAGCACCCGAAGGACTAATACCACCGGATGGCGACATCAGTCGAACCTTGTCCCCCACTTCCAGCGCCAGTTTTCTGGCCATATCCTTGCCAATCACCACCTGAAATGGCGAACCGGCGTTACTGATAAAGCGTCCTTTGGTAATGTGGCTGGAAATTTCACCACTTCGATTCACATCGACCCCTTTCAGGATTGCGCCCAGGGCGCGTGAACCGTAGGAAGCCAGTACCTGGGAGGAAATATAGGGTGCGGCTCGCTCCACGCCGTCCAGTTTTTCAGCCTGAGACAACCAGCTCTGCCAGTCTTCCAATACATCGCCAGAATCCTGAATATCAACATGGGATGAAAAACCCAGTATCTTGTCGCGAATCTCCACGGCTGCGCCGTTCATCACCGATAACACCGCAATCAGCGTCATCACGCCGATAGCAATGCCCGCTCCCGAACTCCAGCTAATCAGCGACACAAAACGTTCACTGCGGCGCGAACGCAGATAACGCTTGGCCAACATCCATTCGTAGGAACGAAACAGCCCCTTGTTCAAGTCTGTTCTCCGGCTGGAAGCATTACGATAAATAACGCAGATAGATATAAATATGTGAAATAACGATGGAAACCAACATCAGACCGAAAGCATGTTTCAGGAATACCAGAAAAGCAATCGGATGCCCGGCCCGCTGGGCGAAACCTGCGACAATCAGATTGGCCGATGCACCAATCAACGAGCCGTTGCCGCCAAGGCATGCGCCCAACGCCAGCGCCCACCATATCGGCACCAGCGCATCAGCGCCGCCAAATGTCGGCCCCATATTATGAATCAGCGGAATCATCGTTGCCACGAAGGGGATGTTATCAATCATGGCCGAAGCAATCGCAGAAACCCATAAAACAGCGGCAACCGTGGCATTGAAATCACCGCCGGTCAGTTCCAGGGTTTTATTTGCCAGCATTTCAATCACACCGGTATGTTCCACGCCAGTCACAATAATGAACAGGCCGACAAAGAAAAATATCGTCGTCCACTCCACTTCGGCCATAATACCCTCGTAGGCATGATCCTTCTCGTTCAACGGCTGCCCGAAGGTTTGCAATAACAGCAATAAAGCCGCGCCGAACATGGCAATGGATGCAGGTTCAAGATGAAAGTTATGCGCCACTGTAAAGCCGCTAATGACCAGAAACAGTACGGAAAGACTCTTTTTCAACAGCGGTACGTCCTTAATAGCTTCATTCTCATCAAAGCGCATTACCAGTGCTCTGTTTTCATCTGAAGCGTGCAGATCGCGACCAAACATAAACCAGATGATACCCAGCGTTACCACAAAAATAACAGGTATGATCGGTGCCAGATTGACCAGAAAATCAAAAAAACTGAGTTTGGCAGCCGAGCCAATCATAATATTGGGCGGGTCGCCGATCAGGGTGGCCGTACCGCCAATATTGGAGGCCAGAATCTGGGCGAACAGGTACGGGTAGGGGCGCACGCCAAGCGCATCGGTAATCAGCAATGTCACCGGGGCAATCAGCAATACGGTTGTGACATTATCCAGAAAGGCGGAAAATACAGCGGTAACCACCGACAACATCACGAGAATCCCCCAGGGGCTGCCCTTGACGCTCTTGGCCGCTTTAATCGCCACATACTGAAACATGCCGGTTTTCTGGCTGATGGCCACAATCACCATCATGCCGGTCAACAGCCCGATGGTGTTGAAATCTATACCCTGCACCGCCTGTTGCTGGGTGATTACGCCACAGAGGATCATCAAACCGGCGCCAAGCAATGATAAAACAGCCCGGTTAAACTTCTCGGCCATAATAATGCCATATACCACCAGCAAAATAGATACGGCCATCCAGGTCGGATCAATCCCGAACATCGTATGGGTTACGTGTACATCATGCATCGTCACTGCTCTCTTGCGGGATTTGAGCCAGACGCCGTAAAATATCACTGGAGGAGATGATGCCAACCAAACGCTCATCGGAATCTGTAACGAGCGCATACTCAAAGCGATCATAAGTAATCAGCGCCGCCGTGACCGATAGCAACGACTCATCCGCATGCACGATGGTCGGTTTTTTATCCATCACATCAGCTACTTTGCACTGTAGGAGGTTCTTATAATGTTTGTGTAACAAGCCGATATCAGGCGCATAGGGAATAGATTGCAAATCGCCTTTGACGATATAGGCGGGAACGATGCTGGCCAGCACAGACAGGGTGTTGACCGCGCCGAGAATTTTATGATCGCCATCAATAACCGGAATCATCCGAAATGTTTTTTTATTCAACACCTCAGCGATATCAGCCACTGTTTGATCCGGGTGGCATACCACCACATCCGTGGTCATAATATTTTTTGCGTGCATGGGAATGCTCCTGGTCTGCTTGTGCCTGCCTACTCCGGTCTCATCAGCGGAAACAACAGTACATCCCGAATGGAATGCTGGCCGGTCAACATCATGACCAGCCTGTCCACGCCGATGCCGACACCTGCCGCAGGCGGCATGCCGAATTCCAGTGCGCGCAGATAATCTTCATCCACGCCGGTTGCTTCTTCATCGCCGGCCGCTTTCGCCTCGGCCTGCGCCATAAAGCGACGACGCTGATCGTCCGGATCATTGAGCTCGGAAAAACCGTTGGCCATTTCACAACCCGCCATGAATAATTCAAAGCGATCCGTGACATTCGGATCATCATTATTACGACGCGCCAGCGGTGAAACATCGACCGGATAATGGGTGACAAAGGTGGGCTGTTTCAGTTCCGGCTCAACCAACTCTTCAAACAAAGCCATCAAATAATGCCCGGCTTTCCAAGTAATTAGAGGCCTAAAGTCAGGAATAACCTGAAGACAAACTGTCGCCAGCATTGGCTTGTCATTGGCATGCCCGCGCACATCAGGGCGTTTCTCAAACACCGCCTCATCAATACGCAAGCGACGGAACGGTTGGGCAAGATCAATATCCACGCCTTCCCAGTTCACCTGGGTTTTATCCAGACCGTTGGCAATATCACGGATTAATGTTTCGGTTGTATCCATAGCATCGGTGAAATCGGCATAAGCCTGATAAAACTCCACCATGGTGAATTCAGGGTTATGGGTCGCATCAATGCCTTCATTGCGGAAATTGCGATTGATTTCAAACACCCGTTCAAAACCGCCCACCAGCAGCCGCTTCAGATATAACTCCGGCGCAATACGCAGAAATAATTCCATATCCAGCGCATTATGGTGGGTGATGAACGGTTTGGCTGCCGCCCCGCCCGGCTGACTCTGCAACATCGGCGTTTCGACTTCGATGAAATCGCGCGCCTCCAACCCCTTGCGCAGCAGCGAGACGATTTTTGAACGCGTTATAAACGTCTGGCGCGATTGCGGTGTTACAATCAAATCGACATAACGCTGTCTGCACCGGGTTTCGATATCGCTTAAACCATGCCATTTTTCCGGCAAGGGGCGCAGGCATTTGGATATCATTTCAACATGCGATACGCGCACCGATAATTCGCCGGCCCGGGTGCGGAATAGCACGCCCTCGCCGCCAATAATATCACCGAGATCCCATTTTTTGGTTGGATTATAAACATCCGCACCGCCGAGCTCATCGCGATTGAGAAACAGCTGAATTCGACCCGAAGCATCCTGAATATTGATAAAGCTGGATTTGCCCATCACGCGGTGCGCCATGATGCGTCCGGCCACAGATACCGTCTTGCCGAGTTCAGCAAGTTGTTCTGCATCCGCTTCCGAAAATTCGGCATGAATGGCAGCCGCAGCGTGGGCTGAGCGCCATGTGTTCGGATATGCCTCTTCCGCCTCGCGCCAGCGGGCAAGCTTCTCTCTGCGCACAGTAATCTGTTCGGACTGTTCCGATACGTGATTGCTCATGTGATTATAGCTTGCTGTGCAGGTCCAGGTCGGAGAAGAAGAAAGCGATTTCAATGGCGGCATTTTCTTCCGAATCCGAACCGTGCACCGCATTGGCATCAATGGAATCAGCATGATCGGCGCGGATGGTGCCACTCTCCGCTTCTTTCGGATTGGTCGCGCCCATCAACTGACGATTCAGCGTCACCGCATTTTTGCCTTCCAGCACCATGGCCATAACCGGCCCTGAGCTCATAAAAGCACACAGATTGTCATAAAATGGGCGTTCGGCGTGTACGGCGTAAAAGCGACCGGCTTCAGCAGCCGTGAGGTGCGTCATATTGGTTGCGATGATGGACAAACCGTTTTCTTCAAAACGACGGATAACATCTCCGATCACATTCTTGGCGACGGCGTCCGGCTTGATGATAGATAGTGTGCGTTGAACTGGCATGTAGAAACCCCTTAGTTAATATAAAACAAACAACGCGCCTGCATAATTTTTTCACCCCGGAGCCACAGACAAAACTCTGGGTGGATGAGCGGCAATCCCACGTTGAGTCCATTTTCGGGATGGAATGAGATGCATGGTGGTTCCATGGATCGAAATTCCAGCTCGGTAGGGGCCAACGTGGGGAAACTGATCGCCGCTCACGAGTTTTGTCTGTGGCTCCCCGTGATAGAAATTCATATCATGGGGTGGAAAAATTCATGCGCGTTGGTTACGCAGCTTGGCGCTGCGGGAGCGGCACTCTAAAGCAGCCTCTACCAAGTTCCAAGTTGAAATAGAAGTCTTGATTTTACGAGCCGTCAAACGAATTTTCAGTAAGGAATTCAGCCTTCTTCAGCGCCATAAGAAAGCGGATCGCTTTGGCCTATATCAGCAAAACCCCGGCGTCGGTAAAAACAGGAATCGCAATGTCCACAGGGTGAACCATCCGGCAAGGGGTCGTAACAGGAGCGTGTCAGGCCGTAATCCACACCCAGTTCCAAGCCCAGTGATATAATGCCGGACTTGTCGAGTGCGATTAACGGGGCAGCGATTTGTAGTCCCCTGCCCTCGCTTCCCGCTTTGGTACCGAGCAAGGCAGTTTTCACAAATGAATCCAGAAATTCGGGGCGACAATCCGGATAACCGGAATAATCAACCACATTGGCACCAATCACCAGTCGTGTTGCCGCTACCGTTTCTGCCAAACCCGCCGCCAGTGACAGAAATACAAGATTGCGGGCCGGAACATAGGTGCTCGGAATACCTGCGTGCTCCGCCTCATCTTTGGGCACGGGCATATCCGAAGTTAGCGCGGAGTGTCCGATGGTACGCAAATCCACCCGGATCAAACGATGATCTGCAACCCCCATGGCAGCCGCCACATTGGCCGATGCTTGCAGTTCGATACGGTGACGTTGTCCGTAATCAAAGGCAACCGTATGACATTCCCACCCCTGTTTTTTGATCGCCCAGGCCAACGCCGTGCTGGAATCCAGGCCACCGGAAAGCAATACAACTGCATGGATTTGCTCGCTCATACGCCCTCCGCCTCCGGCCCCCAAATTGTTTTATGCATTTGCACCTGTACCCGCACAGGCAGATGATCCTGCAATACCCATGCGCATAAATCGCTGGCCGCAACATCGCCCCATGCCGGTGAAAACAACACAGGAACATCGCCTGTACCGAGATGGTGTTTTTGAATAAAATCACGCGCCCATGCATAATCACTGCGACCGGTCAGCACAAATTTGATTTCATCGCCGCTGGTAAGCAGGTCAAGATTCTGCATGCAATTGCGTTCGACTTCAGCACTGCCCGGCGTCTTGATATCGACAATGCGGCGAATACCGGCCGGAACGCGCTCCACAGAATAGGCTCCGGCTGTTTCCAGTTGAACCATGCAGTTCAATCCAGACAAGCCTTTGAGCAATTCAATGCAATATCGCTGTGCCAGCGGTTCGCCACCGGTAACCAGCACCAGCGGCCGATTCGCCGCCGCCACCTGAACAATGATATCTTCAACCGCCATCCATTGGCCGCTGTCGGTGGGAATCGCATGAGGCGTATCACAGTAAGCACAGCGCAACGGGCATCCGGCCAGACGAACCAGTGTACATGGAAAACCCGCCAGCGTACTTTCACCCTGGATGCTGTCATAGATTTCATAGATACGCAGACGATGCCGGGAAG
>CAZKME010000058.1:0-8367 GCA_964553725.1 uncultured Zetaproteobacteria bacterium
CTGCCTTTCCTCTGTGCTCTCTGTGTACTCTGTGGTGAAAATCTTTTGACGTATAGTTTTAAGACGGTAAAATATCTTATGCGTTTTGCATTAGATTTCACTGGTAAGGGACTAAACCAGCATAGCCGACACCAAAACCTTCTGTCATTCGTGGCTGGTTTCATCCTTTGACGTTAGTTTTTATCACATCGACACCTTCGAGATAGGCCAATACCTGTTCAATGCATTCATCCAAAGGCACCGTACCGGTATCCACAATCAATTCAGGATTCTGAGGTTTTTCATAGGGTGAGGAAATGCCTGTAAATGCCTTGATTTCTCCAGCTCGGGCGCGCGCATACAGACCTTTCACATCCCTCGATTCACATACATCCACCGAAGAACGGCAATAGATTTCGATAAAATCACCATCGCCAGCCAATGCGCGCACCTTGTCGCGATCTGCCCGGAATGGTGAGATAAAAGCAGTCAATGCAATCACGCCAGCCTCAATAATCAGCTTGGACATCTCACCAATGCGACGAATATTTTCTTCTCTGTCCGCATCCGAAAAACCCAGATCGGAACATAGCCCGTGCCGGACATTATCACCATCAAAAACAAAAGTGCGCGCACCCAATTGATGCAATTGTTCTTCAATCGCATGTGCTAAGGTTGACTTCCCTGCTCCGGACAGGCCGGTAAACCAGAGAATAACGCTACGGTGCCCGTTTTGAGCTGCACGTCTTTCCCGTGTAACGGTAGCCTGATGCCATACCACATTACTGCTTTTTTCTTTATTCATACAACACTCCTAAATCTAAACTGCAAACCAAAACTCAGCCACTGATTTCACGAATCCACACAGATTACAAGCATTTATATTCGTGGTGTCGTGAAATCAGTGGCTATAGATTTTTTACTCAATGTGTATTTGCAAACATCTGTTTTTATCAATATGCGTTTTTTGACAGCAGTGTAAAAATAGTTTTAATCATAATACGAATATCCAGCCAGATCGACCAGTTATTGATGTAAGTCAAATCATACTCTACCCGTTTTTCCATTTTCTCCAGCGTGTCTGTTTCACCACGATACCCATTGACCTGAGCCAGGCCTGTAATACCCGGTAAAATCCGGTGTCTGGACATATAGGCCACGATTTTATCGGCATAAAAATGGTTGTGTGCCTTGGCATGAGGCCTGGGCCCGACCAGAGACATATCCCCTTTTAGCACGTTAAACAATTGTGGCAGTTCATCAATACTGCTTTTGCGTAAAAATTTCCCCACGGCAGTAATCCTGTCATCTCCTTTGGAAGCCTGTGTAATCTGGCCTTCCTGCTCCTGATGTACCTTCATGCTTCGAAATTTAAAAATACCGATAATTTTGCCATCCAGGCCGTGGCGTTCCTGCCTAAAAAGGACGGGGCCCGCCGAACTGAGTTTGACGGCAATCGTAGCCCCGATCATCACCGGTGCCAGCAGCAGCAGTGCAATCAGCGCAAGTGTTTTATCCATCAGCATTTTACTCAAACGTGCACCCTCAACCAGGGGGCTTTCCGACAGATAATAGAGCGGCACACCGGCAACCTCTCTGACGCTCGGACTGATCATATGCAGACCGAAAATATCCGGTGCCCAGACAATATCGACATTCAGATCAATTAACTGCATCTGCAAATCCCGCACCTGATGCGAAGTTTTCATAGGCAAGGCAAAGTAGACACGCCTGATTTCATATTTCTCTACCATGTGGCGCAATTCATCCAGACTCCCCAACTTCGGCAACCCGCCAATATACCAGGGATCATCCGAATCTTCACTGACCACGCCAACGATCTTATGGGGCATCCATGGATTTTTATTGATGTTTTCGGCCAGATATCCGCCCATTTTACTGTTCCCCACCAAAATACTGGGAATGATTTCAAGATGATTCGCTTTATAGAATCGAATAAGATGTTCCATGCCGATATGTATCATAACCTGCACAACTGCACTGATGACAAACCAGGAGATAATCACCTGCCTCGAATAGCCTTCGCTCACCTTGATCAAAAAAGCCAGTACGATGATCATGGCAGCCACCTTGGTCCAGGCCCACAAGATAGACAACGATCTGCTGATATGCCCTGGAAATCTGCGGTAAACACCGGTATTGGAATACACCAGCCACATCAGCACAGGCACAACCACGGCAGGAAAATGATAGATGGAAAAATCATCTCCCCCTTTGGATAAAATAGATAGATAGAGCAATATCTCCACAATCGCTATATCCAGCAACAATTGCAATTTAGATGATACCGGCGTTGCCGTTTGCAGCATACGCCTGGATCGATTAAAGTTGTTTGAATTCGCGGCGACCATTCCTGATTTTACCCCGTCTGAATGAAAAGACCCTCTACTCATGTCTTCCATGACCTGAAAACAACCTCCCTAGACTCATTTCTTCAACGCTAGTGTAGTGTTCTGAATAGTATAGCATAAAATTCACAAATACCCAAAAAACTAACCTTATCTTCATCTTTAGAGCCACTGCAAAACTCTGGGTGGATGAGCGGCAATCCCACTCTGAGTCCATTTTCGGGAAGCAAACGGTGCTGTCCCACCGTGCGATAGGGTTGCATGTTTGGTGTTTATTTGCATGGTGGTTCCATGGATCGAACAACAGCTCGGTAGGGGCCAGCGTGGGGAAGCTGATCGCCGCTCACGAGTTTTGCAGTGGCTCTTTATACAGGACATTTCTTAGTCCCAACGCTACTGATAGAGTACGCAACTATGAAGCAAACCGAATTATTACAACAGCAAATAAACCGGCGCATTCTGATTCTGGACGGTGCCATGGGCACGATGATCCAGTCATACGGGCTGGAGGAAGCCGACTACCGGGGCGAGCGCTTTACCGACTGGCCTTCCGAATTGAAAGGTAATAACGATCTGCTGTCGCTCACCCAACCTCAGATTATTCGCGAAATTCATAGCGCTTATCTCAATGCAGGCTCTGATATCATTGAAACAAACACGTTTAATTCCAATGCGCCATCCATGGCTGACTATGGCATGGAATCACTGGTGTATGAGCTGAACAAAGATGGCGCAGCACTGGCTCGAGAATCTTGTGATATAGTGGCTACAGATGACAAACCGCGTTTTGTCGCTGGCGTGCTCGGGCCGACATCGCGCACCTGTTCGCTCTCGCCCGATGTCAATGATCCGGGTTTTCGCAACATCACGTTTGATGAACTGGTCGAAACCTACACCGAAGCCACGCGTGGCCTGATCGATGGCGGTGCAGATATTATCCTGATTGAAACGGTATTCGACACGCTCAATGCCAAGGCGGCTGTGTTTGCGGTGAAGCAGTATTTTGAAGATACCGGCGCTTCGTTACCCATCATGATTTCCGGCACCATCACCGATGCCTCCGGACGCACGCTCTCCGGCCAGACTGCTACTGCGTTCTACAACTCGCTGGCGCATGCCAATCCCATCTCCATCGGCTTGAATTGCGCTTTAGGTGCCAGCGAACTGCGTCAATATATTGAAGAGCTATCCAATACTGTTTCCTGCGCTATCAATGCCCATCCCAATGCAGGCCTGCCCAATGCCTTCGGCGGTTATGATGAAACGCCGGAAGATATGGCTGCCGAAATAAGAGAATGGGCTGAGTCCGGTTTTCTAAACATTATCGGCGGCTGTTGCGGCACCGGGCCGGATCATATCCGCGCCATGGCCAACGCGGTCGAGGGCATTGCCCCCCGCCCTGCTCCGAAGGCCAATATCATGTGTCGCCTGTCCGGGCTTGAACCGCTGCATATCAATCAAGACTCCCTGTTCGTCAATGTGGGTGAACGCGCCAATGTCACCGGCTCGGCCATATTTAAACGGCTAATTCTGGCCGGTGATTATAATCAGGCGCTGGATGTATGCCGCAACCAGGTGGAAAACGGTGCCCAGATCATCGATATCAATATGGATGAAGCCATGCTGGACGGCAAACTGGCCATGGTCACCTTCCTGAATCTGATTGCTGCGGAACCGGATATTTCGCGTGTACCGGTGATGATCGATTCCTCCAAATGGGAGATTATCGAAGCTGGCCTGAAATGCATTCAGGGCAAGGGCGTGGTCAACTCCATTTCGCTCAAAGAAGGCAAAGATGCCTTCGTGCATCACGGCAAACTGGTTGCCAAATATGGTGCTGCCGTGGTGGTGATGGCCTTCGATGAAAAGGGTCAGGCCGATACCTATACACGCAAAACCGAGATCTGCGCCAATTCCTACCGGATACTGGTAGAGGAATGCGGCATAGCGCCCGAAGATATTATCTTCGATCCCAATATCTTCGCCATTGCCACCGGCATTGAGGAGCATAATAACTACGCGGTCGATTTCATCGAAGCGACCGGCTGGATCAAAAAGAACCTGCCGCATGCGATGATTTCCGGCGGCGTGTCCAATGTATCGTTTTCGTTCCGGGGCAATAATCCGGTACGCGAGGCCATTCATTCCGTATTCCTCTACCACGCCATCAAACAGGGCATGGATATGGGCATCGTCAATGCCGGTCAACTGGCTGTATATGACGACCTGCCTGATGAACTGCGTGAGCGGGTTGAAGATGTGGTGCTCAACCGCCGTGACGATGGCACCGAACGTTTATTGGATATCGCCGATAATTATCGCGGTGATGGCGTGCAGGCCAAAAAGGCCGATGACGAATGGCGCAAGTTACCGGTCGCCAAAAGGCTGGAGCATGCGCTGGTCAAGGGAATCGACACCTATGTGGATGCAGATACTGAAGAAGCGCGTTTGCAGTTCGATACGCCGATTGAGGTGATTGAAGGGCCGTTGATGGATGGCATGAATGTAGTCGGCGATTTATTCGGTGATGGCAAGATGTTCCTGCCGCAGGTGGTCAAATCCGCCCGCGTGATGAAAAAATCCGTGGCCTGGCTCATGCCTTATATCGAAGCGGGAAAAGCAGCCGGTGCCAATACATCCAACGGCAAGATATTGATGGCAACCGTCAAGGGCGATGTGCATGACATCGGTAAAAATATCGTTGGCGTGGTGCTGCAATGCAACAATTTCGAGGTGATTGATCTCGGCGTCATGGTGCCTGCCGCTACGATTCTGGAAGCGGCGAAGAAACACGATGTCGATATTATCGGCCTGTCCGGCCTGATTACCCCGAGTCTCGATGAGATGGTACATATTGCCAAAGAAATGACCCGGCTCGACTATCATTTACCCATTATGCTCGGCGGTGCCACCACCTCCAAAGCGCATACGGCAGTGAAAATCGAACCGGAATATGAGAACCCTGTCATCTGGGTCAAAGATGCATCGCGCGCCGTGGGCGTGGCCCAAAACCTGATTTCCAAGCTTAATCGTGAAGCATTTGTGCAAAAAACCAGACAGGAATACAAAGGCGTACGGGATCGCTACCTCGGTCGCCAGCAGCAGATCAACTGGTTAACTCTGGCCGACGCGCGTGCCAATCGGGTCAGCATTGATAGCGCCAACATCCCTCCTGCGCCACAGCAAACAGGCATTACCGTGCTGGATAATATTTCGATTGCAGAGATTCGTGACTATATCGACTGGACACCGTTTTTCGGCGCATGGGAACTCAACGGCGCCTACCCGCGCATCCTCACCGATCCGCACAAGGGCAAAGAGGCGCAAAAACTGTTCGACGAGGCCAATACATGGTTAGACACCATTATTACCAAAGGCTGGTTCACTGCACGCGCCATTTTCGGCCTGTTTCCGGCCCAGGCAACTGATGATGACAGCGTGACAATCTACTCGGATGCAACACACCGGAATGAACTCACCCGCTTCCATTTTCTGCGTCAACAGCAGGATAAAAAAGATGCGCGCGCCAATCTCTGTCTGGCCGATTTTGTTTCCACTGACGCGCCCGATCACATGGGTGCATTTGCTGTCGGCATATTCGGTGCAGAAGAGCGCGCCAAATCTTTTGAGGCTGAGCACGATGACTACAATGCGATCATGATCAAGGTCTTGGCTGACCGTATGGCCGAAGCGCTGGCTGAAATGCTGCATCATCAGGTTCGCGCCCGTTACTGGGCTTACGATAGCGATGAAACATTAAGCAATACAGACATGATCCGCGAAAAATATCAGGGTATCCGCCCCGCCGCCGGTTATCCGGCCTGCCCCGAGCACAGCGAGAAGGGTACGCTGTGGGCGCTGCTGGATGTGGAAAAAAATATCGGCATGCAGCTCACTGAATCCTACGCCATGCTGCCCACTGCGGCGGTTTCCGGCCTCTATTTCGCCAACCCGGAAGCGCGCTATTTCACGGTCGGAAAAATCAATAAAGAGCAGGTGGCAGATTATGCTGGCCGCAAAAACATAAGCATCGCCGAAGCCGAAAAGTGGCTGGCTCCCAATTTGGGCTATTGATTTGAAATATATTCAGTGTCAGCACTGTGAAAAAAAATATGCTGCAAGCGAAAAATTGTGCGCCGCTTCCGGCAAGAAGATTCGCTGCAAACATTGCCAGCAAATTTTTGAAATCTTCATCCATGACGATCAGGTTTGCATTGAACAGGAAAACACAGCATCAACGGCATCTGAAGAAGCCGCCACAGCCAATATTGAAAAAGATCCTGAAGCGCCCGCTATAGACGACGATGCGGCGGCGCTCAATACTACCCCTGAACAAGAAGAACCGCCTGATAACAAGCCGAAAAAAAACACTGCCCCTGTGAAAAAGACATTGAATATTCAATTGTTCATCAGCATAACGCTCGCTGTTACGCTGCTCGCAATTGCCACAACCGCTTATCTGTTTTTCTACCATCATGACCTATTTGAGGCATCGAAAAAGCAGGCCGAAAAAGCAATTATTCCACATGAACTGATAAAGCCCGTCAGTATTCCCTTCCCGCAACAAAAGCATACAACGGCTTCAGAAAAGGCAAAACGAAAACCGGCTCAGCCCGCCCCGCTCGCCCAAAAGGCCAAATCATTACTGGACGGGCCGGATAAGCCTTCGCAGGTTTGCAAGGACAGCGCAGCCGACTACTGGTTTCGCACCCGCCTGCTCACCACCGTTCAACTGGATACTGCAACATATATGGAACTACTGAATCAGAATCTGGATCAAGCTGACGAAATACGGCGCTTGTGCAAAGACAAGCTGCTGATTGCCCGCATTGCTGATGCGGCCAAAACAGAACAAATACCGGCCTGGATCAGTAGTGAAATCGAATCCCGCAGCAACGCTGCGCCAACACAGAAAGAGCCGCAGAAAGTCCCATAGACTGGCAATATCAAAGGATAGCCCTGCCGCCACCTGTCGAAATGCCAATCATATTTATGTTTCGATATTTGTTCATGTCACCGGTTTGATACACAATATGGCCGATGCAGATATTACTGGTAGAAGATGATGAACGGCAGGCTGAGTTTATCCAGCGCGGATTGGAGCAAGAAGGTGCCTGTATCGACCATGCCGCCGATGGAGAACAGGGGCTGAGCATGGCCAGCTCAGCACCGTACGATCTATTTATTTTTGATCTGATGTTGCCACGCATGGATGGTTTATCACTCATTCATGCCGTACGCGCCAAAGGTATCACCACGCCGATTCTGGTGCTCAGTGCGCGCAATTCGGTGGATGACCGGGTGCAGGGGCTGCGGGTCGGCGGTGATGATTATCTGGTCAAACCATTTGCATTTTCGGAACTGATAGCGCGGATTGATGCTTTGCATCGGCGGGCTATCGGCCTGGCCGAGCCATCTCGATTGGGCGTGGCGGATTTACGCATGGATTTGCAGCGACACAAGGTATTTCGCGATAATAAAGCGATTGATCTGCAACCGAAGGAATATGTCCTGCTGGAATATCTGATGCGAAATACTGGTCGCGTGGTATCCAACCAGTTATTGGCGTCGCTCAGAGATGATTTGCAGGATACGGCGCTGGAATTTTCGGATTTATACCGCATGGGTGATATCAAAGCGCTGCAAGCTGAAATAGACCGGGAAAGAATATCGCACGACAATGAGCTGTTCTATGTCCGGCTTATCAATGCCAAAGGCAAAAGCATCATGCAATCGCTTCCAGCGGTATGGACGCTGCCGCTACCCGAACCCGATACGAGCATTTCTGATAAACAATGGTTTGAGGCAGCCATCAATCAACAGGGCGAACTGGCAACCCTCATCGCGGTTCCCACATACGATCATGGCTGGATTCAGGTCGGGCTGTCGCGGCATGCGAATGAAACGCAGTTAAAACATATCCGGGATAACTTTGGCTGGGCGCTGGTTATCATTATTTTGGCAGGCGTGATGACCGGCTGGTGGCAGGTGAGCCGGGCGCTGGCGGGCGTAGACCGGG
>CAZKME010000058.1:8467-11902 GCA_964553725.1 uncultured Zetaproteobacteria bacterium
GGCGTGATGACCGGCTGGTGGCAGGTGAGCCGGGCGCTGGCGGGCGTAGACCGGGGCCATTGATATTGGTGAAGGCGCTTTTGAGCAGCGCCTTGTTCTGGAGGAGCATGGTCAGGAACTGGTGGCGCTTGCCGATGCATTTAATGTCATGCTGGATAAAATTCAGCAGTTGCTGGGAGAAATGCGGGATGTGAGCGATAATATTGCCCATGATCTGCGCACTCCCGTCACACGCATTCGCGGCATGGCCGAAGCTGCTCTGATGGCCAGCTCTGGTGATGATTGCGAAAATCAGCAGACGTTGGCCGAGGTCATCGACGAATGTGATCGGCTCAGTATGATGATCAACACCATGCTGGAAATTGCACAATCCGATTCCGGTGCGCTACGGCTGGAGCGTAAACCGGTAGATATGGCTGCGCTGTTGCATGAAGTCTGCGATCTTTTTTCGCCTGTTGCCGAAGATGCAGATATTGATTTAAAGCTTGAACTGAACGCGGCTCACCTGATGGTGAGCGGTGACCAGTCACGCTTGCAGCGACTGATGGCCAATCTGGTGGACAATGCCATCAAGTTTTCACCGGCAGGCAGTCGCATCAGGCTTACCGCCTACAGGGAAGGCGAAACCATTTGTCTGTTTGTCATCGATAGCGGCATAGGCATACCGGAAAAAGATATGGCCCATATCTTTGATCGCTTTTATCGCTCCGACCGTAGCCGAAGCACGCCTGGCAACGGTTTAGGGCTCTCGTATGCAAAAAGCATTGCCACAGCTCACGGTGGTGACATTCAGATTCAAAGTCAGCCGGGAAGCAGCACATCGGTACGCGTGACGCTTCCGGTCACGCCGAACGATTCTTCCCCACTGCCATCGTAAACAAAGCTTTGAACTACGCTGATGAAATTGCTGGTTATATCGCATTGGATAATTTTTCTGCTGCCCAGCAACTGGTTAAGAGGGTCTTTTCTGATGTTGAGCGTCTCGAACAGTTCCCTGAATCTGGACGCATCCCTATAGAATTAACGGATTCACTGTATCGGGAAGTCGTGGTTACTCCATGTAGAGTTTTTTACCGGCATGATAAATGTGAAGTGTTTATTCTTCATGTCATGAGATCCGAACGAGAACTTCGCAAGTATATCATTGATGCGCGGTCCAGATTAGAAACATGACCAAATGGCATATTTGGCTTAAGATGGAATTCACTGCTGCCGTTTATACTGCATCTCCAGATACAGGTATCCCCGTTACATAATCAGGATATTTGTAAAGAAGTAAGCCAAGGAGAATGTAATATGAATATGAATAAAAAATGCATGACAACCATCGCCGGTACTGTGGCCATTTGCGCTACGGTATTGGCCTTTGGCATCAGCGCACAAGCTAGCGAAAGCGCCAAAATAACAAGTTCAACGAATGTGAAGGCGCTTTCAACACTCAATGATCAGGAAACACAGGCTGTTTCTCAAGCTGCAGGCCGAGTTCTTTACCATACCGAACGGGCTCAGCTTGCGCTTGCCGACAAGAAAAAAGATGCCGCGCTTAAGCAGGTTAAGCAGGGTATCAAGCTGATTCGAATTATCCATCGCGCCGTACCAAAATATAAAATCACCACGAACATCAAAGCATCCGATCTGAGCTACAAAACTACAGAAGAGATTGCACAACGTTATGTCACCGTCGTCGATAATTCATATGTCGAAGATGTGGTCACGCCTGTAGTTCAGGCCAAAAAGAGCAAAGCATTTCACCATCATCACAAAGCATCTGTAAATCCTGAGGAAGATTTCTCCATGGTGCGCAGAACTTCGGTAACGCTGGATACGTTCCTGGCTGGCCGCATGCTCAACATTGCCAAATCAGATATCGAAGCCAATAAATTGGCAGATGCAGGAAAAGCATTGACCGCCATTCAAACCAGTGGCGTGGTGCTTGATTCCGTTTCCGTTGAATTACCTTTGGCGGAAGCCGCAGATAATCTGTATCTGGCACAGGCTGAAATGTCCGCGCATCACTACAAGAATCCATTGGTGACACTCAAAAAAGCGTCAGAAAGTCTGAAATCCTATAAAAAGATGGGTGGACATACGCATGCCAAGAGGGTCGGCGTATTGACCAACAAGATTGATAAGTTGACCTCCGCCATTGATACCCATCATAACAAGAAGGAAATGAAATCCCTGATGGAAAATGCCAAAGGTGATATGACATCATGGTGGCATGAAGTGAAAGGCTGGTTCTAATCGACAGGCATCGTCCGGGATAACCAGCGATGGCAGGGCTGACAACGTGTTTCGATACCGTCGGCCCTGCTTTATTTTTTCATGTGAGTAATGGATAAATCCAGGGAGTCAGGCTGTGGACACTATCATCGACAGTCGCAGCGCTGAAAAGCTGCAAGCCGACGAACTGTTCATGCAACTGGACAGCAGCCCCGAAGGACTGGAGACAGCACAAGCGCAGCTTCGTCTTGCTCATTTTGGTCGCAATGCGCTGGAAGAAAAAAAGCCTCACCCCCTGCTCAAATTCCTGAGCTATTTCTGGGGCCCGATCCCCTGGATGATCGAGGTGGCGGTGATTCTTTCAGGGCTGGCTCGTCACTGGGCCGATTTTGTTATTATCATATCGCTGCTGATCTTCAACGCTGTCATCGGCTTCTGGCAGGAGCACAAGGCGGCCAATGCACTGGAAGCGCTCAAAAACCAGCTTGCCCTGATGGGCCGCGTTCGGCGCGACAATCGCTGGAACGATATCAATGCCGCCGAACTGGTGGAAAGTGCAGGTGCAGCCTCGCACTTCCAGAAAGCAGTACTGACAATCGGCAATTATTTAATTTTTACCCGATCACCGCCATCATGATCATCCTGCTGGCTTTCTTCAACGATGTACCGATCATGGCGATTGCCTACGACAATGCCTGGCTTGACCCCAAACCGGTGCGCTGGGATATGCGGCGCGTACTGACTGTCTCCACCGTTCTGGGCCTGAGTCGCCCTTTCTCCTCACCCGTTCTGTTATGCTCCGCCATCGTCACGAAGGTTCTTGCCACTCTGTTCGTGCTGTTTCCGTTTGGTTTGATCACCCCCATCGGCTGGTCTGATGCCGGGATCGTCTGGATCTACTGTATCGTATGGATATTTATTGAAGACCGGGCAAAACTCGCGGTGTACAAATATTTCAATCGTTCTTCGAGCCTTGAGGGTGATTATCCAGTAATATAAAGACAAATGATGCGGAGGCTTCGCCTCCGCATCACGCCAAGCTCACTGTTTACAGCGTTTTTCCAGTATCAAAGCGATCAAGGTTCATCACTTTTGTCCAGGCTCTGATAAAGTCATGCACAAACTTTTCTTTCGAGTCATCAAAGGCGTAAACCTCAGCAACCGCCCGCAATTCCGAGTTGGAACCAAAAATCAGATCAACAGCAGTTGCTG
>CAZKME010000059.1:0-11851 GCA_964553725.1 uncultured Zetaproteobacteria bacterium
CGGAGGATTGCAAATCCTTTATTCGCGAGTTCGATTCTCGCCCCTGCCTCCAACCGTGCGTCTCATCCACTAATCTATATTTTCTTTCCGGTTTATATTTTCATGTGCGCATCTAACATTGGGTTCAGGTATTCTATGCACAGCATGGAATCTGTGAAGATTGAAACGAGAGGTAAGCAATGAAATATATTCAAATAGCCCAAATAGCCGTACTGGCAGGATCACTGGCCATGGCTGGCTCAGCATACGCACATGAAGGCCATGATCACGGCGTATCATTTGAAACACCGAAAGACGGTGCAACGCTGGATCATACATTTAAAGTGGGAATGGAGGTTGAAGGCATGAAAGTGCACAAGGCCGGTGACCCGGTTAAAGGCACGGGCCATTTCCATATTATCGTGGATGGCGATTGCGTCAAACAGGGGACAGCCGTTGCCAAGGACGCCACCCACATGCATTACGGCAAGGGGCAGACAGAAACATACGTTTCACTAAAATCTGGTTCTCACACCTTAAGCCTGCAATTTGCCGACGGACACCACATCTCCTATGGCAAGGACTGGTGCAAAACGATTCATGTCAGCGTAAAGTAAGTCAATTGCAATCAAGCCGATTGCAATAATCCGTACCAGAGCAGTCCCGAAGATGATCGGGATTGCTCTGCAATACGGAAAAACATGCATGTGATAGCATGCAGCCAATCAATTCTGGGCTGTAAGAACCTGTCGCAACGTCGCCAGAGGCAAAAACATCTCCAGCGGTTCTTCGCGAAACGAGATAAAACCAAATTGCTCATAGTAGGTTCTTGCCGCATGGTGTTTTGCATCTACAAAAAAACCTATAATACCGATATTTTCAGCGACCAGCAGCGTCTTTTTCATCGCCTCGACCATCAGCAGTTGACCGTAGCCCTTCCCCTGATATTTTCGATCCACCGCCAAACGGGCTAATTTTGCACCGGGGGCTTTTGAATGATACTTTCGACTCCATTCAAGCGGCAGGTTTTCGCTAACCACTTCGCAAGCCGCCAATGAAATAGTATCAGACATTACAGCCATCAGGGGTGAATCAAACAACTCCACCCAAACGCAACACGCGCAAGACTCGATTCACATGCCTTAAAGCACCCTTTTTTACCCTCAAAGCTGTCTTCTAAGCCTTAGTTTATGCCATTACCAGTTGAAATTCACTTATATTTCAGCAAGTTAACTTGGTCCGACCCGGACTCCAGACCTAATTACATTTCTAACCCAGCATAGCCGGAACCAAACAGGAAAATCTTGAACCACAGAGAGCACAGAGGAAAAGCAGAGAAAACATAAAGATTTTGACCTTCTCTGTGTTCTCTGTGGTGAGAATCTTTTGATTATAAGTTTTCAGTCGGTAAAGATTCTTGTGCATTTTGTATAAGATATTATTGGTAAGGTACTAATGCAGCACAGCATGATTCAGACCGATGAGCCGGAAGCATCCTGATCAATCAGCCATTCGCTGCCGGACACGCGCGCAACGGGCAGGCGCTCACCAGCCAAGATGCGTGACATCGCATCGGTTTTGCCCTTGCCTGCCACCATAATCAGGCAACGATGCGCTGCATTGAGTGCGGCATAGCCCATGCTGACCCGCTCGGGCGGCGGTTTGGGAGAATGGTAAACGGGAATCGCCAGCCGATGATCATCCAGGCCGGGATTGCCGGGGAACAGGCTGGCCGTATGGCCATCTTCACCGATTCCCAGCAGAATCAAATCCATCGTCGGCGCATCGGCCAGTAGCGCATCATAACGCGCTGCCGCAACCTCCGGCCCCAGTTCGGCATCCATGCGGTGGATTTGCGACGATGGAATCGGTACATGACTTAATAACGCTTCATCGGCCATCCAATCATTTCGCTCGGCATCACCAACCGGCAAACAACGCTCATCACCAAACCATACATGTGTTTTTGACCAATCCAGTTGAGCATCACGCAGTAATTCATAACAGCGTTTCGGGGTGGTGCCTCCAGCCAATACCCAATGAAACACGCCACGTGCAGCAATCGCTTCAGCAGCACTCTCTATCACTGCTGTGGCGGCATATTGCGCAACGGCTTCCGCATCCGCGCATGGATGGATATTCATTCCATCACGAACGTGATCAGTCATCGGCAGCTTTAATAGCATGGCCGCCAAAACCGGCGCGTTGCGCGTTCACAATTTTACCGGCAAATGCATCTTTCTGGCGGCTGCGGAAGCGCATCTGCAAAGCCAGTGTCATCACCGGCGTGGGAATACCCAGATCAATCGCTTCGTTGGCCGTCCAGCGGCCTTCGCCGGAATCGTCCATCCAGTCGGACAGGGAGGAGAGATCGCCATCAACTTCCAGCGCATCGCCGGTCAAATCCAGCAACCAAGAACTCACCACCGAACCATGCTGCCAGACACGCGAAATCTGATGCATATCCAGATCAAATTCCTCTTTGGCTTTCATCAGCTCAAAGCCTTCGGCAAAAGCCTGCATCATGCCGTATTCCATGCCGTTATGAACCATCTTGACGAAATGACCGGCACCGACCGGCCCCATATGACCCCAACCCTTGCCGTTATTCGAGGCCAGCGTGGTCAGCGCCGGCGCAATCAGATCAATAGCGGCTGTTTCGCCGCCGATCATCAGCGAGTAGCCGTTCTGCAAGCCCCAAACCCCGCCGGAGGTGCCGCAATCGGCAAACAGTACGCCTTTTTCGGCCAGTTCAGCGCCACGCCGCTGCCCTTCCTTATAATTGGAATTGCCGCCGTCAATAATCAGATCGCCGGCCTCGACGCCGGCGTCGAGCAGGCCGGCAATGGTGCCATCGACAAACTGGTGCGGCACCATCACCCAGATCACGCGCGGAGCGGGTAGTCGGGCAATCACATCGTCTAAACTCCCTGCTGCCGACACGCCTGCAAATTCATCCGCCAATGCCTTGCCCGGCGCTGCATCGACATCGAATGCCACCACCTCATGCTCGCCCTGCATCAAACGCTTGACCATATTGCCGCCCATGCGACCCAACCCAATCATTGCCAGTTTCATGTTTTTCTCCTTTTTAATAATCCAATTCAAAATCTTGCACCACAGAAGACACAGAGAGCACAGAGGAAAAACAAAACAAATCAAATCAATGGATTGCGATGGATAGCAGGAATGCTTCCTCTCATGGAACCCGTTTACTCTATTGCCCTTGACTTTCCTCTGTGCTCTCTGTGTCCTCTGTGGTAAATGCTTTTCAGTTTTTTATTTTAATCCAGCTCATCCGAGGCCATCCATTCCTGGGCATCGACGATGACGTTATAGCGTTCGCGGGCCGTTTGCATGAGGCGACCGGCAAACTGAGGCCTGTCCATCAGTACTTTGCAGAAATCGCGCTTCTCCATGATATACAGGGCGCAGTAGGTCACCGCGCGCACCGATGCACGGCGTTTTTTGGTCACCAATAAACTCAATTCACCAAACACCTGCCCGTCGCTCAGGGTAGTGACGACATCGCCTTCCTGATCGATAATATCCACGCTGCCCATTTCTATGATAAATAACTCACGCCCTTCATCACCGAATCTGGCGATTTCGTCACCGGCATTGAATACAGCCGGTTTGAGCATCATGGCAAAGGCGTGCAGCATGGTCTTGCCGCTACCCTCAAACATCGGCACGCGCTCCAGCGCCTGTTGCGGCGTGCGTGCCAGCCAGCGCCGGTGATCGGGCGCGAGCAAATTAAATGCCGCCTTCGGCCCCCAGGAACCGAACGGATAATTGGGGAAATCGCGCGCTTTTTCACTGCCCCAGACATCCAGAATCGGCTGTACGATGCTCCAGGCCGTTTCGACCAGATCGGAGCGCGAAAACAGCGATGGATCGCCGTGCATGCAATCGTATAGCATGGTTTCATAGCCCGTGCCCGGATGGGTGATAAAGGCCTCGTCATATTCAAAATTCATGTTCACCTTGCGCATATGCATCGATGGCCCCGGTCGCTTGGCCAGAAAACGAATCTCGATGCCTTCATTGGGCTGGATACGAAAAATCAGCTGATTGGCTTCGAGCTGACCGGAAGCCGGCGTGCCCTTGAAGGTGAATTCCGGCGCACGACGGAACTGCACGACGATTTCAGTGGATTTGGTGCGCAGTGCCTTGCCCGAGCGCAGAAAAATCGGCACCCCGTGCCAGCGCCAGTTGTCGATGCGCAGTTTTACCGCTGCATAGGTTTCGGTATTGGAATGCGGATCGACCGCATGCTCATCGCGATAGGCCCTGGCCGGACTGCCGTCAGGCAATACGCCTTCGTCATACTGGCCGCGCACAGCATTATAACGCACCTCTTCCGGCTTCATAATCCGCACCGCGCTAAGCAGCTTGAATTTTTCATTGCGAATGGCTTCGGCTTCAAAGGAGGTCGGCGGTTCCATGCATAAATATGCCATCATCTGAAACAAATGATTCTGAACCATATCGCGAATCACACCGGACTGATCATAATACCCGCCGCGCCATTCCACCCCGACCTGCTCAGTGGCGGTAATCTGGATATGATCGATATGGGTACGATTCCACAACGGCTCGAACATGCCGTTGGCAAAACGAAAGGCGAGCAGATTCTGTACCGTTTCTTTGCCCAGATAATGATCAATGCGATACACCTGATCTTCGCGCCAGTAGGTCAGGATTTCCCGGTTCAGTTTACGCGCCGATGCCAGATCGGTGCCAAACGGTTTTTCAACGATGATACGACGCCAGCTACCCTCTCCATCATTGAGTCCGACTTGCTCCAAACCGGTAGAAATCATGCTGAACACGGATGGCGGCGTGGCCATGTAAAACAACACATTGCCACCGGTATCATGGCGGCCATCAAGCGCCTGAAGGAATTTTTTCAGCTGCTGGAATGCATGCTCCTCATCAAAACGCCCTTTCAGATAATGAATCCGATCACAGAAATCCGCCCATGCGACTTCGTCAAACTGTTTCTGACGCGAAAAGGTTTGCACATCCTCGGTCATTCTGGCCCGGAACGTCTGCGTGCTGTACTCATCCATCGCCATGCCGAGAATGGCAAAGGAATCCGGCAGCAGCCCATCGCAATAGAGATTGAACAGGGAGGGAATCAACAAGCGTTTGGTCAAATCACCTGAAGCGCCAAATACGACCATCACGCATGGATCGGGAGACGTACTATCCAGATTCATTGCGGCCAAAAAATCCTGTGAGGCTTCCGGTCTGTTTTGATTGTTCATGGTATGAATATCCAGTAGGGCGGATTGCTCCGCAGCATTGTGTCATAAAAACGAAGCGGCAATCTACTCCTGCACTACATTTGTTCCAACAATAATTGACCCGATTAATATATAAAGTATCAAAAACATCATTAAAGTAAAAATCGATTGAACCGATAAGATAAATCACATAGGGTGCCGACCACTAAGGCTAATCCTCGCCAACAGGAGGCTGGAATGTATCTAACCACAGGCGAAGCAGCAAAAAGATGTGGAGTAAAACTGAATACCATCAAAAACTGGATCCGTAATGGCGAAATTATCGCCATCCAGACGCCCGGCGGTCACTGGCGCATCCCCCGTACAGCTTTCATGGCATTCATGGAGAAATTTAACACCCCTGCCACGCCGCCGGAAACCAATACGCCAAAATCAGGCAGCCGCATTCTGGTTATTGATGATGATATGTCCGCACATGAGCTGGTTGTCGGGGCGCTGGAGTTGCACTGCCCCGACTATGATGTGTATTCGGCGCACGATGGATATTCGGGCCTGATCGAAATCGGCCGATTACAACCGGATCTGATTCTACTGGATATCATGATGCCTGATATCAACGGACTGGAGATCATCCATCGCTTAAAAGCTGAAGATACGCCCCTAGCTAATGCTAAAGTAATCGCCATTACAGCGGCTTCAGATCGTCGACTGGTCGTCAACCGTATTAGGCAAAGCGGCATTGATGCGCTGTTATTCAAACCTTTGGATATCATGGTACTGGTCGATTCGGTACGCAATATACTGGATAACCCCGACCACGATCAAGGCATCCGCTACAGGCCGGGGATCTAGTACATATGCCAACGATACTGATGGTGGACGACGATACCATCCTGTTGGATCTGTACCGTGAGGTGCTGTTGCCCGATTTCAGCGTATTGACAGCCTGTACGGTTGATGAGGCCATTGAACTGTTGGCTGGTGAACCGGTAGATGCGGTGGGATGCGATTATCATCTGGGCAATGGCCTTGGCCTGGATGTTGTGGCCTGGATCGCAGCCCATAGCCCCGGGCTGTTAGAAAAAACCATGTTGATCAGTGGCGTAGACGCGCCGCCCATGCACGGATTCCATGTGCGGTGCCTGTACAAACCCATATCCATGGGTGAACTGCTGGATATTTTTCATGCATGGCTTTCACCAGCAGAGGAAGACTAGGGCGATGTTATACATCCCGCATAGTATTAGCGTGCGATTTCCCCTACTGCTGGCCGTGTTGTTGGCCGTATTGTTGGGCACAGGCTTGCACTGGATTGACCGGCAGGGACAGGCGCTGATCGAACAGGATGAGGTTGAACGTGCGGTGACTACGACCGATGCTGTCATTAGTAGCCTGAAAAGCGTTATGCTGGCTGGGCGCGGTGATGTGGCTCACACATGGCTGGAGCGGGTTAGCGCACAGCCATCTATCGATTTTGCCAGGATTTATCGACCGGACGGGATAGAGGCGTTTCGCGACTTGAGCACTGTTCAGGCTGTCAACCGGTTTCTTTCGGAGCAGCGTTTCCAACGCAAGTCCATCGAAGGCAGCCACCGTGTCGGCACTTCGATGCAAGCAGCCTTTGCCAAAGTTGTGCGTGAGGGTCGGCAGACTGAAGTCAGGGAGGAGGGGCGCCTGACCATCCTCTATCCGGTACAGCCCGAACAGGCATGCCTTGCCTGTCACGGTTACTCGAACAATATGCTCAGGGGCGTGCTTATACTGGGTGTGTCGACCGTGACCTCTAGCTCACGTATGGTGGATTTCCTCTCCAGCACCATGCTGGGGTTTCTTGCGATTTTGCTGCTATTTATTGCCATTGCAGCAGTCTGTTTCCGCAGCTGGGT
The DNA here is from genome assembly GCA_964553725.1 of uncultured Zetaproteobacteria bacterium. Classification (GTDB taxonomy): domain Bacteria; phylum Pseudomonadota; class Zetaproteobacteria; order Mariprofundales; family Mariprofundaceae; genus Mariprofundus. Next base: position 7,118 of record CAZKME010000059.1, read on the forward strand.
CATCAGGCCGTTAATGACTCTCAACAGTGCGGCCAACACCGTCACGAGCGGAGATATGGCATACCGTATCCGTTCGCAGCGCAAGGATGAGTTCGGGGTAGTCGCCCGAGCCTTTGATCATCTGGTCGAGCATCTGGAAAGCAGAATTGGACTGGAGAAGTTACAAAAGGCCCGGCAAAAACTGCTGACCGAGGCCGTCATCAATCTGTCACGCCAGACCTCCAAGGCGGATATCCTGCGTCATGTCGGGGAACTGGCCATGCCCATGGTTCAGGCGCGTTATGCCATGGTCACCTACACCGATACTCAAGGGGAGCGTCATCTTATTCCACTAGGCATCAGTGATGAGCAAGTAGCTGCGATTGCACAGCCGCCCAAAGGTGAAGGATTGTTGGGGCTATTCTGGAACAGCCACGAAGCCGTACGTGTTAAGGATATTGCATCGCATCCTGACAGTATTGGTTTTCCCGATGGGCACCCGCCTATGCATTCACTACTGGGAATGCCGATTGTATTTGCCGGAGAGGTTATGGGCGCAATTTACCTGACGGATAAAATGGATGATGTTGCCCTGGGCCACGGTACATTCAGCCAGGGTGATGAAGATGCTATCACTGTGCTGGCATCCGCATGCGCCATCGCCCTTTCTAATTTGCGTAAACAATCGGAACTGGCAAAAGTAAACCGCCAGCTGCATGCGCGCGAGATTGAACTGGAGCTGATGAACGAGGAATTAACGCAGGCCAGTGAGGCAAAAAGCCAGTTTCTGGCCAATACCAGCCATGAGCTGCGCACGCCGCTCAATGCCATTATCGGCTTTTCCGAACTACTCAAGAATCCGAAAATAGGTGTTTTGAGCGACAAACAGCAGCGTTATGTGGGTCATGTGCATGTTAGCGGCAAACGCCTATTGACGATTATCAATGATCTGCTTGATATTAGCAAGATTGAGGCAGGTATGATGATGATCGATGAAATCCCCTGCCAGCCCGGCCAGGTTGCTCATGAAGCGATTCGTGAATTGAGTCCATTGGCCGGGAGCAAGCATATTTCACTGAGCCTGGAAAATGTATTTCCGGATGATGAAAAAATACTGCTCGATGTCGGAAAGCTGCACCAAATCATCGTGAATCTAACCGGTAATGCCATCAAATTCACCCCGGATGAAGGTCGGGTAGATGTTCATATAAGTCTGGAAAAGGAGGGGGCGAACACGCGAAACGTGGTGGTGGTTGTCAGTGATACAGGCTGCGGTATTGCCGATGAGGATCAGGAAAAGATTTTCGAGCCCTTTGTCCAGGCCAGCGGCGGACTCAACCGGGAGCACGGCGGTACCGGTCTGGGGCTGGCGCTGACACATCGTCAAATCAATCTGCTCGGCGGTTCGATCCGGCTGCACAGCGAATTGGGGCAGGGCAGTCGTTTTACTGTTGTGCTGCCGGGTGAACCTGTTTTCGGGGTACAGGACAAGACGGGTGGGGCAGACAGTGAACAGCCACAGGTGCAAGCCCATGCCGATATCGAAGTATCTGAAATTGTACCATCAAGTGGGCCACGGCCAAAAGTGTTGGTCATCGATGTCGAGGATAAACGTGCAGCGGCCGTTATCGCACTGATGGAGCAGCAGTCCTATGAGGCATACCGGTCGGATCTTGCAAATGCAGCCGAGCGATGCGACACCCTGTGCCCATACCTGATTATACTGGGTATTCCATCCGAAAATAAACAGCTACATCACAACTTGCAGGCGCTGAAAACCTACAAGGCAACACGCACGTTGCCGGTGATCCTGGTGGGCGGCGAGGCCGATGCGCTGGAGTTCTCGACAGGTCCTGTCGGTGTTGTGGAAAAGGGTATCAAGCAACAGGAAGTGCTGGATCTGATTTCCCGTTATTGTCATTTCATCCCGACCCATCCGGGCATGCCCTCGGTGCTGGTGATAGATGATGAGCCATCAGTACGGGAATTCCTCAGAGATACGCTGGTAGCAGAAGGATTCAGGGTATTGCTGGCCTGCGATGGGCGCGAGGGCATACAGATGGCAGTGGAGCGGGAGCCGGACATGATTATTCTGGATCTGATGATGCCGCAGGTCAGCGGTTTTGATGTGATCCGGCAATTGAACCGGCATCCGATTGCAGCCCAGATCCCCGTTATTATCTATACCGCCAAGGATCTGACGCGCGAAGAAGCCCTGCACTTGGGCCGGGAGGCCGAACGTGTCCTGATCAAGGGAAGTAGCGGCAGGGCCGATTTGCTGCGACAATTGCAACGCATGGAACTGCTTTATCCGGCTCGCGCCCAACTCATTGATCAGACGCTGGACTGTTTCAATACGCGCTACATGGATCGACGTCTGGATCAGGAGGTTGCCAATGCCAAGCGCCATACGCTCAAATTCTCACTGATAAGCTGGCAGGTTGATCATTATAACAGCTACACCGAGCGCCACGGCGAACGTTGGGGCATCGTAGCATTAAAGGAAACACTGGAAATAGTAAAAGTAGTGACGCGCCGGGGCGATATCTGCGCCCGTACCCATGAAGCCAGCTTCCTGCTGTTCCTGCCGGGCATTGAACCGGCCAACAGCGAGCGAGTGGCTGAGAAGTTACGCATCCGCATCAGGCAACGTGGATTTATATTGCCCGACGAGCAGACAGGAAAACTCACGGCATCATTTGCCTCCGTACATTTCAGAGAAGATGCGGAAGATGTTCAGGACTTGAAACGGCTGCTTGCAGATAGACTCAATGAGGCCATCCATGCAGGCGGCGATCAGGGATGTTATGGGGATGAAATCTGATAGTAGTAAAAACCTGAATGGAGGTGAAATCTGATGCCAAAAATACTGATTGTGGACGATAATCTCCTGAATCTGGAGCTGGCGGCCGATGTACTGGAAATGGCTGATTTTGAAGTACTCACGGCAAGTTACGCTCGGGAGGGCATAAAAAAGGCCGAGCAATACCATCCCGATTTGATCCTGATGGATTTGCGCATGCCGGAGATGAGTGGCCTAGAAGCCATGCTGGAGTTGCATCGCAACAAAACAACCAGCGATATTCCGGTCGCCGTTTTGACCGCATCGGCCATGAAAGGTGATGCTGAATCTCTGTTAAACAGAGGCTTCTCCGCCTACCTGCAAAAACCCATCGACCCGTCACGCTTTGCCGATCAAGTGGCCGCCTTGCTTAATAGCGACAGCTAACTGCCGCAGGGAACGCTTGTTCAACAGTAATGAGAATCGGACACATACGAATTTCACCATAAAAGGAGACGTGCTCAGCAGATAAAGATGTCCAACGAGAAAAAAGAACTCAGTGACAATCTGGTTTCGCAGTTGAGTGACGATGCACGCAGCCTGACGATAGTACAGATGGTCATTCAGATGGCTCATTATCTGGGTTTTGAAGTGATTGCAGAGGGCGTGGAATCGGCAAATGAATGGAGACGACTGGAAATGCTGGAGTGTGATCGGGCGCAAGGTTATTGCATGGGTAAACCCATGCCGCCGGAACAACTTGAAAAGTGGATGTCGGAGTCGCCATGGGGCGCAAAGACTGTTGTTGGCGAGGGGTAAACTCAGTCAGCAATCAGTAAATCGTTAAACAGAGCGTGGATCTGCTGCATACGCTCTGCCAGTACCTCAGGTGAAGTAATCGCAGCATGGCGATGCATGGTTTCCCACTCGGTTGCGGCCGGATCATTCGGCAGTTTTCCAATCGAGCGCCACAGCTCCACCCGGAGGGCATTCTCCATCTGGCGATAGTTTAGATAGGTTTCAGCTAAAACGACGGCATGCCTGCGCCATATTTCCGCAGCACTTTCCGGCAGCTGTAGCAGGATATCGGCTGTCCTTCTGGCCCTGCCGCCAAAAGCCAAACGCGCGAACTGGGCCAGGAATTCAATATCAACCAATCCACCTGCATCCTGTTTCAGATTGAACAACGCATCGGATTTGCTGGCCAGATGATCCAGCATTTTTTTCCGCATCGTGACTATATCTGCTGCCAGCTCTGCGACATCCCGTTTTTGGTTCAGCACATTCGCCACCACCTGATCAACTCGATTCCTGTCCGCCATCGAACCTGCCACCGAGCGCGCACGACACAGCGCCTGATGTTCCCAGGTTTGTGCTTCATTGCGCTGATAGTCCTGAAAACCGACAATGCCGGTCACCAGCACGCCGGATGCGCCGGACGGGCGCAGGCGCGCATCAAATTCAAAACCGGCACCGAATGGTGGTTTTCCGGTTAGATATTGAATCATGCGTCGGCCAAGGCGCTGGGCATGTTCGCCGAGGCTGCGTCTCCCCAATATCTTACGCGGATTGTCATGCACCAGCACAAACACCATATCGAGATCAGAAACCAGGCCCATTTCACGTGAACCGTGTTTACCCATGGCCAAAGCTACAAATGGAAAGTCATCCGGCAAGGCCATTTGGTAGAGGCAGAGGCGCAGCACAGCCTGGGTCGCCGCATCGGCAATATCAGCCAGCCAGCCGCCAATCTCCATCGCATTGGCCGTATGCGCATCGACCGCCAGCGCCGATAATAATCTGCCCCGATCCACCCAGCGCCCGATATCGGCCAGCGTCTGCTCCACATCATCGAAATCATGCAATGCACTCAGACGGTGACAAAGTTCCCCGATATCGGTTGCACTGTGTTCAACCGTCAACGGCCACTCCAGCCATGATGGGTCTTTGACAATATGATCAGCCAGATAACG
>CAZKME010000060.1:0-11705 GCA_964553725.1 uncultured Zetaproteobacteria bacterium
TTATTGCAGACTATGAAACCAAGCTTATTCCCAAAGAATTACTGCGCCAAAAACTCAATGAATTTTATGCCTTGTTGGAAAATGGGGAACAGTCATGAGAACACTGCAACCAGCGGTTGCACAAAATAATATCGCCCCTTATTGGCTAGATCAGTATGTGGTTGAGGAGTTGGGATAGTGGCGAGTTTCAGAAATACATATTTGAAAGATATTTGCAACTTTGAAAAAGGTAGCGAGGGCTTGGCTAAAGCAGCTCCTGGCGAATATCCTCTTGTGACTACTGGTGCTGAACGACGGGCTTGTGAATCATTTCAGTTTGATACAAGAGCAGTATGTATTCCTCTAGTTTCCTCAACAGGGCATGGCCATGCAAGCTTAAAAAATGTTCATTACCAGGAAGGGAAGTTTGCACTTGGTACTATTCTGGTTGCTTTAACTGCCATAGATGACAATGAGTTGGACATTCAGTTTTTACACTTATATTTATCTCAACTGAAAGACATTATATTGGTTCCGTTAATGAGTGGTGCTGCAAATGTTGCGCTCTCTGCAACCAAAATAAAGTATATTGAAATCCCCCTTCCTCCCATTGAAAAGCAAAAAGAAATAGTTGTTCAATTCAAAAGTATTGTGATTGAAGAAACTGAAATAAAAAATGAACTCACCCACCAACAAACCCTACTAAAAAAACTCCGCCAACAGATTTTACAGGAAGCCATTGAAGGCAAACTTACTGAACAATTCAGAATTAAAAATTACGAATTACGAAAGCAGTATGAACAGGAATTAGCGCAAGCCGATGACCCTGAAAGCATTCGTAATTTGAAATTAAAAATTCGCAATTGTAGAGAAAGCGCAGCATCGCTGCTTTCTCGCATCAAGGCAGAAAAAGAACAACTGATTAAAGATAAAAAAATCAAAAATCAAAAATCCTTACCCCCAATCATCGATGAGAAAAAACCATTCAATTTACCTGATGGGTGGGAATGGTGCTTGCTAGATAAGATCGTTCATTTTACCAATGGTAAAGCTCATGAGCAGTTTATTGATAGTTCAGGCAAATACATTCTGGTCAATTCAAAATATATTTCCATGAATGGCAAGGTTGTAAAAAGGACTGCTCAATGTATGTGTTCAGTCTACAAAAATGATATTTTAATTGTTATGAGTGATGTTCCGAATGGAAAAGCTTTAGCAAGGTGTTTTTTGGTGGATAAAAATGATTCATATTCTTTAAACCAACGTATAGGTTCTCTTTCCCCACTTGGAACCTTATTACCCATTTTTTTGGCATTGCAACTTAATCGCAATCAACACTTTTTAAACTTCAATGATGGCAAGAAACAAACGAATTTAAGAAAAGATCAAATTCTTTCTTGTCCATTGGTGATTCCTCCACTACCAGAACAAAAAGCCATCGTCGCCAAAGCCGAAAAACTGTTTGCCATCTGCGATCAACTAGAAGTTCAAATTACCAATAATCAAACCCACTCAGAACAATTGATGCAAGCGGTGCTTAAAGAGGCTTTTCAGCAAAGTGATACTGAGCCCCAAGGGAAAGAGTATGCCAGTTAATAATCATATTAGGGATTATATAGACTATTATTGTGGGCTAGAGGCACCCGATTATGCTGTATTATTATCTGGAAAATGGGGCAGTGGGAAAAGCCATTTTATTTCGGACTATCAAGAAACCCAGACAGATAAAAAATTCATCTATGTAAGCTTGTATGGTTTGCAAAACACCTCGCAAATTAATGACTCATTTTTTGAACAGCTTCATCCGATACTTTCTTCTAAGGGTATGGATATTGCAGGAAAAGTAGTGAAAGGTGCATTGCGCGCTACATTGCGTTTCGATCTGGATGGTGATGACAAGTCCGATGGAAGTGTGCAATTAAAGCTTCCCGATAGTGTTGGCTTTCTAAATGATAGTAAAGATCACATATTGATATTTGATGACTTAGAGCGTTGCTGTATGCCAATCGCCCATGTCCTTGGGTATATCAATTCATTTGTAGAGCACCATGACAGGCATGTGATTCTTATTGCTGATGAGTCGAAAGTGAAAGATGAGGCTTATGCTAAGATAAAGGAAAAATTGATTGGGCAAGCATTTGAAATTCATGTTGATATTGATAACGCTTTAGATTCTTTTTGTAACAAAGTAACAAATGATAAGTGTCGCATCTTTTTAATTGCAAATAAGTCTTTTATATGTGATGTGTTCTCAGCCTCAAAATACAACAACTTAAGAACTCTTAAGAAAATCATTCAAGATTTTAACCGAATCTTTGAAGTGCTCCCTGAAGAAGCGAAAGGCAAAGATGTTTTTCTGCTCAACATGCTTGGTATATTGATGATGCTTTCTTTTGAGGTTCGTTGTGGAGGTGTTGACGTTGAAGATGTGGGAGATTTGCTTGCATTAAGTTTTCGCACATTGCTTAGCGAAGATGAGGGCGATGATGAAATATCAAAACGCCAAAAGAAATACCAACACCTATTAGATATATCTGTCCCCGATGTTGATCTCTGGAAAGAGTATTTGAGAATGGGAGTGTTTAGTGCCAAGCGTCTTGAGGAAGCCGTGACGAACAGTATCTATTTTCAAAATAAGAATACTCCAAATTGGGTTCGTTTATGGAATGGGCTTGATTTAGATGATGCTGATTTCAAAAAGGTTCGGAAGTTAGTAGAGAAATCACTCGAAGCGAGAGAATATAAAAAAGCCCCTGTCATCATGCATGTATGCGGGCACTTCTTGTGGATGGCTAAAAATAAACTTTACGACAAAACGGAACAACAAGTTTTGGCTGATTTTCAAGCCTATGTTGATGCACTGGTTGCTGAGAATACGTTGGAATTTGATGAGGATGAGAATTCTTCTACTTGGAATGATAGCCATGCTGGACTGATGTATTTTTCCAGAGGTGAAGCAGAATTTATAACATTTTGTACCTATATCACATCACAAGCTCAGAAGGTCAAAGAGGCTGCTTACCCTGAGCAGGCTGAAAAGCTATTAGAGTTGATGGTAAGTGATAATCGCCTGTTTTATAGGTTGGTGTGCTTAAGTAACTCTGAAGATAATAAATATTATCGGATTCCAATTTTCAAATATATAAAACCTGAAACGTTTGTAGAAAGTATGGTTCGTATTTCTCCGAAGGATCGCCGCCGCTTAGGGGATGTGTTCAAATCCAGATATGAGCATCTTGAAATTAACAAATCACTGGTGGATGAACTTGATTGGCTAAAACTCGTTCGGACATTGCTAGAAAATGAAGTTGAAAATCTAAAAGGAACAATTAGTGGTTATGTTTTTCAAGCAATAATTGATGCTGGATTGACTCCTGCAATTAGCAACCTTGAGGCAGTTAATTAATATGACTGAAACCCAAAATACCGAATGGAAAGAAAGCTGGCGGGGTGAGTATTTCAAGTGGGTTTGCAAATATGCAAATGCACAGGGCGGTAAACTTTTTATTGATGTTGATGAATTGATCTGCCGTCATGCCCGAATGCCTGCCTGTGCGTGAACGCACGCAGACATGTTTTTATCGGGCATCCACGCAAGCTTGTCCCTTGAATAAACATGGATCCCCGCATTCGCGAGGATGATGAAAAGGTAAATCAATACTTGAATGACTATAGGCAAATTAAAAGCACATGGAAGGCTAACAAGGATTGGGGCAGCCAAAGACGGTATGTGGAACGTGTTGAAAAAGAGCAGGGAGAACCATTGATTATGGAAATATCAGAGCTTTTAGAAATCATCGCCAGAGATGAAGATAGCAAACATCAGTTTAAAGCGAATGTGACGAATGAACTGTCGTTGGCGCAGGAGATGATTGCTTTTAGCAATACCTTGGGCGGTATGATTATTGTCGGTGTCTCTGATGATGGTACTGTTTCTGGGTTGAAGCGTGAAGATATGGGGCGGTTGAGCAATCTTGTCTCCAATGCGGCATCGCAACAGGTGAAGCCCCCCGTTAATCCGATTACTGAAAACATTTCATTGGATGGTGGGCTGGTGATGGTTGTCCATATTCCCAGGGGCATCTCAAAACCTTATATGGATAAGAATGGTGTCATCTGGGTGAAAAGTGGTGCGGATAAACGCAAAGCGACAGCACGCGAAGAAATTCAACGCATGTACCAAAGTGCCGGCTTGTTGCATGGTGATGAAATTCCCGTGCCGACCATGACAGTCAATGATCTGGATTATAAGGCGTTTTCCGGCTTTTATGAAAAACAATATGAAGAGCCGCTGGATGAACAGGCGTTACCCTTAGAGCAAATTATCAACAACCTTAATTTAAGCCGTGACGGTGCTTTGAATATTGCGGGGGCGTTGCTTTTTGGTAAAAATACAGCATTAAAGCTGCCTGCATTTGTGGTGAAATGTGTAACATATCCCGGCACAGATATTGATGTGGACGAGTATGTCGATAGTCAGGATATTTCAGGTGTATTAAAGGATGTGTTTGATGATGCACTGGGTTTTATGTTGAGACATATCAAGCGCGTACAAAATGGGCAGGGTGTGAACTCACTTGGGCAATTGGCTGTGCCTAAAATTGTATTTGAAGAGCTGCTTGCCAATGCTCTGATTCATCGAGATTACTTTATTTCAGCGGCGATACGCATCTTTATTTTTGATGACCGCATAGAAATTATCAGCCCGGGGCATTTGCCTAATAATTTGACCATTGAAAATATTAAGAGTGGCAACTCAAATATTCGCAATCCGATTTTAGCATCATTTGCCACCAAAATACTTCCATACAGAGGTTTGGGCAGTGGTATTCGCAGAGCATTAAAGGCTTATGATGACATTGAGTTTATTGAAGACCGGGATGGTAATAGTTTTAAGGTGATCATCTCTTTATGCTGACTAACCAATGACAAAGGACTCAATAATGACGAATAAACCTATCGTTGAAGCGTTTACCGATGGTGCCTGTTCGGGCAATCCCGGCCCCGGCGGCTGGGGCGTGCTACTGCGCATGGGCGAGCGTGAAAAAGAATTATGCGGCGGCGAAGCTCACACAACCAATCAGCAAATGGAATTACAGGCTGCAGTGGAAGCCTTAAAGGCGCTCAGCCGCCCATGCCGCATCACTATTATTTCAGATTCCAAATATGTTGTGAATGGTATGACGGACTGGATTCACAACTGGAAGAAAAAAGGCTGGAAAACTGCCAGTAAAAAACCGGTATCAAATCTGGAGCGCTGGCAGGAGCTGGATCGAATGGCGGCCATTCATGACGTCACCTGGCAATGGGTGAAAGGACACGCTGGGCATGAAGGTAATGAGCGCGCAGATAAACTGGCGCGTCAAGGCGTGCCTGCTTCACTCTCCCGTAAAAAATGAACTACCTGCATTTGAACCGGCTGTTGCTGAAGGGGAAGATGATCGACAGCAATTAACTTTGAGGCTGATCCATTGCGAGGATAATATTTTATTCGATCACTACGTTTCACATGTTCAAGAATCAGCGTTGTGCCGCCCAATGGATGCAAGCCGGAGCGTTGTTCACAACACAGACTGAATTTTTTCTCTATATTGACATGAGCCGTTGTCAGGCGGCGTACCGAGGTTTCATTCAACATGACAGGTTGATCCTCATCAGGCAACTGGAAGCGCAACCATAACTCCCGCTCTTCAGGCATGGGTGCTTCAGGCGGTCGCTGGCCGGAACGAAGGAATTCAAGCGCCCACGGTTCATTGATTCGCCGACCCAGATGGTGATCGCCATCCACTTCAGCATTGGCCGCCCAGGGCAGCCATGCATGCGATGCCTGAACAATCATATCACCTTTTAGCAAACTCTTCTGCTCTCGAGCATAAACATTGAGCACCTGCACCCCATCCAGTTCCTCGCCTTCCTGGCTATTCAGAACCCATAGAAAATCGCTGCCAGGCAACAATTCGGAGGCCTGAATATTACCCGTATATGAGATGGCGCCAATATCGACCAGCAAATTGGCGACACTGCTGCCAAAGTGTGGTGTCGATAAAAATAACGCTCGACGAACGGGGTTATCACCGTGCTCTGCAAGGTATTGGCGTAACAGCAACCCGCCCATGCTGTGAGCAACGACATCGACTTGCTTGTAGTCTTGCAAATAGCTATCGAGCTGTTCCTCCAGTAGTTCAATCGGTGGAAAACGATTGGCGACGATGCCTGTCCGATAATTAAAGAAATAAATATCGCGTTGCAGTTGCTTTTCCATGTCCATCAGAACGCGCGGCCCCGGCCAGCTGAATTCACCGCCATTCCAGCCATGAATCAGAATGATTGGCACAGCATCGGGATAATCAGCCTGCACCTGCTGCTCGAACATCTCCCACTCGCCCCAAAGGTTGGACGATACTTCTCTGCTGGTTTTGACCGAGCATGCCACCAGCGCAACCAGGCAAAGCGCCAGCAATAATCGAGCAGTTAAACGTATCATATCGCAATGATTGATGATAATCGACGCGCTGCCAACCATCGCTTGGCAAGGCGGCACAGGTATGGTCGGATTGGCGACATGAAAATGTTATTCGATTTTTTTCCTGTGCTGTTATTTTTTATCGTATTCAAAATGTACGACATTTATACGGCAACAGCCGTACTCATCGCTGCCTGCGCCGTTCAGACATTTGGCCACCGCATCATCAAAGGCCGGTTTGAGAATGCCCACCTCATCACACTGGTGCTGGTGGCGCTATTCGGCGGCCTGACACTGTACCTTCAGGATGAGACATTCATCAAATGGAAACCAACCGCCATCAACTGGCTGTTTGCCATCGTCTTTATCGGTTCCCGATTTATTGGAGAAAAAACCATTATTGAACGCATGATGGGCGCAAATATCACCCTTCCAGCCGCTGTCTGGACAAAACTGAATATCGCATGGGCTGTCTTTTTCGTTATTCTCGGCGCATTAAATATCTACGTCGCCTTTTCATTCGATACCGATACCTGGGTCAATTTCAAAATGTTCGGTCTGATGGGCCTGACATTTGCATTCATCATTGCCCAAAGCTTTTATCTTATGCCCTATTTGAAAGAGGCCAAAACACCGGACAGCGACTGATCCGAACTATTCCAGACTAATGTTTATGCCCTGAATGCCAGCACTGAATTCAGGCCTCCGAAGGCAAACGAGTTGGAGATCGCCATACGAATTTTTTTCTCCCGTGCTGTATTGGTGATATAATCCAGATCACAGTCCGGATCGGCTTCGGTGAAATTCACAGTCGGTGGCAGAATACCATGATGCAACGCCAGCACTGTGGCAATGGCCTCAAGCGAGCCCGCTGCGCCAAGCGCATGGCCGTGCATGGATTTTGTAGATGAAACCATCAATTTTTTGGCATGCTCGCCAAAGGTGTCGTGAATTGCCGCTGTTTCCGAAATATCATTGACCGGCGTTCCGGTACCATGGGCGTTAATATAATCAATATCCGAGATCGCCATGTTTGCATCATCAAGCGCCGCCTGCATGGCTCTGCATGCGCCTTGCTTCGACGGCATGATCAAATGTCCCGCATCAGCGGACATACCGAAACCTGCCAGTTCCGCATATATATCAGCGCCACGCGCACGCGCACTATCGAGCCTTTCCAGCACCAACATGCCCGCACCCTCGCCAATCACCATGCCGCTGCGATTCAAACTGAAAGGGCGACAGGTATCCGCCGAAATCACCCGCAGAGCCTGCCAGCATTTCATCATGCCAAAGGTGATGGATGCCTCACAGCCGCCTGTAATGGCAATGTCCGCATAACCGTGTTGCAACATTCTGAATGCCTCGCCTATAGCATGGTTGGATGAAGAGCAGGCGCTGGATACCGCAAAGGATGGCCCACGCAAGCCGAGATCCATGCTAATCTGACTCGGCGCTGCGCTCATCATGACACGCGGGATGGTCATCGGGTTGACACGCGGATTGCCATCTCCGTATAACTTCTTAAAACCGTCATCTTCGGTGGTCTTGCCACCGATTGCCGAGCCAACAATGGTGGCGGTTCGATCCGCCATCTGCTCCGAGATGTGCAGGCCGGAATTTTCCAGTGCTTCGCGCGCAGCCAATATGGCAAATTGAGCACAACGATCAAGGGTTTTCAATTGTTTGCTGTCGAAATGATCGGTCGGAATGTAACCGGGCACTTCCGCTGCGATGGTTATTTTCAGCCCATCCACGCCGATGCTTTCAATCGGGCGAATGCCACTGCGGCCCTGACAAAGTGCATGCCAGAATGGTTCTGTGCCGATACCAAGGGCCGATACAGCCCCTATCCCGGTAATAACAACGCGCTGTCTCATTGCCTTCTGACCCGCATTCTAGTCTTCAACAAGCTTCCCCACCCCTTCCACAACATCTCTCACGCATTTTAGACCAAACATTTCATCATCTGAAAAATCAATATCAAATTCCGTTTCGATATCAAAAGCGATACCAATAGCACTGACCGAATCAATGTTCAACTCATCAAAAGTAGATTCCAGTTTGATGGTAGCAGGATCAAGGCTCTGTTCCTTGGCAATGACGGCAATAACACGTTCCTGAATGTTATCCATGTAGCACCCTCTCATTTATGGTGATTTCCAGATTGGATCTAACCCATCAGGAATATTCTCTTGCGCAAGCGTGAACATCACCAACTCATAAACAACGCAGACTAGATACTTCGGTGAGAATTTAACAGCCTTCTTTCAATATCTACGCGATACAATCAATCAAAAAAGGCTCCGCAGATGCGGAGCCTTTTTGAATCAGAATGCCATCAAACTTACGCTTCTGCCACCTCGGTTCCGCTAACCGAAAGCTCATCAATCAATTCAATAACTGCCATCGGCGCAGCATCACCATTGCGGAAGCCAGTCTTGATGATGCGGATATAACCACCATCACGATCCGAACATGCGCTTGCTACATCGCCAAACAGGTGATCGACAATCGGGCGATAGCGCAATTTGGCCAGTGCCTGACGGCGGGCATGCAAGTCGCCGCGTTTGCCAAGCGTAATCAGCTTTTCAGTGTATGGGCGCAGAGCACGGGCTTTGGCTTCCGTCGTTTCAATGCGTCCATGGGTCAACAATGCGGTTGCGAGATTGGCCATGAGTGCGCGGCGATGGCCGCTAACCAGCCCCAGAGAACCATGATGTTTACGATGTCTCATCTATACTATCCTCTCAGTCTTCTGCCGGAATTTCTTCAATCGGGGCCTGATCAGCCGGAATGTCTTCAAGCGGTGCCAGCGTATCGTCCTGCGGCGGCCAGTTCGGCAAGTCCATGCCCAGTTCCAGGCCCATATTTTCCAGTACTTCTTTAATCTCGTTCAAAGATTTACGTCCAAAGTTCGGGGTGCGCAGCATTTCCTGCTCACTACGCTGCACCAGATCACCAACGCGAAACACATCATCGGATTTCAGGCAATTCATCGAACGAACCGACAGGTCAAGATGTTCGATCGGCTGAACCAAAAGCTCTTCCAGTTCTTCGGTCGAAGTATCTTCCACATCGACAACGGTGACGGCAGTAAAATCGACAAATACTGCCAACTGCTGTTCAATAATCCGGGCAGCTTCGTTAATCGCCTCTTGCGGGGTAATGGAACCGTTGGTTTCCAGTTCCATGATCAGTTTATCGTAGTCAGTACGCTGACCTACGCGGGCGGACTCTACACGAGTTGCGACGCGGCTGATCGGTGAAAATGAAGCATCAACCAACAAGGAGCCGACAGCGCGTTCTTCCACGACACGATCACTGGCCGAATCATAACCGCGACCCTTTTCTACTGTGGCTTCAACCTTCAGGTGACCATCATCATTCTGATGGGCCAGAACCAGTTCAGGATTGAGTACCATCAAGCCGGCCGGACAGGTGATATCGCCAGCAGTGATGACAGACGAACCTTTCACATTCAGTGAAATGGTCGCGGGCTCATCGCTTTCCATGCGAATATCCAGCTCTTTCAGGCTCAGGATGATGTCCATAACATCTTCGCGCACGCCCTTGATGGTATCATACTCATGCGAAACGCCATCAAACACGACGGATGTAACCGCTGCGCCCGGCAGCGAGGACAGTAGCATGCGGCGCAGGCTGTTGCCAATCGTTGTGCCATAACCGCGCTCCAGCGGCTCAAACACAATCTTGGCAGAACGGCCTGCAATTTTCTCTTCGACGCTGATATTACGCGGGTTTATCAAATGCATGAAATGATCCTCGGGTTATCTGGGATAAACTTACTTGGAATAAAGTTCAACAATCAGTTGTTCACGGATACCCTGATCCAACTGATCACGCACAGGCATTTCACGATAAACACCCTGACGGGTTAACAGATCGACATCCATCCACTCGGCGGTACCGCGTGTGCCAGCTGCTTCAGCAGCAGCATTGATACGCAAATGTTCTTTGGCGCTGTCAACCAACTCCAGACGGGTGCCGACAGGCACGCGGTAGGAGGGAATATTGGCAATGTGACCGTTCACTTTCACCAGCTTATGGCGCACAATCTGACGCGCTTCAGTACGTGATGAGGCCAGACCCATGCGATACACCACATTGTCCAGACGTGATTCAATCAGCTGCAACAGATTTAAGCCCGTCACACCCTGCATCCGGTCAGCATCCTTAAAATAGCTCAGGAACTGCTTTTCCTGCAAACCATAGATACGTTTGACCTTCTGTTTCTCGCGTAACTGCAGGCCATAGTCGGAGACCTTGCTGCGACGATTCTGGCCATGCATGCCCGGAGCATACGGACGACGCTCGATCGGACATTTATCCGAATAGCATTTGCTGCCCTTGATATAAAGTTTTTCGCCTTCACGTCGACACAAGCGACATTTAGCTTCTAAATAACGTGCCATCTAAATAAACTCCTAAACGCGGCGCCGCTTCGGCGGGCGGCATCCATTATGAGGGATCGGGGTAACATCACGGATCGAAACCACATTGATGCCGGCTGCGGCAATCGCACGCAGGGCGGATTCACGTCCGCTGCCCGGCCCGCGAACCAGCACTGAACAGTTTTTTACGCCATGATCCATGGCTTTGCGTGAAGCTTCCTCGGCTGCAACCTGGGCAGCAAACGGGGTGCTCTTGCGCGAACCATTGAAGCCGGATGCACCACTGGTCGCCCAGCAGATTGCATTTCCCGCATCATCGGTAAAAGTAATAATTGTATTGTTGAAGCTTGCCTTGATGTGCGCAACCGCATTCGCAATATTCTTGCGGACGCGTTTCTTGCTACCAGCAGCTCTTTTCGGTGCAGCCATACGTTTATCCCCTTACTTCTTCTTGCCCGCAACGGTACGACGCGGACCTTTGCGTGTGCGTGCATTGGTTTTACTGCGCTGACCGCGAACCGGCAATCCTCTACGGTGGCGCAAGCCACGGTAGGTGCCAAGATCGGTCAGGCGCTTGATATTCATGGTCACTTCACGACGCAGGTCGCCTTCAACATTGAAATCAGTATCGATCACACTGCGAATTTTATCGACTTCGCTATCGCTCAAATCTTTGACGCGGATATCGCCATCAATTCCTGCACTGGCAAGAATCTTATGCGAGCTGCTCAGGCCAATACCAAAGATATAGGTCAGGGCGATTTCAACGCGTTTCTGAGTCGGAACATTTACTCCGGATATACGAGCCACTTATCCTCTCCTTAACCCTGACGCTGTTTATGACGCGG
>CAZKME010000061.1:0-11564 GCA_964553725.1 uncultured Zetaproteobacteria bacterium
ATTTAGAATAGTGAAAGCTTCTCACTTCCTAATTCCTAACCCAGCATAGCCGGAACCAAACAAAACCTTGAACCACAGAGTACACAGAGAGCACAGAGAAGGTCAAAATCTTTATGCTTTGTTTTTCTCTGCCTTTCCTCTGTGCACTCTGTGGTGAAAATCTTTTGACGTATAGTTTTAAGACGGTAAAATATCTTGTGCGTTTTGCTTTAGATTTTGTGGATAAGAGACTAATTCCTAATTCCTAATTCTCCATTCCCAATTCACTATTCCAAATATTGTCTTGCCGCAGCTTGCAACTGCTGTGCAACCTGTCGGCGCAATTCAGACGGTTCGATCACTTCCACATCCGGGCCGTAGCGGCAGATATCCATAATCAATTCAGTCGGGTTGCCATAAGGAATCGATAATTCATAACTGCCATCGTCCAGCCAGCGCCCGTCCTGATCGGGAAACCATGCTTCATCGGCAGCCCAGCGCGCGGCTGTGGCGGTAAAACGCAGGCGTGCCGTCGCAACCGCTTCGCCACCGAATATGCCGTAACTGCGCGTTAGCCGCCGATCCATCTCCGCTGCATTCACATCAACCGCCGCCACATTCAGCAGCTTGTTATCGGTCATCCGTTCCACTGCAAAGGTGCGTAGATCATCAGCCTGATGGCACCAGACATCGAGATACCAGTTGTTTTTGTAGAGCAGCAGCCGCTGCGGCGAAACCTCGCGCTGGCGCGTTGTATTGGCGCTGCGGCTTGTGTAGGTCAGCGATATGCGTTTGCGCTCCAGCAGCGCCGCTGCAATGAGCGGGAAATGAGGCAGTTGTTTGCTTCTGCGTCCAAACTCGGGAATGCGAATGCGGCCCAGTTCACTGACTGCAGATGGGGCGACCCGAGCCAGGCTCTTTTCTATCCTGCGCTGCATCTGCCCCAGTTCATTATTCAGAAAACCGCTGCCGATCCCCGCCGCCGTTTTCTGCATCACCATCAGAGCTTCCAATTCGCGGGTGTTGAACCAGACGCCGGGCAGCTCAAAAACAATGTCACGGTCGTAGAAATAGCCCTGACCGCGCTTATTGCACACCGGCGCAGCCAGATAATCTTTCATTTCACCGAGTAGTCGTTTGACGCAGGATTTGGAGCATTCCAGTTCTTCACAAAGCGTCGCCATGTTTACCGGATAACGGCGTGTCGAGAAAATACCATGCAAGGCGTATATGCGGTCGAATTTATCCATAGCTGCCCCCTGCGGTGAGTATATGGCGAAAATTCCGCTTTGCCCGGATTAAGCCGCTTCGGGAACCTCAATGCTTTCCTTCCAACTGCACCCTTCTGTGGCACACACATGCTGGGTACCATGACGTTTGGTCACTTTAATCGTTACAAACGGGGCGTTGCATTGTGGGCAGGCGCGATCAATCGGTTCGTTCCATAAGGCGTTTTTGCACTTGGGATAGGTCGAGCAGGAGTAGAATATTTTACCGCGCCGCGATTTCTTCTCCAGAAATGTACCCTTGCCGCATTGCGGGCAGGAGATGCCGGTATCTTTGGGCTTTTCCAGCGGCTGAATATTTTTGCATTTGGGGTAAGCCGAACAACCGAGGAATTTGCCGTAACGTCCGGCTTTAATCACCATCTGCTCGCCACATTTATCGCACTTCTGATCGGACAACTCCGGTTCGGCCTGCTCGCCGTCTTTGCCATTCAGCGGTTTCGCGACCTTGCATTCGGGATAACCTGTGCAGGCCATGAATTTGCCATAACGTCCCAATTTGATGGCCATCGGTTTGCCGCATTCAGGGCATGCTTCATCGGTTTCTTCCGACGGTCTTGGGGCGGTGGCTGCAATATCAACTGCCGCCTTGAATGGGCCCCAGAATTCACGCAGTACCGGTTTCCAGCCGCTCTCACCGCGCGCCACGGCATCGAGTTTACTTTCCACCGAAGCGGTGAACTTCGGATCGACAATTTCGCCGAAGGAGGAAACCAGAAATTTATTCACCCATTCGCCGGTATCGGTCGGCACAAAGCGTTTCTTTTCCATGTCCACATATTCACGTACACGCAATACATTCAGAATCGAGGCATAGGTGGAGGGGCGTCCGATTCCATTGGCCTCCAGCTCCTTGACCAGCGTGGCCTCGGAGAAACGCGGTTTGGGTTCGGTAAAATGCTGTTTGGCCAAAGCCTGTTTGATGGTGATGGCATCACCAACGGCCAGCGGCGGCAACAGACGATCCTTGTCATCTTTGGCCGGTTCATCCGTACCCTCGATGTAAAGCTTGCGGAAACCCGCAAAGGCCAGCGTAGAGCCGGTCGCCCTCAGCATCAGATCGCCCGAATCAATATCAGCGCGCACCTGATCAAGCACTGCCGCCGCCATTTGCGAAGCCAGCGCCCGTTTCCAGATCAATGTATAGAGCCTGAAAGCATCAATTTCGAGTACCGATTTCATCGCTTCAGGCGTACGCGCACTGGCGGTTGGCCGAATCGCTTCATGCGCTTCCTGGGCGTTTTTGCTCTTTGTTTTGAAATGGCGCGCTT
Organism: uncultured Zetaproteobacteria bacterium; assembly: GCA_964553725.1. Taxonomy (GTDB): domain Bacteria; phylum Pseudomonadota; class Zetaproteobacteria; order Mariprofundales; family Mariprofundaceae; genus Mariprofundus. The sequence goes on from CAZKME010000061.1 coordinate 2,537, forward strand.
TCTCGGGCAGGTAATCAGCCCCATAAGCATTGCTGATATGGGAGCGCATGTCGGTGATGGCATCTTCGGAGATATTCAGCGAATCGGTACGCATATAGGTAATCAGGCCGACGGGTTCGCCATCCACTTCGATGCCTTCATACAGTTTTTGGGCTACCTGCATGGTTTTTCTGGCCGTAAAACCTAATTTCCGTGATGCATCCATTTGCAGCGTGGTGGTGATAAACGGCGGTGAAGGCTGTTGTCTGGCCTGTTTTTTCTGCACATCACTGACATGGAAATCTGCTTTCCCCACCCGGCGCGCCATGACTTTGGCATTGACCCCATCGGTAATAGAAAATTTCGTCAGTTTTTTGCCATCCACAGCGCTCAGCTGGGCTTGAAATGCTGACTTGCCGGTTGCGCACTCGGAATCAATCGTCCAGAACTCTTTCGGATCAAAATCGCGAATATGTTGTTCGCGTTCACAAATCAGGCGCAGGGCAACCGATTGCACGCGCCCGGCGGATAAACCACTACGGATTTTGCGCCACAACAATGGCGACAGCGTAAATCCCACCAGATAATCCAGCGCACTGCGCGCCTGCTGGGCATCGACCAGTTGCATATCGACTTCAGTCGGATTTTCGACAGCGTGGGTAATGGCTTTTTTGGTGATTTCGTTAAAGGTGATGCGCTGAATCTCTTTGCCATCGAGTGAGCCGCGATCACGCAACACTTCGGCCACATGCCAGGCAATGGCTTCACCCTCGCGATCCAGATCGCTGGCCAGAATCAGGGTATCGGCCCGTTTCATGGCTTTATCTATGGCATCAAGGCGCTTCTTTTTGTCCTCGATAATCTGATAGGTGATGGCGAAATCATTATCAGGATCCACCGAACCGTCTTTCTTGGGAAAGGCACGCACATGGCCGTAGCTGGCCAATACTTTATAGCCTTTGCCCAGATATTTTTCGATCGTTTTGGCTTTGGCGGGAGATTCCACCACTACAACTGCGCTCATGTTCGATGCAACTCCACAGATAACAGATAACGGCTGCCGGGTAAGCGTTCAATCACACCCTGTAGCTCAAGGCGCAGCACGATGGGGGAAAGCTCAGGCACGGTCAAGCCGCAAGTTTCGGCCAGATGATCCACATGCATGCTTTCACCGGCCAAAGCCTGCAACAATTTTGCCTCATCCGCATCGACCGGTTGATACGCTTTTCCACCTGCTGAGGCACCCTTTCCAGCCGACATCCAGCCCATATTTTGCAACACATCATCGGCATTTTCCACCAGCACAGCACCATCACGAATCAGCAGATGACAACCGGCATGCTTGCCGCCCAGCACCGAGCCCGGTACGGCAAATACCTCGCGCCCGTAATCGAGGGCCTGTCTGGCGGTAATCAGAGAACCGGAACGCACATCGGCCTCCATCACCAGCGTAGCATGGCTCAAACCGGCAATAATACGATTGCGACGCGGGAAATGTTCCGGTTTTGCAGTCACGGCAGGCAAAAACTCACTGATCACGCAACCGTGCGCCGCAATCGCCTGCGTCTGTCGCTGCTGTTGTTCGCTTAATGCGGCCAGTCCGCAACCCAGCACGGCGATGGTGGGCGAATCGCCTTCGAGCGCGCCACCATGCGCCGCCGCATCAATGCCGTAGGCCATGCCGCTGACAATGCACGCCTGCTGATTGGATAAATAACTGCACCAGCGCCGGGTAATCAAACTGCTTTCCCGGCTCGCCCGGCGTGCGCCGACGACGGCCAGCATACGGGCGTGACTCAAACTGCTCACATCACCCAGAAAAAACAGTAGCAACGGTGCATCATCGAATGGACTTACAGATGCAGGCCAGGCCGAATCATCAGGACAGAGCAGACCAATGCCCTGTTGCCGACATGTTTCGATGACCGATGCAATGGCCTGATCAAGATTCTGCTCCAGCGCCGTCAGTACAGCCGGGCCAATGCCATGAATCGCTTGCAGTTCGCGTGTTGGTCGCGACCACAGTGTTTCAACACCGCCGACAGCTTGCGCCAGCCTGCGCCCGGTCATTGGCCCGATGCCGCGCACCATAGACAAACGCAACCAGGCCAGCGCCTTATCTGAAATCATTGTTTTTTTCAGGCAATCGTTTGTCTTGGGAATACATTGCGTCATCGCCTCACCCTATCGTGAATATCCATGCTATTACCAGAAAATGTTGGGCGCTTTTTGCCACCACAGGCGTTCTTCTGGACAATGATTCACGCACATTAAATACTGACGCCATGCATATCTCATGGTCAATTTCCCCGGCGTTTATATTGCTGTTACTGAGCAGCTTTGCGATGGGCTGGTTCAGCCATGATTTTTTCGTCAGGCAACAGGCACAGCATGCATCCATGGTGGATGGCATGAGGTTAAATCCTGTTGCTACATCGAAAGGAAAGGCGACTGTTCCGCCCGTATCTCAGACGCTGTCTCATATTTTGAAACAGGCTCCAGCTTCACCCGTTGATCCGCTGCAATCATTTCGTACGCTAATGGTGCAAGGGTATTTTACCGCTGCCATGCAAGCCTGGCCACACAAACATACGCCGCAAGCACGTCGCCGCGTACTTGCGCTGGTCAGGCAAATGAACAGGAACGGGAGAGCGGAATCGGCACTGCGGCTGTTGCGAGAATACCGCAATGGATTTCCTGAAGATATAGAAGCGGGATTATTGCATGCCAATATTCTTCATCAATCAGTACGCTTTGATCAGGAAACCTTCCTGCTGTTTGGGTTACTGAATCAGACCGCAGATCCAGGCTTGCTTGCCCGGATCAGGCGCAGCCTGAAAACAGCCGTCCAATCGCATGATGAGCATTTGAAACAGAGAGAAGAATATGGACAAATACTGGTTTTTTTCCGAAAACTTGCCGGTCTGGATGGTGGAAACCCTGATTACCAGATGATGCAGGCAACCACCCTTATAAAAATGGGGCAATTGCAACAGGCATCGACGATACTTCAGCCGCTTGTATTCGATGCTGCATCCGGCAGCAAAGCCAAAGGGCTATTGCAACGAATTAAGCAGATTTCTGACGCGGCATATCAAATCACTGTGCCACTTCAACGTGCAGGCGAGCACTTTCTGGTTTCGCTCTCTATCAATGGCAAGCCTCCGGTTCGTTTGCTGCTTGATACAGGCGCATCGCTTACGTTGCTGCAACGCAATCAGGTTGCCATGGCCGATTCGTCCACCTTACCCAGGATCACCTTGCAAACTGCAAATGGCCGCATGCAGGCGTCGCTGATGAAGTCGAACCGGATACGGCTGGGGTCATTTCAGTTGCAAGATATTGATATTGCAGTTATTGCGGGCGCTGTCGGGGCCGGAGCAGAAGGTCTCCTGGGCATGAATATTCTCAAACATTTTGACTTTTTTATCGATCAGCAGACCCCGGCTCTGAAGTTATCTCGGCGTGGCGTGCATAAATTCTAAAGATGTTCTGAAAATGCCAAACGTCCTTAACATAGATCATGTTCCGTTTCATATCATGGGATGAAAAACCATGCAGGCGCGCTGTTGAATACAACCGGACAGATGTATTTTATTGTGGCGGCGAACTATGGATGGCATCACCGATATTAATCGGTGCTGTCGATTTGGTGATCAGCGCAAGGGCGGCTTGCGGCTGGGCTACCAGTACCATCACTGTGCCAATCCGTTCCTGCGGCAGTGGTATTTCGCCACCGCTCACCTTATCTTCAACCATGCGCCCGGCTTTGTAGATAAACATTTGCATGCCTGCCTTCACGCCATCTGCCTTTCCCAGACTGATGCCAACCACCTGATTCTGAGCCGCTTCATGCGCATCGTTGCGAATATAGAGCACTGTGCCGACCAGGTGTGGTTTGGAACGACTCAGTGGGAGATGATGATCAATCACCCGTGCCAATTTCACACGATCTCCACGTGAAATTTCCTCAAATGCTTTCACGACAATACCGCGATAAACACCGCCACTATGTGAAGTAATGCGGATTTGCCCCATATGCCTGATCAGCACGCCAAGTGCATTGCCGCTTTGCGGATCGCGCACGGTGTCGGTACTGCGGAATACATCAAACAGGGTACCGGCTTTGGCGGGCTGATCCAGCTTCAGATAAACAAAATCATGCGCACCGTAATTCAGGCGATCATCGCGGGAATCGACAATATAACCCACGCCCTGTAGCTGATTCGGCTGAATGAAACCCTGGCGTTGCAAGACCGTTAGCAACAGGGATGAATTCGCATGCCCCTCCATGCGCTCAACAGGCCGGATGATCACCTGCGGTTGAGGGTGGGTGATGCGCAAGCCGCCCTGACTTAAACGCTTGCCATCAAACCATATTTGATTGCCGGGGTATATCAGGTCGGGATTGGTAATATACAGATTATGTTCCCATATCTTCAGCCATTTATACGGATCTTTGAAAAAATGATTGGCAATATCCCATAGCGTATCACCTTTTTTGACGATATAAGGTTTCGATACATCCGCCTTTACATCACTGGTGCTGATGGCATCCGCCGCCTGTGATTCACCGGCATACAGTGGCATGGAAGCCATTACCAGTCCGGCCAGCAGCATTGGCATCATTCGCAGTTTACATGTCATATCCGCCTCCCGGATGGTTGAAACATTGTCACAGAGCAACCTGTTATGCATTCCGTTATGCATTCCGCCATGCAATAGATATGCGGCTCATGAACGAACTTCGCCATCTTTACGGGTTGATGGTTCGGTGCCATTCATCAGCCGTTTGATATTGCCGGCATGTTTCAATGTCACCAGTGACGCAAAAACCATGCCGACCAGCAAAGCAGGCACTGAACCGCCCGTGCCCGCAATCAAAAGAGGCAGGAGTAATGCCGCCAGAATCGAAGATAAGGAAACATAACGGGTCGTTTTCAGTAAAATAATCCAGGCCAGCAGCCCTAAACCTGCGGCCAGCGGTTGCCATGGCAGCATCACGCCCAACATGGTTGCTACGCCTTTCCCCCCCTTGAAACGGAGGTAAACAGGATAGATGTGTCCCAGAAATATTGCGATTGCAATGATCGCAACCCATGTTTCCGACAGGCCTGCCAACAGCGCCAGCAATACCGGAAGCGTACCCTTGGCAATATCCGCCAGCATGGTTAACGCTCCGACCAGCTTGCCCCCGGTGCGCATGGCGTTGGTGGCACCGATATTGCCACTGCCGTGTTCGCGAGGGTCTTTTTTGCTTAATAACTTCGTCAACAGCAAGCCGAACGGCACCGCTCCGATCAGATAAGCAGCCAGAACAGCCCCGATAAGGGAATCGTTCAAATGCCGCCCTTGCGATAATGCTGGCGGTAGATATCCATGTGCTGCTGCAACTGTTCTGACTGGGAAGCACAAATATATGTGGGCAATATCCGCTCCAGCGCGGCGGCTTTGCCAAACAGGACCGGAAATGCATCGCCTTCAACAACATTATCATGGGCGAGTAATTTCAGCTGATCCCGCGTAATGGGCGGGGTCGGCAAGACCGATGTGAAAATCGCCATCAGATTGGCTGCGAAGCCGGGCAGCGGAATGAAGGTGCGCTGACGGCCCAGTTCAAGCATGAGCAGCTCAAGCATGGCCTGAAAACTGAATACGCAGGGGCCACCCAGTTCATAGGTTTGACCGCGCACATGATGATGATCAATCGACATGATAAAAGCGCGCGCCACATCTTCCACCCAGACCGGCTGGAAACGCGTGTCGCCCGAAATGACCGGCATCACCGGTAGCATGGCGGACATAGCCTTGAACTGATTAAAGAAGTTATCGCCGACGCCATAAATAATCGAGGGACGGAAAATTGTCCAACTCAGGCCGGATTCTGACACCAGTTTTTCAGCTGCCGCCTTGGTTTCGGCATAAGTGCTCTCGCTCACCTTGCCAGCGCCCAGCGCACTCATATGCAGATATTGCCGCACACCCGCCCGCTGGCAGGATTCCAGTACTCGCGCCACGCCGTCCACATGCGCCGCCGCGAAATTCTGACGCCCCTTTTCAAACAACAGTCCAACCAGATAAATCACCACGTCATGGTCTGCGACAGCCGCATCAAGGCCACGACCATCGACCACATCCACACGCGCCAGCTTGGCTCCCTTCACCAGTAAATCGCGTGCTCTCTCAGGATGCCGACAGGCCACGCTCACCTGATGCCCGGCACCAATCGCCTGCTCCACAATGGCCCGGCCTACAAATCCGCTACCGCCAATAATACAAATGCGCTTTCCCATGCTTCGTCTCCCTTCTCTGTATGATACAGATGTGCAGGTGTAACTATGGGCAGCAAGACGCTCAGGTCAATGAACCGGCTTGAAGTTTGTGGATTTCCGGCTATGCTCAGGGAACTATAAGCAATACATGAGTGACTGATATCGGGTGTTTTAAGTAATCAGAAGCTTGCAGGGAGGGGAATCCCTTGGCGCGAATCGCATCAATATTGTATCGAATACTGAGTCAGCATGAAGATTGACACATCAAGCATTGATGATATCAGCAGCCTGCCCGAAGCGTTGTTTCGGATAGCCGAAACCCATGCTGCCGACCCGGCCCAATGGTATCGGGAGCAAGGCGAATACCTGCCTGTCGCCTATGCGCAACTGGCCACGCGCATTCGTCATGTCGCTTCCGGTCTGATTCGGGCCGGTTTCAAAGCCGGGGATCGCATTGGCCTGCTGATGGAAAATCGCCCGGAATGGGCAGTGATTGATTATGCTATTCTGTCCATCGGCGCGGTCACGGTGCCGCTCTACTGTTCGTACCGGCCACAGGACATAAGCTATGTATTAATCGATTCCGGCGCTGTGGCTATTGTAACATCCGGCGGCAAGTTGTTGCGTGATCTGCTGATCGCAGTTGAAACGTGCCCGCATGTCAAACACATCTATACCATTGAAAATAGCGCCGACAGCGATCAGGTCGAATTGCTGGTCAGGCTTGAAGCCGGCGACATTGAAGATATAAAATTAAATAAGCGCCTTGCCAGCATTAAACGGGATACGCTGGCCACACTGGTGTATACCTCCGGCACGACGGCCAACCCGAAAGGCGTCATGCTTACGCACGGCAATATTATCACCAACCTGGAAGCCGTGCCCTATGTGTTTGACCTGACCGTTGGCAGTGATGGTGATCGCATGCTGTCATTTCTGCCGCTGGCGCATACCCTGGAGCGTACAGGCGGCCACTTTTTAACCTATTCATTCGGTCTGTCTGTCGCCTTTGCCGAACGTCCTGACACCGTGGCTAAAAATATGACCGAAGCCAAACCCACCTTTATGATTGCCGTGCCCCGCATGCTGGAAGTGATACGCAGCCGCATGCTGGCTCAGGTCGGCAAACAATCGGCCATAAAACAGAAAATGTTTTATGCCTACTTGAACCTGTCCGGCAAGCACAAGCCCGGACTGCTCGGCGCTTTGCTGCTGCGTCTGCTGGATAAGCTGGTCGGTGAGAAAATCCGCAGCCGGTTCGGCGGCAGGATGCGCGTATTTATCTCCGGCGGAGCGCCCTTGAGCGTAGAAATCGCCAAATTCTTTGAAGCCCTTAAACTGCCTGTTCTCGAAGGCTACGGACTCACCGAATCCGCGCCGCTACTGGCAGCCAACCCCATGCATGACCGCCGCATCGGCAGTGTCGGCATCGCCGGTAAAGGCGTAGAATTGAAAATTGCCGACGATGGCGAAATTCTGGCGCGCGGGGCCAATATCATGCCCGGCTACTGGAAAAACCGCAAAGCCACCAAAGAAACACTGATAGACGGCTGGTTGTATACCGGTGATATCGGTGACATTGATGGCGATGGCTACTTGCGTATCACCGACCGCAAGAAAGATATTATCGTCAATTCCGGCGGTGAAAATATCGCCCCGCAACGCATTGAAGGGGTATTGATTGGCGATGAAAAAATTGATCAAGTCGTTGTTTACGGGGATCAAAAGCCATATCTGGTAGCGCTTGTTGTACCCAATCAGGAATCCTGCACCGCTTGGGCTAAAGAGCAGGGCTTGCCTGAAACCGACTGGGATCATTTATGCGATTCGGATATCCTGAAAAAGCATTTGCAAACCAAAATCAACAAGATGCTCAAACCGCTTAATCCATTCGAGCAGGTGCGACGCATCCAGCTGCTGCATCAGCCGTTCAGCATCGAATCGGGACTGCTGACTCCAACCATGAAAATCAAACGCCGCAAGGTATACAAACAGTACGGCGATACGCTGGATTCACTTTATTCCTGAGGGTTTTGAGCATACTAAAGAGCCAATTACAAAACTATACCTTTGTTTGGTAACGATCCTTGGTCAGGCAGCCAATCCAATCAACACCTGCTCATACTCAACATCATGGAATACCTTTGCAGGCTTAGGATCATGTTTTGAAGCCCAAATCATGGCCTTCTTTTGCATGGAATCTTGCATGACCTTTTTGCTAATCACATAGACAATGCTAAACAGGTTGCTGTTGATTAAAGTTATTTCTATCAGTGCCTTGTAGTAAGCGCTTACTATCTGACGAATCTCATCATCCTCATTTTTCAAGGCTTCATGCACCTGCTCAATGAGTTCTTGATAGGCTTCAATTTGAGCTTCTGACTGCTTGCTTTCAATTAATGCCTGAAATAATCCTTCAAAGTGCATTTTCTCTGTAAGTCGCAGCACATCATTCGACATTTTATAATAATGTTCGAAAATAATGGATTCTTTATTCAACTTACCTTTTGCAACCATGAGAACCAGATTGTCCCTTACAGAAAACATAGCGAACCGGCAGGACTCGACCTCTGACTTCCATAAAGCCCGAATAAACGGCAGGCAAGCGATTCCAACCAAGGCAACAACAAATAAAATATCAGCTATCATTTTTTTACCCCTAAGAAATGCTCATTCGGTTCATAGCCGGATGATAAGCGGTCTTGACCCAACAACTCATTTTCAAGTTCTTTTTTTCTTTTGGCCATATCTTTCAGCTCGTCGTCCTTTCTTTTCCA
>CAZKME010000062.1:0-11356 GCA_964553725.1 uncultured Zetaproteobacteria bacterium
CGGAAGATAATCCCGGCATCGACATACTGCATGCGCCCAGCGTCAGCAGCATGGCCGGAGCCAGGCCCATGAGCAGTCGTGATGCATTCCTTTGAATGTTTTCGTTCATAATATCCTTCCTCGTATGGGTGAATTCATAACTGGCAACCCAGTCTGAGAACTCAGTCGGAGGATAAAATGATTCGTTACAATTTAATTCAGCGGTTGAATATTCATACGGCCTTCGGGCGAGACAGTAATCTGATAGCGAACCCCGTTCGGACAGGTCGCCTGAATCGTGCGGTTGCTCTGGTCATCCTGTGATTCGCTGATATCACTCACTTCCCTGCCGCCACAATCGTAACCGCGCAGCTTGATGGTTGTGGCGATATCTTCGGCTTCGGTCACGGCATAAGCAGCCGGCACCATGAATAGTGTTAATATGACAGCTATTAAAATGCGTTTCATGCTTTCACCTCCAGTAAACTCTCCCAAATCGATTCTCTGCCCACATACAAATCGCGGGACAGCTTCGGATCTCCCTCCAGCAAAGCGATAATTTTCAGTAACAGGCCATCAAAACTGGATCTGATTTCTTTCATTTTCACTTTCAACTTCGATTGTTTCCGATACTTTTTAATTTTTTCCATCAGGTCAACAATATCATTACGTATCGCCAGCTTGGTAAAAAAGCCAATTGCATCAGTATCTTTCAAGCGCTCTTTCAATACATTGAAATCAACGCTGGCAACTTTCACTGGCGGTTTTTCTTTTTGAACCGCTTTCTGTTTTTGCACAGTCTTCTGTTTTTGCACAGTCTTCTTTTCCGGCACAGTCTTCTGTTTTACTGTCTGCGCTGCTGGCTGCCCCTGCTTGATCGCTACTGCCGATTTTCCCCTGGTCGCACTAGCAACTGCTTGCTCTGCTTTCCCAACGGACGCATCACAGGCATACAGCGGTGTAGCCGATGCGAGGTATGCGCAAATCGCCAACAGGCAAGCTGAAGTCAGAGGCATGATCTTTTTCATAGGCACAGACTAATCCAGCCAAACAAGAAAAGTAATCGCAAACATTACGCCCCTGTGTCGTATTTCCCCCACTGTCAAGGCATGTGCGACAATATAATTTCAACAGCTTCATCAGCGCCATCATCCGCTATGGCAGAAAAACGTCTGCGATTGAGGCAAGCGCCTTGCAAGGCTGGCAGCCAGTTTCCCTGTTGAAAACTGGAACGCGTCATACCGGCCGATGGCATGCAATCATCCAACCATCGTTTCAACATTGGAAACTCGGGAAAATCAGGCCGCTCCACCCATGCAATCGGCGTGTCCGTACGCCAGCATTCGGATAATACGCCGTAGCCGGGTTTGCATACCACCACATCAACAAATCCCATCAAATCCACGGCGCTCAAATCAGCATCAAAGTGGATTGCTTTTACATTGTCCGGCGCATCCGCTGCCGCATCGGGAATCAGGAACAGCCAGTCAGCCATAGCTGCCAACGCCTGCAAATCGAAAGCCGGATTGCCGCAACCGCCAAATAGCACCAGCGCTTTTTTACGTAACTCGCCCGCGACAGGGTTTGGAATTTTAACAGGGCTCGAAGCAATCAGACCGATTTCGCGTCGGCACGGAAAAACCGGCATATCCATGGCCATGGGCGGCGTCAGCAGTAAGTCGCATGCGCCATAGGCCTGGGCAAGTTTCACAATTGCCGGATCGTCAGCATTCAACCAGTGCGTATAAATCGTATGCCAGTCCAGCGTCGCCAGGCCGATTCCCGGCACGCCCAATGCTCTAGCGGCAGGAAAAGCCAGCGGTGAAATATCGGATAAAATCAATACTGGTTTAAAGACCTTCAAGCATTCAATTTCGGATTCGATGTGCTGTTCTATTTGTTCCACCCATCCACGCATTTGGCAGATGGAAGCCTCGCGATCTTCATCAATGGCGCTTTTCTGCACCACGCCCACATCGACCGGCGTCTGCTCAAGTTCAAAATTAACATGCAGCCGCGCCCTGAGTTCGGTTTCTGGCAACGCACAGCGAATCAAAAAGCGATAGTCCGGCCTGACTGCATGCAGGCGATTCAAAACCGGTGCCATCTGAGCCAGATGCCCAAAACCATGGCCGGAAATATAGACTGCGATATTCATGGCTATTGAATCGCTCATTCGCCCTGCAATGTCACCACAACCTGTCTGGAACCGGCATGATTGCGATGCTCACCCAGATACATGCCCTGCCATGTTCCCAGCGCAAGGCGTCCATCGCGAATCGGGATGGTGAGGCTACAGCCCAGCGTGCTGGACTTGATATGGGCCGGCATATCGTCCGAACCTTCCAGTACATGCTGGTAATACGGCTGATTTTCCGGCACGAAATGATTGAAATGCGCTTCCATATCACGGCGCACATCCGGGTCGGCATTTTCATTGATGGTTAGACTGGCACTGGTATGCTGGATAAAGAAATGCGCCAGCCCCACCCGGAAATCGGCCAGTTCCGATAACTGATCCACCACCTCTCGCGTCACCAGATGAAAACCTCTGGTTTTAGCCTGCACACTGATCGTTTTTTGTTTCCACATGAAAGCCCCCCTTTTCCTGCGCCAATGCTGATGAGTTTGTCAAAAATCACCATCGCCATTCTGACCATCTGCTCAGCTTATGCCATTTCCGTGGCTTTCAGGTTGTTGAGAAAATTCCGGGCGTCCCTGCTTATAAAGGTGAAGTTGATTTCATAACTGCCATCGCTGCAAAGTTTCATTACTTTGGCGTAGACATCGCTGTCCTCGGGCAATAACGGCGTATCCAATGCGATTTTCAGGTTTGCCCGCAGTTCAAGCTGCTCTGGCGTAGCCAGAATACCGTATTTCTCGTTCTCGGACAGCGCCAGCATGCTGCCTGAAATCATCTTATTGGCAGAAGCCTTGCCTTTGACCATCTCGAAGCACAATGGAAATGGTTCTTCAAATCGACTGAATGCAATGTCTAGTTCCTGAAGGTAAAGGTTATATTCGCCTGCAATACCGGCGATATCATACATGGCCACCGGTTCTCTAATGCCTTTAAATGTGGTTGAAAATTCGCCGGCCACCTTCAGGTCGGCATCAATCAAACCCAGCGTCGAGGCGGTGGCCAGCACCTGACCGCCGATTGTGAACGATTCCACGCGCGCGGCCATATTGACGGCGCTGCCGACCACGGCGTATTTGGTGCGCATGGCAGAACCCACATTACCGGCCACCACCTGACCGCTGTTGATGCCAATGCCCATCTCCAGTTCAGGAAAACCCAAAACGGCAAGGCGCGTATTCACTGCGGGCATGGCCAGTTGCATCGCCATGGCGCAGGCCATGGCGCGCTCGGCGTCATCACTGCGTACGCTCGGCGCGCCGAATACAATAAGCAGGCCGTCGCCCATCAGTTCGTTGATCGTGCCATGATGTTTGTCGATTACAAACGTCATTGCTTCGAGATAGACATTGAGCATTTCGACCACTTGAAGCGGCGGCAGGGCTTCTGAAATGGCGGAAAATCCACGCAGATCGCTGAACATAATCGTCACCGGCAAGGTCTGCCCGCCCAGATTGACGCCATGTTTCATCACATCTTCAGTCAGTTCTTTGGACACATAACGTCCGAAAGCATCACGCAAACGTTGTCGCTCGACCAGTTGGCCCACCATGCGATTGAAGCGTCTGAAAATATGCGCATACTCATCACCGCCCTTCTCCAGCAGCGAAACATCGAGGTTTCCTTCCTCCACCTGCCGCATGGCCGATGAAAGTTCCCGTTCCGAATCACCCGTATCATGGGCCATGCGCAACGAAATCAGCAGAGACATCATGGAACCGACCGCCACAACCATCAACATCCAGCCAATCAGACCGGGCATCATCAAATCAGCCTGTTCAACCAACGCGGCCTGATGAAGTTCATGGCGCGCCCGAATCAGCAGGGTGACGCCGAGGATAAGCATGGGGCCACCCATAATCAGCGCCGAAACGAATAACATTTTGCGTTTGGTATCGACCCTGATTATCCGCTTCCTGTCATCCCCGGACAGTTCCACGCCCCGCTGATGCGCCAGCTTGGTGATATGGTTCATCAACGGCGACAATCCATAAAATTCAAACACCGCATGGCCAACCCCGACCATGAATGAAACGATCAAAGCGACCAGCAATTGCCAGATTTCCAGATCAAATGTAAAAAAACGGTTGCCCAGAAAGCTTATGATCGCGAAGCCAAGCCCAAAAGCCGGTGCCTGAAAGAAAAGCACGCGCCTGACTGAAAGAATCTGGAAATTCCGGGCGCGGATCATGGCTTCTATGCCGATGCGCTGATCCTTCTTATCCTTCTGGCCAAGCTGTTCAGGCGCAGCATGCAAAAACTTCCGGATCGGCTCAAAATCCGCCCGCATCCTGAAAAAACCGGCAACAAGCAACAGTAGCACGCCGGCAGGCACCACAATCGTCACGCCGAACAATTTCTGTTCGTCGCTCAACGACAGACCGAAATAGAGCAGCAATGTACCGCTGATAACCGGCCAGAGCACAGCGGCCAACGTAATGCCGCGCAAATCCCGATAGATGGCATGCACAGATGAATCAGCATAACTGGCGTTAAACGGCCAAATAAACCGCAGTAAATTGTTCATAACTATCTTGTCACCTGTAAATCACCGATTCTTCGATACGCTTGTCATGTGCAATCGAGATACCATTATAGCCAATCAAGGTGATTTTGTAAGTTTGGATCATTCCATTGCGATTGCGCGGATGAAATAGGTGAACTGTCACCTGATTGTCTATCTGATGGCGTGATTACTTCCAAGTATTTTGGATATACTGTTGATATATCCATAGCGTTTGTTATCATTTCGCTATAATCAAGGAGGTACTGATGAAATCAGCGAACACTACAGTTTTCAAAAGTAATCAAACGCAGGCTGTCCGGTTGCCCAAAGCTGTCGCCTTTCCGGAGTCCATCAAAAAGGTGGCGATTGTCGCCGTTGGCAATACCAGGATCATCACTCCGGCTGGTGAATCATGGGATTACTGGTTTGACGGGCCGGGCGTATCGGATGATTTTATGAATGACCGTGATCAACCGGCAGATCAGCAGCGGGAATCCTTTTAAGCATGCTGAAATACATGCTGGATACGAACATCGTTATTTACACCATTAAAAACCGGCCATCGCATGTTCGTGAAATTTTCAAGCAACACGAAGGTCAAATGTGCATTTCTTCTATTTCACTTGGCGAATTGATTTATGGCGCTGAACGCTCCGCCCAAACAGAGCGTAACCTGGCCGATATCAATGGCCTGATTGCACGCATAGAGGTGGCTGCATTTGAAGGGCATGCTTCCGAGCATTTCGGACAACTAAGAGCGGAGCTATACAAGGCCGGTCAGCCAATTGGCCCTTACGATATGATGATCGCAGGCCATGCACGGTCGATGGGGTTGATTCTCGTGACCAATAACACGAAAGAGTTTGAGCGTGTTCCGGGTCTGCGGCTTGAGAATTGGGTGTGAACATGATTGGAGATGGGAGTTGCGGGGACATGTATGTGCCCTACTGCTTTGATTTTCCAATATGCTAATCCGGTAAATCTACGCACAAATCTGGTCGCCAAAAATTACTGCGGATTGGGGAATCTGATCAATCCAACGGGGGAGAAACAATGAATCCATGCCATATTATTCATACTTTACGGCCTGTCGGAGCTGCCATCGCGCTGCTCGTTGCATTGAGTGTTTCTGCATGGTCGGCTGAATCTGCGCAGGATATCAGCGAGCATGATCATGCATTGATTCGATCACTGCCGGAAAAAAACCTTACCTTTGATGATGTCCGGCCGGTGCTGGAGCAGCGCTGTATCGTCTGTCACGGCTGCTACGATGCGCCCTGCCAACTGAAATTAACGTCACATGCAGGCCTTACGCGTGGTGCCAGCAAGCTCAAAGTGTATAACAAGAAACGCTTCGGCTGGCAGCAGCCGACGCGTTTGTTTATTGATGCCAACAGCGAAGCTGAATGGCGTGAGAAAAAATTCTTCAGCGTGCTGGGCGATGGCGAATCACAATCGCCGCAAGAAAACCTGAACCCGGAAGAAAATCTGAATAAATCGCTGCTCTACAAAATGATCAACCTCAAACAGCGTCATCCGCTCGATGCATCGGCTGAGTTACCCGATGTCAGTCTGGAACGCAAACAGGTATGTACTGAATCCTCCGGCTTCGACCAATTCGCCGCCGACCATCCCGATTGGGGCATGCCCTACGCCCTGCCCGGCCTGAGCGATGAGGAATATGCACTGCTGGTGCAATGGCTGGCGCAAGGCGCGCAAGCAGCGCCGGAGAAAAATACGCACCGCAAACGATGGCGCAGGTGCGTACATGGGAATCCTTCTTCAATGGCAGGGACAATAAAAAGAAACTGGTCAGCCGCTATATTTTTGAGCATCTGGTGCTCGGTCACATCCATTTCAAGCATAGCTCCAAGGGTGAATTTTTTCGACTGGTGCGTTCGCGCAACGAGAGCGGCGCGATTGACGAAATCCCTTCAATCCGCCCCTACGACGATCCTGACGGCGCTTTTTATTATCGCCTGCGCCCCTATCGGGCCAGCATCGTGGACAAGAGTCATATCGTTTATGAACTCTCCGATGCGCGTATGCAGCGTTATAAAAAACTGTTTCTGCAAGATGATTATCAGGTCAAAACGCTGCCCGGCTATAATGTCGCCGAATCAAGCTCGACCATCATGCGAACCGCGCATCGGTGGCTACGCCTGTTCGGATGGGAGAAACCTGTCACCCCTTTTGAGGTATTTTCCGATATTCCGGTTGAAGCCCGCTATCAATTCCTGCTCGATGACGCACGTTTTTTTATCAACGGCTTTATCAAGGGGCCGGTTTGCCGGGGGCTGGGCGCGCTCGGTTCGATTGAGGATCAGTTCTGGGTATTTTTCCTCAAGCCGGAAAACCCCGATGGCATCGTTCAGCATGGTCTGAACAGTGATTTCCTCAGAGACAACGACAACCTGTTACACCTGCCAACCGAGCTCGGCGATACCAGCCGCATTCTCAATGCCTGGATCAAATACTGGCCGGACGAACAAAAATATATGCAGGCCAAACTGAATTATTATCAGTATCTGGATGGTCGAAAAAAGCTGTTCCCGATTGATATTCGCAAGGCCATTGACCAGTTCGTCTGGAATGGCCAAAACGCTGACGGCACCATCAACCCCAATGCGACGCTGACCGTATTCCGCAATCTCGACAGCGCCGCAGTGCATTACGGCCTGCTCGGCGATGAACCTGAAACGGCCTGGATGCTCGATTATCCGGTGTTTGAACGGCTGCACTATTTGCTGGTGGCCGGATACAATACCTTTGGCACCATCGGACATCAGGCCTCGGCGCGTTTGTATATGGATTTCCTGCGCATGGAGGGCGAAGATAACTTCCTGTTTTTCCTACCGAAAGAGCGGCGCAAGGCGCTTTACCAGTCCTGGCACGGCGTCAATCGCATCAGCACGCGCACACAGGATTTCGACCTGAACAGCGCATGGCTCAATGCCACCACAGTGACCGGTTATGACGCTGCAAAGCAGGATGAACAACACCAGTTCTTCAAGCTGTTGCGAACCCATATCGCCACCAAATCACCCGATGCCGAATCGTTGAACCGGTGTAATGATGGCGATTGCTTCACGCAGGTCAGCGAGAAGGCCATGCAGAGGCTGGCCAATGTGAACAACGCATCTGCTCCGGCCATGCCATTGCAATATTTCCCGGCCCTGTCCTATGTGCGCATCGGCGGCGATAGCGGCAGCGCCTATACGATGATCTACAACAAAACCTATCGCAGTTACAAAAAGGACTCGTTTATCAAAAAGGTATTCAACCGCTCAAAAGATGATATGCGCGGCGATACGCTGAGCATCGTGCGCGGACTGGCCGGTGCTTATCCCAATTTCTTTTTCGATCTGAAACAGCAAGATGCGAATGCATTCGTTGATGCCTGTGAACGGATTCACAATCAGGCGGATTACGACAAGCTCGTCGAACAATTCGGCGTGCGCCGCACCAGTCCGGCCTTCTGGGATATTGCCGACTGGTTCCAGTCGCTGCACGTCCGCAATCACCCTGTCGAGGGCGGCATTCTGGATTTGAGCCGGTATAATGTTTTGACGTTCAATGATGACTGAAGGTGCGCTTTTCCAGCCAAACCCTCAAAGGTTTTGACTGTGACTCTCCTCTGTGCTCTCTGTGTCCTCTGTGGTAAAATGATTTTGCCTTTGATCCTCTCTTCTACGTCATCCCCGAATGCTTGTATCGGGGATCCCCTTGCCGGCATGGATTTCCGATCAAACCTTCGGAAATGAAATATTACCATGAAACTGGTCAGTTCACCCCTCCTTTCATAGAGTGCCGCATGCTCTATTTTGATTCGATTTCGCTGCGGCGCGGCCATAAACTGTTATTCAGCGATGCCTCCATGACCGTTCAGAGCGGCCACAAAGTAGGTATCACCGGGGCCAATGGTTGCGGCAAAACATCCTTGTTTGCACTTGTGCAGGGAAATATCGAAGAGGATGCTGGCAGCTTCCGTATCGAAAAAGGTATCGCCATCGCCCATGTCGAGCAGGAAACCCCCGCCCTGCCCTTGCCTGCACTCGACTATGTCATGCAAGGCGACAGCGAACTCACCGCTTTACAACAACAGCTTGAGCAAGCCGAACAAAAAGGCGATGGCATGCGCGTAGCCGAACTGCATGAACGTTTTGCCGCTATCGACGGATATTCTGCCCACGCCCGCGCCGCCCGTTTACTGCACGGGCTGGGTTTTGCTGTTGGAACCGAGGCGAATCCTGTCGCCAGTTTTTCCGGCGGCTGGCGTATGCGGTTAAACCTGGCGCATGCGCTGATGTGCCGGTCTGATTTGTTGCTACTGGATGAACCGACCAATCATCTCGATCTGGAAGCTGTGGTCTGGCTGGAAAAATGGATTCAGCATTATCGCGGCGCACTGCTGCTGATCTCGCATGACCGTGATTTTCTTGATCGCTGTGTCAATCGTATTGCTCATATAGAACATGAACAAATAAACCTGTATGCTGGTAATTACAGCGATTTTGAACGGTTACGTTCTGAAAAACTGGCCTTGCAACAAGCCAGCTTTGAAAAACAGCAGAAGCAGGTCGCCCACATGACCAGCTTCATCAATCGCTTCAAAGCCAAAGCCACCAAAGCCAGTCAGGCCCAGAGTCGCATCAAGGCGCTGGAGCGCATGCAGATGATTGCACCGGCGCATGTTGATTCCCCATTCTCGTTCAGTTTTAAACATCCGGGCCTGATTCCCAATCCATTGCTGCGGCTCGATAAAGCATGCGCCGGTTATGCTGAAACCACCATTCTGCACAATCTCTCCTTTTCGTTACTGCCGGGTGAACGTATCGGCCTGCTCGGCCCCAACGGCGAAGGTAAATCTACCCTGATTAAACTGATGGCCGGAGAACTGATGCCGCAACAGGGCAGTCGCGACACGGCCAAAGAATTGTCCATCGGCTATTTTGCCCAGCATCAACTGGAGCAACTACACGGCGAATTATCCCCGATTCAGCACCTCAGGATGCTCAATGAAAATTTATCAGAAAAAGAGGCGCGCCAGTTCCTCGGCGGTTTTGATTTTAGAGGCGATATGGCGCTGGCCCCTGTATCCCCCTTCTCCGGCGGTGAAAAAGCGCGGCTGGTACTGGCCATGATTGTTTATCAGCAACCCAATTTGCTGCTGCTCGATGAGCCGACCAACCACCTTGATCTGGAAATGCGTCATGCCTTATCAATGGCGCTGCAAAGCTTTGAGGGGGCCATGGTGCTGGTATCGCATGACAGGCATTTACTCAGGACAGTCTGTGATTCGCTACTGCTGGTTTCCAACGGTTCGGTCGCCCCGTTCAAGGGTGATCTGGATGAATACGCCGCATGGTTGCTTGAGCAGCGCAGCGAAGGCGATGACAAGAAGCCCTCTACCCCTCACCCGTCCAGAAAAGACGAGCGCCGCCTCAAAACGGAACAACGTAAGGCGCTGCAACCGTTGCGCAACAGCGTAAAAAAACTGGAGAGCGAACTGGAAAAATTACATGCGAAAAAAATCGACCTGGACGCCCAACTCGCCGACCCGGCCCTCTACGAAGCTGCTGCGCCTGAGAAAGTCAGAACACTGACGATGGAACAACGCCAGGTGGAACAGGCGCTACAGCAGTGCGAAGAAACATGGCTCACGGCCAGCGAAGAATTGGAAAATGCCGGATAAAACAGCACCGGATGCGCCTGCCGAATGGTTTATTTATCTCATTCGCTGCCGCAACGGCCATCTTTATACCGGCATCAGCACCGATATAACGCGCCGCTTTGGCGCGCATCAGGCCGGCAAGGGTGCCAAATATCTGCGCGGCAAAGGGCCGCTGGAGCTGGTTTATCAAAAGAAAATCGGCACCCGTTCAGAAGCACTAAAGGCTGAAATCATGGTGAAAAGCATGTCTCGGCCTGCCAAGCTGGCGATGATTTGTGATGGGTTGCAGCTTTTGTGACCACGAACACTGCCCGGCGATAAAACTGGCGCTTGCATTGCCTTCACTATTTCAAACGGAGGTATCCACCATGAAAAAACTCATCGTCATCACCTTTTCCCTGCTGGCTATATTAAGCCTGAGCACCCCGGCAATGGCTTCGGAAAATACGCTGTGGGAACAAACCAAAACCGGAGCCAGCTCTGCACTCGACTGGACAGTGGCAACATCCGGAAAGCTCTGGATCGCCACCAAACAACATGTAAGCCGTGCCGCTGCATGGGCATCAGAACAGGCGGGCAAAGGCTGGGACAGCACCAAAACAGGCATTCATGACGCGGCCCAATGGACTGGCGAGAAATCCCGTGCCGGTTGGCAATACGCCAAAAATGAGGCCGGAGAGATCGGCCACTAACGCGTCCCTCGTCTGCATTTCGTATCCCCGAAAAAGCGGAGCCTGCACAGGCTCCGTTTTTTATGCTCTCAACCATGCCGCTGAATGCACCCTGCGCGCCTCCTGCGTGATTTCAGTGCCTATCCCCGCTAGGCTTTCGGCCATGCGTAATTATCGCTTAACGCGCATGGACTTTTTCCACTCCATGATATGAAACTTTACATGGGGTGGAAAAAGTCCATGCAGGCGCGTTGTTTATCATGTTAAAAAAGGGTTCTATTTATGACTACTGATTTCTCTATCGCCCCATGGGGTATGACATTTGCAGCCTTGATGTTTGTCATCGGCAATGGCGTCTGGACCAATCATGTGGTGCGCCATAAACC
>CAZKME010000063.1:0-11003 GCA_964553725.1 uncultured Zetaproteobacteria bacterium
CTGCGTGCAGTGCCATGCAACATTTCGGCAATAATTTCATGCAAGCCCTATAAGCAGAAAGCACCCCAATTGCATGCAGCCAGCGCCAGAGCTGATGCATCAGATGCCGGTATCAGGGTGGTAAAAAGTCAATACTGGGGTCATGCCGAAGTGTTTGGACAGAGTACGCATTATAACAATGATCGTCTGGTCAATCCGACTTCCTTTCCACCGCTATTAACCCGTTCCCTGTTTGATCAAAACACCTACGGTTTTGGTGCAGCTTATACACTGCCTGTGGATATCGATGGCCGTATCTCAGCCCGAGTGAATGCGCAGGAGCATTTTAGTCAGGCGGCAAATCAGGGGGCAAGACAGACTCGTCTGCTGCTGTTCGGGCAGACTGTGGCGCTGTATCGCGGACTCCAGCGTCTGGAGGGTGTGAGACAGGCTCATCTCGCACATTTAAAAGCATTACAAGGGCATCAGAAAGTCACGGCTGCATCTGTGCGCGTAGGTCGTGTCGCAGCTGTTGAATTATTGCGAATTGAAGCTGAAATCCAATCAGTGGAAGGGCAATTGGCCGGACTAACGGGTGATGAGGCGCGTTTGCGTGCCACGTTGGGCGCATTGCTGAACAAAGCTGCTTTTGATGAACAGGCAGAGGCATTGAATACATCGCCAGCGCACAAATCGGTAGCTGATGCTGGTGAGGATGCATTACAGAAACGACCGGATTTACTGGCGGCAAAGAGTGTTAGCCGTGCGGAAGGTGAAAATGTAAAAGGTGCGAAACGCGAATGGCTGCCTAATTTATCCCTGCGAGCCGAAACCATGCGTAATCAGGGTTATACTGCCAGCGGGGAAAATACATGGAGTGTGAGTGCGCAATTAAGCTGGCAGCTTTGGGATGGAGGCAGACGCTTTGCCAATTCGGACAGGGCGCAAGCCAACAGAGAAGTCGCCCGTCAGCAATATCAGAGCACCCTTAATCAGGCCAGAGCAGAGTTACTTTCAGCCAAAGCAGCCTGGCAAGCCGCATCGTTACAATTTCAGGCGGCAACTTCCGGCTTGAAATCGGCTAGAGAAACCGAACGCATCCAGTCGGATCGTTTTGCCAATGGGCGCATCTCAGCCGTAGATCTTATCGATGCCGAAGCGGCACTGGCACGTGCTCGCGCCGATCATACCAGTGCATTGGCAGACTGGTGGCTGGCAGACGATCAATTATATCTGGCTCAGGGGAAAACCCCTTCGGCCTACGACAAAACATCCGGAGTTCAATGATGATCAATATAAAAAAGAAAAAATATTTATTGCTCATTCCACTGCTGGTGGGTGGAACGGCGGCACTGTTGCATTCACGTATAAAGCATGTGGAAAATAGCCCGGTCATGGATACGGCACCCTGGGCTCTGGAGACTGCCATTGTGAATGAGGGCAGTACCACGCGGGGTTTTCCTGCGCTCGGCAAGGTGGTTAGCTCCAGCGAGGTGCGTATCGTGCCGCAAATCAGTGGTACTATTCTGAAGATGGGGCCACGGGCAGGCGGTATGGTGCACAAGGGTGATTTGATTGTGCATCTGGATACGCGGGCGCTGGAAGCCGATGCAGGCTCTTTGAACGCTAAACTGACCAGTGCTGTGGCTGTGAAAAAGAATGATCGCAAAGAATTGCAACGCGAACAGCGTTTGATGAAAGAAGGTGGTTCATCTGCATCTGCCGTTGAGCAACGTCAGACCCGCCTTGATTCAGACCGGGCCAATGTGGCGGCATTGAAGAAACAACTGGAATCATTGCGGGTGAAAATTTCTTACGGGCATATTGTCGCACCCATCGATGGACGCGTTGCCATGCGTTTGGCTGAGCCGGGAGATGCAGTTTTTCCAGGCAAGGCGGTGTATAGCCTGACTGCAGAGCAGGGGGGCCGGATCGTAGTTCCTGTTCCGCTGGATACCATTACCCGCATCCAGCCGGGTAGCAAGGTTGAACTCTCACATGGTGAACAGCGCATGATCGCGACCATCACCCGCATCAATCCATCACTCGATGCCTTGGCGATGGGTAGTCTGGAAATCGATTTGCCTGGGCGTCCGTTCAATTTACCCGCTGGCGCTCCCATTGCGGTGTATGTATTAACTGCTGGTGCGACAGGTTTAACCGTACCCGTGAATAGTTTGCGCCCGGCCAAAAAAGGTGCGCAGCGGACGTTATTCAAATTGATCGCAAAACCGAAACCACATGTGCAACTTCTGCCCGTTCACGTATCGGTATGCAGCAAGTCGGCTTGTGTGGTCGAGGGTGCTTTGAATGCCGGTGATCGCGTAGTGACCGCGCATGGTAGTGTGTTATTGCAGCTGCATGATGGTGATCCGATTGTCTGGACACAGAACAAGGCCGTACAGCCATGAGTTTTGCAGGAAATCTGCTATCCAGACCGCATGCCATTCTGGCAGCAACGATTGCGATGATCATCCTTGGTGTCATCGGTTTTTTCGCCATTCCTACCAATCTGTTCCCCGATACCAATCGGCCAACGATTTCAGTGGTGGTACAGTGGCCGGGGGCGATGACCACCGATATGGCCAACGATGTTACCCATCCGCTGGAGGTGCGTTTATCCTCGATTGACGGTGTCAGGCGGGTGACATCCACCTCCCGTGATGAAGTATCCGCCGTGCAGGTGGAGTTTGAATATGGCAATGATATCAATACTGCCGCCAATGAGGTGACAACAGAGCTGTCACGGGTGCGTGGACAGTTGCCACAAGGCATTCATGAGCCGCTGGTATTCAAGATTACCGATGCCGCACATCCGGCCATGGTGCTGGCAGTGCGTCCAGCCAAAGGCTCGGGATTAGATTTGGGGCAGGTACGCCGTATGGCCGAGAACCAGTTACGCGACACCTTGCTCAACCTGCCCGGCGTGGCCGATGCCGAGGTGTTTGGTGGCCCGGTCAGACAGGTGGGCGTAGATCTGGATCGCGACCAACTACAATCGCATCAACTGGCTATCTCGCAAGTGATTGCGGCGTTAGCCGGTTCCAATATTTCACGACCTGCCGGACTTGTTTATCAGCAGGGCAGTCGTTTTCTGCTTACAGCGCAGGCGTTGGCTAAAACGCCTGCCGATATTGCCGCGATTCTGGTGCCGCTCGGCAATGGCAACTTTGTGCGGGTTGGCGATCTGGGCAGTGTAAGCTGGGGTGCAGCTGATCCGTCATCGCTCTACCATGGCAACGGCAGCCCGGCAGTGGCGGTTTCCTTGCTGCGTTCGGAACGAGGCTTTACCAAACCGGTCATTGATACAGTCGATAGCCATTTGAAAGCGGTGCAGGCGCAGTTTCCCAATCTGGATATTCGCATTGCCGATACCCAGGGGCGCATTATCGGCCTGACGGTCAATAACATGCTCGATTCGCTGCGTGATGCAGTGATTATGACGCTGATTGTCATTCTGCTGTTTCTGGGCAATTCACGGGCGGCGCTGGTGGTCGCATTATCGCTACCCTTATCCTATTTGCTCACCTTTGCCATCCTCTGGGGCATTGGTTTCGAGTTCGATATGGTGACTTTATCGGGCATTATCATTGCCGTTGGTCTGCTGGCCGATGATGTGGTGGTGGTGATGGAAAATATCGAGCGCCGCATGCGTGAAATGGGGGAAGATGGGAAAACCGCAGCGATTCGCGGGCTGGATGAAATCCTGATGGCCGATACCTCTGGCACCGTCAGTACCATTCTTGTATTGCTGCCAATCATGTTTATTGGTGGATATGTACAGACAGTATTGCGACCGCTGACCATCACCCTGTCGGTAGCGCTGTTTGCATCGTTGGTGGTCTCCGTTGCACTGATCCCGCTGTTTGCCCCGATGATTCTCAAGCCCGACGCAAAAGATCCGCTGGCGTGGCTGCTGCGGCCATTCACTCACTATATTATGGAACCGGTAAAGCGGGGTTATGTGCGGCTGGTGGATTGGGGGCTCAATCATCGGCTGTTTCTCTTTGTTTTACTGTTAGCACTGTTTGTTGCCTCGGCTTCTCAATTGCGCTTACAAGGTAGGGAGCTCATGGGGATGATGGATACCGGCATCTCCCAAATTCGCTTTGAAGCAGCACCGGATACCGATGATCAACAGATGGAGGTATTGTTAAGCAGCGTCGAAACGGCGGTCAAGAGCGAATTGGAGCCCGGTTGGTTCATCTCCATGTCGAGCGTGGTGGGTGCGGAACCTGGGGTGAAATCATTCGGTGCGGCACGGTTGTTGCAGCAGGGTGAAATCACACTCAATATCGTTGATCGCTTTCACCGTGAGCGCACTATCTTCGATATCAACCAAGCCATTCAGCGCCGTTTACAACACATCCCTGGTATTATTTCTGCCAATGTGTCGGCTTATGGTGCTACGCCGCTGGCTTCGATCCGGGCCACTGTGGATGTGATGGTTCAAGGCCCTGATCCGGCGGTACTCAGCCGTTTGGCTGATGAGGTGATGCATCGTTTGAAACCGTTACATGGTTTCACCGGCATGGAACGGACATGGCAGGGCGGGTCTAAACGCATCGCGTTGCATGTTGATCCCGCCAAAGCACGCCTCTACGGACTCTCGGCAGCCGATGTGGCAGCACAGGTGGCGCTGGCCGTTGGTGGCGCACCATCGGGTTCATTACGGGTACCGGGGGAGAATACGATCCCGGTCTGGGTGCGCCTACAAAAGGGACAGCGTGCCAGTCTGGAAACGATTCGGGCGATCAATATTCGGACAAAGGGTGGTAAGTTCGTGCCACTGGCATCGCTGGCCGAACCGAGCGTGATGTTCGCACCGACCGCGCAAACCCACCAGTATCTGCAACCTACGGTGGATGTGCTGGCCTGGCGGCGCAATGTATCCATTCCGGCATTGCATGAGGAGGTGGTTGCTGCCATGGCGGATATGCCATTTCCGCACGGCTACAGCATTCATTATGAAGGTGAGTTCAAGCAAATGTCGGAATCCGGAGCGCGTCTGTTAAAGGCGATTGGTTTGGGCATGATTCTGCTCTATCTGATGCTGACCGTGACTTTTCGTTCCTTTCTTGACCCTGTCGCCATTATGGCATGTCTGCCGCTGGCGATGATTGGCGCAGCATTCGGCATTATTCTCGGCGAGAAGTTTCTTTCTATGCCAGCACAGATGGGGCTGATTCTGCTGATGGGTATCGTCGTCAACAATGGCATCCTGTTGGTGGATTTCGCCAAGCAGGCGATGCGTGCAGGCAAGCCATTGCGGGCAGCTGTGCTGGATTCTGTGGCCAAACGTACCCGTCCGATTTTGATGACGGCAGGCGCAGCGGCGGTAGGCATGATTCCGATTGCCATGGAATGGGCGGTTGGTCTGGAGCGGATGTCTCCACTGGCCTTCGTTGCCATTGGCGGTTTGATTGCAGGTACCTTCCTGACGCTGCTGGCTGTGCCCGTGTTATTTTATTCATTGGAATCGGCCAAACAAAAATGGTTTGGGTGAGGTAGATGCATGCGTATATGTCAGGAAAATATTAATGAAGTTTGCGAAGAATCCCGAATATGGGAGAGCAAACTGCAACTGGATCATGCCAATATACTGGAGCTGGGCTGCGGTACGGCGGATTTAACCCGAAAAATCGCCATGGCAGGTACAGATCGCTGTATCACAGCGATGGAGGTGGATGAAATACAGCATGCCAAAAATCTGCAAGTGGATGATCTGCCCAATGTCCGCTTTGTGGCCGGTGGTGCTGAGAATATTCCGGGGGCAGATCACAGCTATGATATCGTGTTCATGTTCAAATCGCTGCATCATGTACCGATAGATCGCATGGACAAGGCGCTGGATGAAATACGGCGTGTGTTGAAACCGGATGGTCGGGCCTATCTTTCAGAGCCCGTTTTTGCTGGTGATTTCAATGATATTCTGAGACTGTTTCACGATGAAGAGCAGGTGAGAAAAGCCGCTTTTGCAGCAGTAAGGAAAGCGGTGGATGAGCAACGATTCACATTGATTGATGAGGTGTTTTTTCTTGCGCCCATGCATTTTGCTGATTTTTCGGAATTTGAACAAAAAGTGATCGGTGTAACGCACAGTCATCATCAGCTATCCGATGCAATCTATCGGCAGGTTAAGCAAGCATTCTCGGCCAAGATGTCCGATGATGGCGCGCATTTTCAGATGCCGATGCGTGTCGATTTGATGGAGGCTTTATAATGCAGGATATGTCATTCATGGCAGGGCGATATATTGCTGGCGCTGGCGATTCTTACCGTCGCCGCGATTGCCTGGCTGGTGCTGCTGATTGCTGAAAAAATGCGGGATAAGCTCGGTGTAATCGGTTTGAATATCGCTACCCGGATTATGGGGCTGATTCTTGCCGCCATCGGTGTACAATTTATCGCCGATGGCATCAAACACCTGTTACCGGGGCTGGCGTGAAACAATGCACAAACAGAGGTGATGTAAGCGTGATAACGATGAGCATAATGATTGCAATGGCAGATACTGCCAAAAAGAGGCTGATATCGCCTGATAAGGAGATTGCAGGCAAGGCGCTGCTCGATATGGAAGTGACGTTTGCAACATTGCGTGTCGTTGGCAAAAAAAGTAAGCAATTGTTGGTGCAACCATAGCCGTGGAGATGCGTAGATCCACGCGCAGGCTGCTCATACTTCTTGTCAGTCTGCCTGTCGTTGTCATTGTCCTTGGCCTGATCTATATGCTGGGCATGGATTATTTGGAGGGCGATCCGCGCACATTGGGCCAAAGCATAGAATGGACTGCGGAAACATTGACCACAACCGGATATGGTGCGGATAATCGGTGGCATAACCCTGTGATGAACCTGTTTGTGATTGCCACGCAGTTTAGTGGTCTGTTTCTGATCTTTCTTGTTTTTCCGGTCTATTTATTGCCCTATTTTGAGGAGCGCTTTGAATCACGGCTTCCGCGCACCATTCCTGATATAAAAAACCAGGTGTTAATTTATCGTTACGGACCAGCGGTGGAGTCGCTTATAAAAGAGTTGAACCGGTTCGGTTATGACACACTGGTTATCGAGGAAAACGAAACGGTTGCCAGGCCACTGCATGAACAGGGGTTGCGCGTGGCGGTGATTCGGCTGGATGCCTGTGCTATGGATTTTGGCAGCATGAATGATGCTCGGGCCATTGTGGCCAACGGCGAGGATCACGATAATGCGGTTCTGATCGCCACGGCGCGCAGGCAAGGCTACCACGGCCCGATTTACGCCTTCGCTGAAGATCCACTGCACAGACCGGCAATGTTGAGGGCAGGGGCTACCGAAGCGTTTACCCCGCGCCTGGTGTTGGCGAATACGCTCGCCAGCAAGGTAAGTAATCGAATCAATCCGCGTATCGACGGGGCACATCAGATCAGCGAGCATGTAGGTATTGGTGAATTACGCATCCATGCCAAGAGTCCGCTGGCCGGATGCAGTCTTGAAGAAGCCCGAATTCGTGAGCATATCGGGGTGACTGTGATTGCCCAGTGGATTGATGGACATTTTGTTGCTGGCGGGGATGGACATACGCGAATCCATCCGGGCGCTATTATTGTTGCAGTGGGCAGTCCGGACGCCCTGCAACGTTTGGCCGAACTGGCCGGTTCACAATATGTCGAAGGGCCGATCCTGATTGCCGGATATGGCGAAGTAGGCAGGCATGTCGAGGCACTATTACGTTCGGCGGGAGAACAAGTGCGCGTTGTTAACGATATTGATGGTGCCGGGGTCGATGTGGTTGGCAATATTATGCATGCGGCCACGCTGGATGCTGCCGATGTGCGAGGAGCAAGTGCGGTGATTCTGGCTCTGGGCAATGACAGCGAAATACTGTTTGCCGGTGCTATCATTCGTGAATATGCACCCGATGTGCCGATTTTTGCGCGCGTTAATCAGCCCAAGAGCGTGGATCTGCTGTACCGGCTGGGTGCTGATTTTGTTCTTTCCGTCAGTGAAGTATCCGGCCAGATGCTTGCCCATAAACTGATCGGTGAAGAATATGTCAGCGTGGAGCCGCAACTGAAGATTGTAAAAGTGAAATCGACGGCGCTGGAAGGCGAGCATCCCTGGTATGCGGGCATTCGCGAACGTACCGCTTGCCACCTTGTAGCCGTTGAACGTGGCGATACCGTATATGTGGAATTTACCAGAGATTTTCAAATCGAACATGATGATGCACTGTACCTGTGCGGCACGCCTGATGCGCTGAATGACTTTTTTCGGGAATTCCCGAACGCCAGTCCGGTCGACGTGGCGTAGCCTTGTGCGTAAAGCAAGATATTCGTAAGGAGAGATATGCGATTCAGTAAAAAATACCGGGTTCAGCCAGGCCATGCCGTTGACTTGGATAAGATTGATCCGGATGGACGTGACGAAGTTCTGGACAGAGAAGCAGCCGGGCCGCTGATCCAGCACTATGCTGATCGGCTCAGGGCGTTGCAATATCGTCTGTATGCCGAATCCTCCCGTAGTCTGCTCATCTGTTTGCAGGCCATGGACGCCGGCGGTAAAGATGGAACAATCCGGCATGTGCTGGGTTATATGAACCCGCAGGGCTGCCGGGTGCAGGCATTCAAGCAGCCTACCGAAGAGGAGCAGGCACATGATTTTCTGTGGCGCGCCCATCGTTCGACGCCGAAGCAAGGGCAGGTGGTGATTTTTAATCGCTCACATTATGAAGATGTGCTGGTGACGCGCGTGCATGGCATGATCGATAAAGCAACCTGTCGGCAACGGTTCCGTGCGATTGAGGCGTTCGAGCGGCAACTGACGGATCACGGAACGCATATTTTAAAATTTTATCTGCATATCAGCAAGGATGAACAGCTCCAGCGACTGAAGACGCGCCTGGATGATCCGGAGCGCTGGTGGAAGGTTAGCGAGGGTGATTTCAAGGAGCGTGAATACTGGGGTGACTATCAGCGCGCCTTTGAGGATGTGTTTCGCCACTGTAGCAGCAAACAGGCGCCCTGGTTTATCGTGCCCTCCAATCACAAGTGGAATCGGAACCTGATTATATCCCGGATTGTCGTTGAACATCTGGAATCGATGGATTTACAACTACCGCAAGCCGCTGTCGATATAGACGCGATTCGCCGCAAGTATTGTCAGGACTGCAAGTAAGCGCCTGGTTGAATGCACTGCGGGCATAAACCCACCCATATCCTGCGTTCGGCCTGTATCTGCCATTGGCTGATTTGGGAGGGAGCCTGTTGCGCCGCCCGATGTACAGGCAGGTCAAGAATAGTGCCGCAACAGCTACAGCAGGCATGGTTATGCGGCGTTGTATTGCTATCGAAGACGGCATTGCCATTGACCTCAAAGCGATCCAGCAGGCCGGATTTCTCAAATTGGCCCAATGTCAGGTAAACGGTATTCAGTGAAAGAGCCGGGTGCTCGCCTTTCAGTTTCCGGTAAACCTTGCGGGCCGTGACATGGGCCGGTTTGGAGAGCACCAGTTGCGCCACCGCCAGCCGCTGGGGCGTGAGCCGCAAACCATGGCTTCGTAATAAAGATGGAATATCAATAGCTGTTGACATGAACGAATGATTGCATACAGTTCCTATTTAGTAAAGTTTCCTAAAAGAGGTTGTCCATGAAATTATCATCCATTATCGCTGCTGCGGTGTTTTGCCTGGCTGGCGGATCAGCACAGGCATCTGAAATTCCGGCGGGCATGGGGGTATTGCCGACGGCTGTGCCGATTCCGGCTGATAATCCGATGGGTGCGGCAAAAACGGAACTGGGCAAGCAGTTGTATTTTGATCCGGCTCTGTCCAAGAGCGGACATATCTCCTGTAATTCCTGCCATAATCTGGGCACATGGGGGGTAGATAATCAGGTGCGTTCGATTGGACATAAGTGGCAACGCGGCGGGCGCAATGCGCCGACATCATTTAATTCCGGGTTCTGGTCTGCCCAGTTCTGGGATGGACGCGCGCCACAACTGGAAGATCAGGCCAAGGGGCCGCCGATGAATCCGGTTGAAATGGCCGATGATTCCGAAGAACAGCTGATATCCCGCTTACAGGCTGCCGGTTATGCACCGTTATTTGATACAGTGTTCGGCAAAAATAGCCTCTCATTCGATAATATGGCCAAAGCTATCGGTGCCTTTGAACGTACGCTGAATACGCCGGATGCCCCGTTTGATCTGTATGTGCAGGGCAAGGGTGAAATCAGTAAAGCTGCCAAACGCGGCATGCAGAAAGTGGCCGAAATCGGTTGCACGGCCTGCCACTCCGGCCCGTTGTTTACCAATAATACTTATCAGCAATTTATGTATGGCACGGATGACGGACGCAAATCGGTAACCGGCAAGGCGGATGATGATCATTTCTTCCGTGTCCAGTCCTGGCGTAATGTGGCGATGACCGCGCCGTATTTTCACGATGGGTCAGTGAAAACCCTGTCTGAAGCCGTACGTATGATGGCGAAAATCCAGTTGGACACCAAGCTGTCCGATCATGATGTGGCCGATATTGTCGCATTTCTGGAGACGCTCACAGGCAAGACACCGCAGGTCACGTATCCGGTATTCCCGCGTCCGGACGGTCATGCACTAAACTGGAAAGAGTAGGCAATAAAAATACCAGATGCATGCATCGAACGTTAAATAAAAAGGCTCCGCAAAATATCTGCGGAGCCTTTTCCTTCAGCACTCACCTGGCCATGATAAGGCCTATGGATGGTTCCTGTTGAATAAACAATAGCTTTTCCGTCTGATGGGGACATCGGCAGTTGATAGCCCTTGATATCTTCCTGCATGGCGCTTGGGGCTGGAAGTGAGGCACACCCTGACACAAGCAAAACACTGGCAGCCACCCCCGCAAGTAAAATATTTTCATCGTTGGGCTATCAAAATGCCATATTCAGGGTAGCACTAAGCCCTCTGAATGAACCTTTTTCAGTTCCACCACAGCATCATTCTCGACATTCAGGCGCAAAGCTTCCGCAAGCGTTTCGCTGAATCCCGCAATAACCAATAACCTG
>CAZKME010000064.1:0-10974 GCA_964553725.1 uncultured Zetaproteobacteria bacterium
CCCTGTGGATGACCGATGATGCGCGTCATATCCCCATCAAGCTGAAAGCCAAAATTAAATTTGGCCATATTTATGCGCATTTAACCAGTTATCGTACAACGCCGATCAAGCCGGTGAACACTGCACCGCAACCTACGGTCACTGCCATTCGTCAACCGGGTCAAACAGCTCAAATGGAACACAAACCATGATGTTTTCCAGCCTGCTTGAGAAACTATATATCTTCAGAAAAACCTATTTGACCCGCCATCGCCGCAAACACCATTCCCAGTTCGGCGAGGATGTGGTGATCAATGACTGGCTCGATAAACATGCCAGAGATGGATTTTATGTCGATGTCGGTTGCTATCACCCGAGCAAGTTTTCCAATACCTGCTTTCTGCACAAACGCGGCTGGCGTGGCATCAACATTGATATGGATGCTATTAAAATCAAATGCTTTAATCTGGCCCGCCCGCATGACACCAACATCAACGCCGCCGTTTCCGACAAGCATGCAACCGTCACCGTGTATAATTTCAGCCGCTATGGACTGGGCTCCACCATTGACCCGGTCGTGGCGAAAAATACGCCGTTGCCGGTATACAGCCAGACTGACATTGAAACAAAACCGTTAACCGAGATTATTGATGCTTCTGAATTCAAAGACAGGCAAATTGATCTGCTGACTATTGATGCCGAAGGCCACGACTTCAATGTCATTCGTTCGCTCGATATGCAACGCTATCAACCGAAAATTCTGCTGACCGAAACACATTTGACCGATCTTCACAAAATTCTCGAACTACCCATGCATCTATACCTGGAAGAGCACGGTTATCAGTTGCTGAACTGGGTGGGTTTTACATTGATTTACGCGCAACCCGAGAACGGCCTGTTCAAGGACAGGTAGTTCAATGCCCGGTGCATCCCTTGCAGTCATCATTTCCACCTATAATCAGCCGGACTTTTTACGCCTGACGCTGGAAGGCTATCGCCGCCAGACAGATCATAATTTTTCCATCTACATTGCCGATGACGGCTCAACAGATGAAACCGAACAGCTCATCCGGCATATTCAGGCTGATTTTCCGGTGTCTATTCACCACCTGTGGCAGACGGACAAGGGCTTTCGCAAAGCCAGAATCCATAACCGGGTGATTGGCCAAATCAGCGAAAGTCATACCCTGCTCACCGATGGCGACTGCATTCCACTGCCCGGACTGGTAGCTGCACACAGGCACTATGCAGGTGAAGGCTATTTTATCAGCGGCAGCCGCGTACTGCTGCCCGCAACATTCACTGACAGCATATGCCGGTTGCCGTTATTTGAAACAGATCGTTCCGGCTTCTGGTGGTGCAAACAACGACTCAGCGGCAATATAAACCGGCTATTTCCCCTGTTATCACCAGCCGCCCTTTCTCAAGCTTCAATGAAACTCGAAGGCATACGCGGCTGTCATTTGTCCTGCCCCACCGATGCATTGATTCGTATCAATGGCTTCGACGAGCATTTCGAGGGCTGGGGCCGTGAAGATTCCGATTTAACAGCGCGATTGCTACATGCCGGTTTCAAACGGCGTAACTTGCGCGGTTTGCCGGTATTGCACCTGTGGCATCAAGAGTCATCACGCCAACAACTGGCAGATAACGATGCGATGTTGCAGGCTTGCCTGAATGAACAGCGAATCGAAGCGATATGCGGACTCAGGCAACTTGAAAAACCCGGTGACGGCGATGCCTGAAATATCCGTCTATATCATCGCCTACAATGAAGCGGAGAAAATTGCAGCGGCTGTGAACAGCGTGCTGTGGGCTGATGAGGTAATTGTCGTTGATTCACACAGCACCGATGGCACGGCGGATATCGCAGAAGCACTGGGTGCCACCGTCGTGCAGATTGAGTTTGAGGGATTCGGAAAGCTGCGCAACGATGCCATCGCGGCCTGTTCGCACGCGTGGATTTTCAGCCTCGATTCAGATGAACGCTGTACGCCCGAAGCGGCTGAAGAAATCCGTAATATTATTGCCAGTTCTGATGCCGCCGATGCCTGGTATGTGCCACGAAAAAACTGGTTTATGGGTCGCTGGATCAAGCATTGCGGCTGGTATCCCGATTACCGCCAACCCCAATTGTTCCGCAGCGGCGCGTTGAGTTTCGATGCCGCTGATGAAGTGCATGAGGCATTCGAAATTCACGGTTCTGTCGGCTACATGCAATCGGATATCTGGCAGTTCCCGTTCAGAAATCTCGATCAACTGCTGCACAAGGCCAATCGCTACTCCACCCTTGGCATCGACAGATTGGAACGACAGGGCAAACAATCCGGCATGATGACTGCATTGTTTCGCGGCCTGTGGTCATTCACCCGCATTTATATTCTCAAACTCGGATTTCTCGATGGCTGGGCCGGTTTCATGATTGCGTTCAGTAATCTGGAAGGCGTGTTTTATCGTTATGCCAAACTGTGCGAGCGACGCAAAGGCTGGGATCAACCGCCGCCATGACAGCGTTACATATTGTGCTGATCGTGCGTCGTTATGGCCCGGTTGGCGGCATGGAACGATACGTTTGGGAACTGAGCCGGGAGCTGGCGGCACTCGGGCATCATGTCACGGTGCTATGCCAACAAGTCGAGGCGCAATCGACTCCCGATGCAATTCAAATTGTCGCATTGGGTCATATTGCGCCTAAGCCGCGCTGGCTGTCTCACCTGCGTTTTTCTGCCAGGGTTTCGGCATGGGTGGCCTCGCAGCAGTCAAACGCCATGATTATTCACAGCCATGAGCGCACCGGCATACACCAGTTCACCACCTTTCACGGCCCGCCCTTTGCCACAGTGAAAAACAAGCCGTGGTGGAAACGCATATCACCCCGCATTTATGCCAATCTCTGGCTGGAACAACGCGAAATATGCGGCCCGCAAGTCAGGGCCGTGATTCCCAATTCTCCCTTAATCGCTGATTCTTTGCGTTACTATTATCCGGCTGTTTTAGCCCGATTGAGCGCGCCGATTGCTCCGGGCGTCAGCGATATTCCAGCCAGACCGGATCGCCATGTTTCAGCACAGGGCGGCGTTATTGGCTTTATCGGCAAGGAGTGGAAGCGAAAAGGGCTCGATATTGCGGTTCAGATTATCGCCGAAGTCCGCAAACAGCGCCCTGATATGACATTCATCGTGGCGGGCCCTGCCCCTGATGAAGTTCGTCATTTATTTTCAGGCTGGCAAGATGGTTATACATTATTGGGTGAAACAGACAGCACGCCGCTTTACGCGCAATTTGATCTACTGTTGCATCCGGCCCGGCAGGAGCCGTACGGCATGGTCATCGCCGAAGCACGCGCCGCCGGGGTACCCGTTGTGATTTCGGATGCCTGCGGCATTGCATCAGAACTGGATCAAGGTGTTGTGTTAAACATCCATGCCAGGATTAGTGACTGGGCCGAAGCCATTGAACGCGATATCGGTTGCCGGAAGCCATTGACTCAACGCGACTGGAACACTGTCGCGCAGGAACAAGTGGATTGTTATAGGAAATATTTCACCTAGATCCTGCAAGTGATCGTGCGTGCAGAGTGTGAGGTATTGGTTTAGATGGTGTATTGAAAAAACATGTAGTCACCTTATTGGTGATGAGTGTTTTTTCAATATGCCAGATGAATCAAGAGCTTGCGCTATGTATGTGCGAGGACTTGCAGGATCTAGGTTTCAATTTATAATCCGTAATCAGCTTTTGCCAAGCCTGCGCCCGATTTTTTGCATGAGAAACTGGTGTAGCAAATAAACCCATTCACCTGTCTGTGAAAAGACTTTGGGTAATCTGTCCGCTTCAGCCCGCTTCCACAGAAACATACCCAGAAACAACAGCGTCCCCTGTTCCGCCCACATCGTCCAGCCCGGAAAAACACCGAGGCTTACCTGCCTGTGCAACATCAGTTGCAGATTATAAATCATCACCAGCAGCACGATGCCCGCAATCATTGAGCCGGCTTTGCCGGAACGTTTCTGGGTTAATGAAAAGGGCAATGCAAAAAAGAACAGAACCAGCACTGTGGTCGGCAGCAGTAAACGCCGATTCCATTCGGCAACTGCGCCAGGGCTTTTTTTACCGACGGCCTGCCACAATTCTTGCGGCGTCATCATGGTGACATGGTCACTGGAATGTTGTCGTTTCAAGTTGCCGATGGCAATCGGGATCGACACCATGTATTTCTCAAAAGTTAACATACGCTGGTCAGCGCCAAAGCCTTCAAAACGAACACCATCATTCATGCGTAAATCGAGATTATCCCCATTCTTATCAAACTGTGCCGACCTGGCAGTATAAAGAACCGGTATGCCGCCCCTGCTATCGTCCAGAATAACGCCCTGGTAAATGCCTTCTTTATCTTCACCATCGACATAAACCGTAATGCCATCAATGCCTTCAGTGAAATGCTGCGGAGAAAAACTAATCATCCCTTTCATCGCAATGACTTTTGCCAACACATTGTAAAAGGCTATTTGGCCCTGAGGCATCAGGACAACAGACGCATAGGACAATGATAACCACAATAAACATACAATGGGGGCCAGAGAACGAAATAGCCGACGATAAGATACCCCCGATGCCCGCAAAGCATCCATCTCACTACTCTGCTGCAATGATGAAATGGTATTCTGCATCGACAGAAAAAACGCCATTGGTACTGTCAGTAACAGGAAGTAAGGTAGCGTCACGACCAGCAACTGACCAATAATAGACCACAATTCAGCGCTGCCGGAAACTTGTCCAAGCAGCTTCAATGAACGTCCCAGCAACAAGACGCTTAAAACCAGTATCAGCCCACCCAAAAAAGGGCCAAGCCATAGCCTTAGAATATAGCGATCAATCACCATCGGAGCGACTACGGTTTGACGCCCGCCTGCTTACTGGCGGCGCTCAAAAAAGTCTCGTAGTCACGAATATATTCTGCTGAATTATAGGGCTGCGAAGCATAGACCAGCAGCCTTGCATCGCTTGAAAACTTATATTGAACAGCCCAAATCAAGGTCGGGATATAGAGACCCATATCAGCACTGCTTAAACATAACTCCTTGCTAACCTGTCCATCATCGACAACAACAGAAACACTGCCACAGATACAGACCAGAAACTGCTCGCAGATGCGATGGGCATGTTCACCCCTGACATCTCTGGATGGAACATGATGCACCATAAATGAGCGCCGGGGCACAAAGGGAAGATCAACAGAAAAATCGGCGACGACCAACGACCCCCTCATATCTTCATAACTGTTCAACTGCCATAATTCCGTACCGCCCACCCCCAGTTGTAATGGAAATGTGGCGGATAGCGTATCCGGCAATGCATCATCAGTCATACGATTCATGCCTGAGTAGCCGACAATCGTGGCCGGGTTGCCGACCACCACGGCTTTAGGCGGCACATCTTTTGTCACGACGGCACCAGCCCCTACCATGGCCCCCATGCCAATACGAAGTCCCGGTAACAATGTAGCATTGGCACCAATCGTGGCTCCAGCCTCAATGACTGTTTGATGAAATGTCTCTGGATATTGTTTTGAACGCGGATGTTTATCGTTGGTGAATGTGGCATTGGATCCGATAAACACATCGTCCATCAAACGCATGCCATCCCACAACTGGACGCCGCATTTGATGGTGACACGATCACCGACAATCACGTCGTTTTCAATAAAAACACCATCGCAGATATTGCAATCCTGGCCCAGCACCGCTCGTGGCAGAATATGTGCAAATGCCCATATACGCGTGCGGCTGCCAATCATGCCGGATTCGCATATCGCCTGTTCGTGCACAAAATAATCCATTGTATTTTTTAACCTCTATTTAGCCGGACTATGCCTGAATAGCCCCGCAGCCCTGTCGCTGAACAGCAGCTTTGCCAATATATAATTGATGCCGGATGTCACCACAATCACTGCAATCACCGACACCCGCTTATGAAATCCCCATAGCACGCCCATATCCATCAGAAACAAGCCCAGCAGAAAGGATGATACATACAGAAGCAACAGTAAAAGCAACTGTCCGGGCGAGCTTTTTCCACTGCGAAATACATATTTTGGATATGCGAAACAGACAAACACAAAGCCGGATAACCAGGCCATAGCATACGACCATTGGGGGCTGAACCATGTGACCAGCAATTGATACAATAACAGCGTCAGCAGCGTATTTATTCCTCCCGTGGTAACAAAACGGGAAATCTCCGCCATCAGGGCGTGATGCGCAGTAAATCTACTTTGTTGCTGAATCAAAACAGTGCTGCTTATGCACCAGGGTAATCGGGCGGCGTTTGGTGTTTTCATTACAGCGCCACACATAACTGCCAATGATGCCCTGCCCCAGAATCAGCAATGAACCGATAAAATAAATACTTAAAATAATCGGCGCATAACCCGGCACGGTAATCAGCGATAACATCCATGATGCTATCACAATGACTGAAACAAGAATGGACGTCACAATCCCGAAACCGCCCAGCCACAAAAACATCAGAATCGGCAAATCGGAAAAGGCGAAGACGCTGTCAAACATATAGCGCAATTTACGCGATACGCTCCATGCCGAAACGCCATGCTCTCTTTTACGCCTTTCGTAGTCGATATGCCCACGCCTGAACCCCACCCAGAACATCTGGCCGATCAGGGATGTGTTAATCTCTTCCAGCATCAAAATGGCCTTGCATACTTGTTGGTTGCAGGCAAACACATCGACGCCGCCATTGGGTACGTCATGGATCACAAGCCTTCGGTATAAGGTCCAGAAGCAGTGGGATAACATAGCTGTGACAGGCGGGTCGTTCCTTGCTTGCCGCACGCCAAAGACAATATCATGTTCACCTTTGTCCAGCAGCCGGAAGAAATCAGTAATTAATTCCGGAGGCTCCTGCAAATCAGCCGCCATAACGGCAAAAAACACACCCCTGGCTTCTTCAAGCCCACGTCGGATAGCGGCAAAGGAACCAAAGTTTCGGGATAACAGAATCAACTGCGACTGAAAACCGGCATCGGGCAACAACTCCAGCAACATGGCATAACTACGGTCTGGCGAACCATCGACCACAAAGACCACCTCAAAATCACTGATGGTGTCATTCAGTATCGTCAATGCCTGTAACAAGGAGGCAATGTTCTCCTCATTTTTATACACTGGAATAATCAGGGAGTGTTGGGGAGCAGGCCGGGATGCGCTCATTATAATCCTGCCCCGGCAACCATGGTGACTTTATCAGCGCTTTTCACGCCAGGCGCAGGCAAACCGATTTCAAGCGCATCCGTGCCATTGGCCTCTGAAATGCAATGTTCAACAGCGCAGAAAGCGATGTTCATATGCCCCTCAACAGCCGTTTATCAATACTCATCTGCGTACGGTACCCGATGATGCCTCAATTGGCACGCCGACTTCTGAATGTGGCATTTTTCGGGCGGCTCTTCCATACTTGGCTCGAATAGTCCTGCTATGGCTAACATCAGCATTTACTAAACCCATTTATTTCTCCTAATAATGACTTTTTTTGTCATCGCCCTTCCGTAAATGCTGTATTTCCTCCAGCCTTAAGCCTGTACTATTCGCAATAGCGTTATCATCCAATACTTCCAGCAAGGATTGTGCAATATGTATTCTTGCCTTGCTGTCGCCTTGTTGTATTCCTTGCTCTATTCCTTCTTGCAAGCCCTGCTTTTTAGCCAGAGATAAAGCGCCACGCTGATCCTGGATGAATATTTCACGATGTTCCTGATCATCCAGTTCGCCACGACTCAAGCCTGCTTTATTGGCAATATGAAAGGCATGTTGAATCGCAGCATCAGCGGCCATGCTTTTGGGCACGGCCTGCAAGGATGAAGCGGATTTGAGAAAATAGAACCAACGATCCAAATCACCTGTTAATTCATCTTCTGTCTTATCGAACTTCGGAAGCTCGGCAAACACAAGTTCCAGATCATCATGATACACATGCCCGTTTTCAGCACGCAACTTAAAGCTGTTCACCACACCATCAAGCTCTTTAAACATAATGAAATCAGTAATCGTAATGGCAATCACATCAGTCAAAATATGATAAGCTTCTCCGCCATTCAATTGCCCTGCATAGGTTTTACAGGCATTATACAAAATACGCTGTTCAAATCCTTCAACATTAAGCACCTGCATTTCAATAAGGTATGATTTACCCGATTCATCTTTGGCTCTCACATCAAGATAGGTGTCTTTCATGCCCTTAATCTTGGGGGCCAGGTAGGGATCGATAATCTCAACATCGCGAATGCGATGCGGGGATTGCAGGCTTAAAATCGCATTGAGAAAACTGATTAAAATATCACTGCTTTCTGCCGAACCAAAAATTCGTTTGAAAGCAAAATCTGTTTTAGGATTTAAAAAACGCATATCATTTCCATGTGAGCAAAGCTAGCACAGAGCAGACAAGGTATGAAATATGTGCTGTGGATTAATCCACCTCGTGATCATACAGCGCGGCTGAAGCCGCACCGCACCTCCGATAAGGAACGTGTACAGTTCCACACAACCACATATTACCAGAAACATGAGCCAAGACTGTGGCGTTGGCACCATTCAGAAACCATCCTTAGGCATTGTTACGAAATAACAACGCCTTATGTCGAATATCCAGGATCCCATTGATTGGCAACTTCCTTTTTCCGAGTCATTTCATAACATTGAGCCAAGCCAGTCCCAAGCAATAGAACTGCAAAAACAGCGGAGAAATGCTCTTCCATACTTGGCTCGAATAGTCCTGCTATGGCTAACATCAGTCCTGACAGGCTAATCATCACCCGCCCGCCTTCTGCTGGTGACCTCCACGATTGAGTCCATCCCTCTTTGACCCAGAGAAACAGTAATGCCAAGAATACCAACAGCCCGACAGGACCCCAACGCACAAGATTGAGTAAATATTGGTTATGAGGGTGAGCCATAAGCACTTTTTGTTCATGTCCGCCAAACGCATTGAGATCAAGGCGGCCAACATCGTATCGATCGCGTACAGCAGCAGGGAAGCCGCCAGTGCCGACCCCTGCAAGTTTATGGTCACCCCATATAGAAAGAGCCGTTTTCCACATGTAAAATCGATAGTTAATCGCTGAAGAACTAGGACTCGCCTGTGTTTTATCGATACTTACCTGGCTGATGCTGTTCACAGCTACCCAGGCACCATAAATCCGATCTTTCCCGAAGCCAAAAAACAGAACCGATGCAGTAAGCATGAGCATTCCCATCATGAGGGAGAGTAACCGCACCATACTGATGCCCTGCAATGATTTAAACAGCACCACCATAAGCATCAATATCGCCACCACATAACCGCTTCGACCCTGCGCGGCAAAAACCATGATATAAGCCCAGCAAGCCAGTCCCCAAACACTCCAGCGCCTGATACCATGCAGGTGCAATCCAATAAAAGTCAGCCATGCTGCCCAAACGCCATAGATGAGACCAAAACCAATGTGTCCTATATGACCCGTCGCATCGTTTGCACTGGATCCAGCTACTGTCGTCACAGACACATACTCAAATGCCTGCAATACGCAAAACACTAAATTAACAGTCAATCCCGCAGATATCATCAATAAGAAATTTTTTCTTTTTTCAGGCTCTGCCAGAGAAACAATAAGCACAGGCAGAAGCAACCAATACCATTGCCGACCCAGCACATGCAGCCCCCAATGAAAATCAATACTCCAGAGTAATCCGCCTATCATTAACAGGAAATAAGCAATAAAGCAAAGCCCCAAGGTTGTAGAATTCACAACAAAAACACGTATGCCTTGCCATAAAATACCGGACAATAAAGCAAAAACCAACACAAGCCCTGAAACGACATTGCATGCCGCCACCGAAAAAGGAAACAATACGACAGCAATACAAAGGCCGGGAAATACCGGGTATGCGCATAAAGCCTGCAAACGGGCGATGCCCGCTCCGAATAATGGAGGGGATGTTCCACCGGAGCTACTCATGCATCCTTACTCTTTCCCGGTTTATTTTCGATTCAATAGCAAACATGATCAGACAATACATGATTGCCCATCCAGATAAGACTGCCACTTGCCAGGGTACAGATACGTTCAAGAGGAATATGCCGGTTAAGCCGGAACCAAGCATCAGCATATATTCAATAGCCAGAACATTACGATCCCGCCAGCCGTTCAACACCATCTTCTGGTAATAATGTTCGCGATGCGCCTGCCATATTTTTTTGCGGCGCAGAGCACGCCGGATCAGAGTGATGGTTGCATCCACGATGAACGGTGAGAAAACAAGTATGGGGAACCAGACCGGGAAGATATGATCGTGGACACCCCACAGAGAGAAGGCCGCCGCGAGCATGCCCAGCGTGACTGCACCTGTATCGCCCATGAAGATACGGGCAGGCGGCAAATTCGGTATGAGAAAACCCAATGCCGCCGCCGCGACTACCCAGGAAAGCTGCGCATATTCAAGGTTCCCAGATAACCATGCAGCCAAACCAAGAAAGCCGAAGCCGAATACGGCCATACCGCCCGCCAATCCATCCATGCCATCCATGAAATTATAGAGATTCATCATCCATACAATGGCAAACCATGAAATCACGGTGCCAATCATGCCTGACAGCGTTAAGCCGCTGGATACCAGCACGAATGCGGCTATGCCATGCACGGCCAGTCTGAGCAGAGGTGAAAGCGTTTTTACGTCATCGAGAAAAGAGACCGTAGCTACAAGCAACATGGAAAAAGCAATCCAGTTCAGCGCAGCAGGCCACTCATGTTGGCCTGCATACCACGCCCATGCCATGCCTATTCCCAGCAGTATCGCCAGACCACCCGTATGCGGAGTGGCCATCGTATGCAAGGAACGTTGGTTCGGGTGATCCTTGATGGACAACGGCGTCCTGTTCGATGCCAGCCACAGGCAAATACCCAGCACCATAATCGTGATAACAGGAAACACCATCATGGCTGAAAAG
>CAZKME010000065.1:0-10927 GCA_964553725.1 uncultured Zetaproteobacteria bacterium
AAACTGCATATTGATATTCAGTTATTCCGCGCCGGAAAATACAAAGCGGCGATTGAACCGTTAATCCGCAATGATATGTCGAATGAGGACAGACAATCCAACCGGGCCTTGCTGGATGTGTTGTGGAGCGCTTATAAAAACGATATTGCAAAGATGCGCAATATCAAGGCGAATCGTTTGCAGACGGTGCTGGATCATCCCTCGAAATATCTGGCTGAAGCCGGTGGCAGTACAGCCGAACTGGCCAAAACAGAAGGCTTAATCGATGCACTGGCCGATCATGGCAGTATTCAGGATTATATCGCCGGTGCCATGAATGTGGCATCCGGTGAATATGACAGCATCGATTTCCGCCAATATCTGCGTGCGACTGACGACAACAATCCATCTTCCAAAGCTGATCAGGTGGGCATTATCACAGCCAGCGGCATGATTGCCGATGGCAAGCAGCCGCCCGGTTCGGTGGGCAGTGAAAGCATGATCGAGATGCTGAACAAGGCC
Organism: uncultured Zetaproteobacteria bacterium; assembly: GCA_964553725.1. Lineage (GTDB taxonomy): Bacteria > Pseudomonadota > Zetaproteobacteria > Mariprofundales > Mariprofundaceae > Mariprofundus. The sequence goes on from CAZKME010000065.1 coordinate 502, forward strand.
CGGCTTGATGCGCAGATCAAAGCTGTTGTGCTTAGAATCGATAGTCCCGGCGGCAGTGCGCAAGCATCTGAAGCCATTCGCAGTGCAATCGTACGTTTAAAAAAAGCGGGTAAGCCGGTGGTAGTTTCGATGGGCGGCATGGCGGCTTCGGGCGGTTACTGGATAGCCGCGCCAGCCGATCAAATCTGGGCCTCGGCAACCACGATCACCGGCTCCATTGGCGCGTTTGGCGTACTGCCCAATATGCAGCGTAGTTTGGAAACTCTGGGCGTGCACAGCGATGGTTTGGGCACGACATCTATCGCTGGCGGCATCCGGGTGGATCGGGCTCTGCCGCCGGAACTGACCAAAATGATGCAATTGTCCATGCAGCATATTTACCACCGGTTTTTACAGGTTGTGGCCAGCGGCAGGCACATGCCGGTTGCAAAAGTAGCGGCACTGGCGGAGGGAAGGGTTTGGAGCGGACTGGATGCGCAGCGGCTTGGGCTGGTCGATTCGCTGGGCGATTTTAACGATGCCATTCAAGCTGCCGCCACGCTGGCCAGCATTGAACAGGACTATAGTACGAGACGAATCACCCTGCCATTGGGTTTGCGTGATATGATTATGGTGGAGTTATTTGGCGATGCCGATTCGCTGGCCGCGCAAATTCTTGCGCATATCGGTACGCGCTTGTCGATACTGACCGGAACATGGCTGTCCACGCCGGCATTGCAGAGCATGACTGACGTATCCCGTCTGGCAGGATTTATGGAAGGTAAACCGGGCATCTTTGCCATGTGCAATGTGCATGTAGAGTGAGGGGTAAGATGGTGAAACATATCGTGATGTGGAAACTGCGGGATAAATCGGATGCAGCGAACATCAAGGCGCGGCTGGAAGCATTGCAAGGCAGGATTCCGGGGCTATTGCATATTGAAGTTGGCATTGATTTTCTTGCGACGGATCAGTCTGCCGATGTAGTGCTGATTGCCGAACTGGAGAGTCGTGCGGCATTGGAATCCTATCAGAAACACCCGGAGCATCAGGCTGTTGTTCCTCTGGTCAAAGCAGCTGCGATTACCCGAACGGTGGCGGACTACGAAGTGTAATGCTGAATTTTCCCTGTGGGCGCATCCTTCCATGTGGAGGGCCCCATCTGCTCTTTTCCAGCATCGGCACGGTGATAGATGACTTCCGCTGCCGTCTGACCATGAATGGCCCAATGCAGTTTGTTTTGCGCCGTGGCGAAACTGCACAGCGCGCTCGGAGTTGATCTGGCGGTATCCACGCAGTATCAAAATTCTTGCATCGGCAGATGCGCCATGACCTGTTGCTTTTCCCCTTTGATTGTAAGGCTTTGGCGCATGTTTCCGCATATCATTAGCAATGATGGCAAGATAGTTACAATAACGGGTATGATTGTATGCTTCTGTTGAAAATGCTAAATGTCCACATGCTTTTTTTACCCCATGATAGCTTGCATATCACGGGGTCGAAAAATCCATGCGCGCTAGTCCGTCACGGTCAGATTGACGAATTTACGTTTACCAAGCTTGATCAGGTACGGGCCACCCGGTTTTAACTGGTAATCTTTGTCAGTCACTTTCTCGCCGTCGATGGAGAGTGCATTCTGTTTGACCATACGGATGGCCTCACCATTGGACGCAGTTAAACCGCTCTGACTCAGAGCGCGGACAATCCATAATGCCCCGTCTTCAGCCGATAAACTCGCTTCAGGCACATCATCCGGAACCTCTTTTTTGGCGAACTGCGCCTCAAAACCGGCCCGTGCCTCAGCTCCCGAACCTGCGCCGTGAAAACGCTCGACAATCATGGCGGCCAGTTGCTTCTTGGCCTCCATCGGGTGCATCGTTTTAATTTCGTCTAAATCCACATCGCTAAGCAGTTCATAGTATTTATACATCAGATCGTCGGACACACTCATCAACTTGCCGAATTGTTCTTTGGCCGGTTCTGCCACGCCAACGTAATTATTCAGCGACTTGGACATTTTATTGACCCCGTACAGCCCTTCCAACAGCGGCATGGTCAGGATCACCTGTTGTGCCTTGCCATACGCACCCTGTAGCTGACGTCCCATCAATAAGTTAAATTTCTGGTCATTGCCGCCCAGCTCCACATCGGCATCCAGCGCCACCGAATCATACCCCTGCACCAGCGGATAGAGGAATTCGTGAATGGAAATCGACTGACCGCCTTGATAACGTTTTTCGAAATCATCGCGCTCCAGCATACGCGCCACCGTAGCTTTACCGGCAATGCGAATCAGATCGGCAGCCGTCAACTGGCCCAGCCACTCGGAATTAAAACGTACTTCGGTCAGAGCCGGGTCGAGTATCTTGAATACCTGCTCTTTATAGGTTTCGGCATTGAGCAGCACTTCATCATGCGTGAGCGGTGGCCGTGTTTCATTCTTTCCGGTCGGGTCGCCAATCGTGCCGGTGAAATCGCCAATCAGAAATACCACCTGATGGCCGCAATGCTGAAACTGGCGCAGTTTTTCCAGAAGCACAGTATGGCCCAGATGCAAATCAGGTGCCGTCGGATCAAAACCTGCTTTCACACGTAACGGTCTGCCTTCTTTGGCTGCCAGTTTCAGTTTTGCTTCCAGCGCCCCAGCCGGCAAAATCTCCAGTGCCCCGCGTGTCAGCAATTCCATCTGTTCCTGAATGTTCATATCCACCCCGATATTTGACGATGCGCGAATCATGGCATTACGCTCCTTCCACCGCCACAACAAGGGATTGTACAATCGTGTGTTGCACGCCATGGCCAATATGATCAGGATAACGGCTGCATGATGAACAATGAATCCCCTGGAGGAACCATGTCTGAAAATTCAACTGAAACGGTGAAAGAATCATCTGGTATGGATTCCACGACAACACCGCCTGCCGAAAGTTCCCGCTGCAAGCGCGGTAGTTCCTGCACACCACACGCATCAATCATTATTGCATTCATCGCGCTGATTCTGGCCGGCTATGCTGTATATTCGGCAGCTCAGGGCCATGACAACAGCGCCATGGAAGCGCGTATTGCCCAGATGGAGAACCAGACTACCGGTATATCTGGCCAAATCGCCCGCCTCGATGCGCAGATCAAAAGCAACCGCGAAAACCTGATCCAGACCAAACTGAAAAAAGCACTACAGAATATTCAGGACATCGGCAATCTGGCTGGCGAAGGAACAAAAGCAGCCATTACCGAAGTGGAAAATATGCTCAAAACGCTGACCGCGATCAGCGATCAACTGGCCAGCCCGGCCCCAACAGAAACAACGCCGCCTGCAAGCATTGAATCTGCTACTGAGCCAGCCGCCGAACCGGAAACTGCGCCTGAAACAAGCGCACCTGCTAAAATCGTGCGGCCCGAATCCACACAGTCTGAATCTACACCGCCTGAACCTGCACAAGCCGAACCAAGCGCAGCCCCGGAGCAGCCCGCCGCCGCAGAACCAACGACAACCGCTCCGGACAGCAGCGCAGTAGAACCGGCACCAGCCACTACAGAAACAACACCGCCAGGCACGACAAAAACAACACCGGCAAAAACACCTGCCAAAGATCAAACTGCGTCAGCTACGCCGCCAACCGATACAGCGCCAGTCGCCGAACCATCCGCACCGCAGGCATTTTGAACGCCGCATAGTTCACATCCATGCAAACCCGCATCGTCGTCGATGATCGAGAGATACGAAGCGGAATTCTGGATGTTTTCAACGGCATGGAATCAGTTTCGGTTTCAGTAAAACGCCTGAACTGTGGCGATTACGCAGTCGATGATAAACTGCTATTTGAGCGCAAAACACTGACAGATCTCGCTACCTCGGTAAAAGATGGCCGCATATTCAGGCAGGGGAGCAAACTTGCGCAGTCTAACAAGCGCGGCATCATCATACTGGAAGGGACAAGCAACGATCTCGTTTCAAACGGCATGCGGCGCGAAGCCCTGCAAGGCGCATTGATTACCCTGACAGTATTTCTTGGCATCCCGCTGCTGCGTTCTCGCAACCTACAGGAAACCGCCCACTTGATGGTTTATACCGCACGCCAAAATCAATCCATCGCCAGCGGAGCCCTGCACCGCCATGGTGTTCGCCCGCGCGGCAAACGTAAAACCCAAATGCATATTCTGCAAGGTGTGCCCGGCATCGGGCCGGAGCGGGCGCGCTTGCTATTGAAGGAGTTTGGCAGCGTTGTCGCCATACTCACTGCCAGTGCAGAAGAATTGACATGCATCAGAGGGGTTGGAAACCATACAATCAAAGCAATTCACTGGGCCGTTCACGAGGCAGAGGCCGAGTATGGCACTCCGTTTTTGGAAAACGATCCTGTCTTGTAGAAGTCCAGTAATTGACATGACTATTTGCTTGGCTAAGTTATTTCCGGTACAGAAGGCTGCCATGGGTCAAGTTACCATCCACGAGGCAAAAACGCATTTGTCAAAATAGATTCAGGAAACCATTTTTGGAGAAGATGTCATTATCGCTAAAGGGAATAAGTAGTTAAATATGGAGAAATAAATGCCAAATGAGCAAAAAATGATAAATTGGAATTCAGTCGTTACAAATGCAATCTCTACTTTGGTTGCAGCAGTGTTTGTAGGTGCGGCAGTCATTGTATGGAATGCGGCAACGACTATTGATGACAAAATAGAGAAAGCCACTAATAATATTCAGCGATATCAAGTTTCTTTAAAAAACACACAACAAGATTTACAAGCATCACAAATAACTTTGACTGAAGAAATAGCCTCCCTGCATGAAGAGGTGAGAATGTTAAGGAATCTCCCTATATAGAAAACTTTCTCGGTCGCGATAGTTGGCAACTATGAAAGCCTTGAAAAATTTGTTGAGCCGCACTTCTTTACAGCTTGGTATCAAGTTATTGCTGGTCATTGTTTTCACCGAAGCACTCATTATGACTTGCTATCATTTCATTGGCATCAACTCCGCCTCGTTGTGGGCTGGCGTTTCCGATGCATTGCTGCTGGGGATCATTTCCTCGATTGTTATTTTCAACCAGGTGATCAAACCGCTGAAACAGGCCAAACAGCAGAACGATTTATTCAACACGCTGGTGAACAATCTTGATGTCGGCGTCGTAGTCACTGATCCGCATCAGCAAGATCACCCCATCACCTATGTCAATCCTGCCTTTACGCGCATCACCGGCTACCATGCCGATGAGTTGATAGGCAAAAATCCCCGCCTGTTGTACGGCGATGATGTTGATCAGAATGTATTACAACAAACCCGGCAAGCCATGCGACAGGAAAAAAGTATTCGGGTGCTGCAACGCAATCGGCGCAAGGATGGCAGTTCATTCTGGAATGATTTGCATCTGAACCCGATTTTGAATGCGTATGGACAAGTGCAGCTCTGGGTGGGGCTGTTCCATGATGTCAGCGAGACCAAAGAACTGGAAAAAGAGAATCTGCGCTGGGCCAGCGCATTGCAGCAGTCGGATGAAGCAGTCTGTATCTTTGATGCAGAAGGTCATATCGAATTTTCCAATGAAGCTTTCTGTCGCAATGCACGATTGAGCGCGACCGATATGGCGGGCTTTTCTGTGCTGAATTTCTGGGACAAGGCTTCGCCTGAATTTAAGGCACTCACAAACAGTATGCAGCAAGCAACATCATGGTCCGGTCATCATAAGCGTTATCGCGCTGATCAGACCTGTTATGATGCATTAACCAGTATTACGCCGATTCGGGATGAGCAGGGGGTGTTGTCCTTTGTTGCCGTCCACCGGGATATTTCCGACATGGTGGAGATGGAAAATAAACTCAGACAATCACAAAAAATGGAGGCAGTCGGCATGCTGGTCAGCGGCATCGCCCATGATTTCAATAATGTTCTGGCCGGCATGCTGGGTAATCTGTATTTGGTCAGAAGCCGTTTGAAAGATTCCCCGCAACTGGCCGAACGCATCGAGGACGTGGAAAAACAGGGTTACGGAGCCGTCGGCATGGTGCGCCAGTTACTCAGCTTCTCGCGCAAGGATATCCCCGATGTGAAGAATATTGACCTGGCACCGTTCACCAAGGAGCTGGCTAAATTTGCCAGCGTGTCCGTACCGGAAAATATTGAATTCGTGTGTCATGTGGAAAACAGGGATCTGATGATCAGCTGTGATCCGGTGCAATTGCAGCAGTCGTTGTTGAATCTGATCGTCAATGCCACCCATGCCGTATTGGATCGAAGCGGTGACAACGGCGACAGCAAGGCTCGAATCGAATTAAGCACGAAACTGGTTACGGTACCGCAACAGCTGCCCAGCCGCACAGATTTATCGGCCGATACAGAGCAGGCATGGGCCTGCATAAGCGTGCGCGATAACGGCGTCGGCATGAATCAGGCAACGCGCGACAGGGTATTTGAACCGTTTTTCACCACCAAGCCCAGCGATATCGGAACCGGGCTGGGTTTGGCTATGGTCAAAAGTTATATTGAAGTGCTGGGAGGTGCCATTGATATGGAGAGTGCTCCGGGCTCAGGTACGTGCATGTCTATTTATCTGCCGTTGTCTACAGGCGAGCATGATGAAGTTCATGAAAAATCGACGTCGCTACGTCAGGGGGCGGGTGAACTGATCCTTGTCGCCGATGACAATACCGGCGTGCTGGAGGCATTGAGCAGTATTCTGGAGAGCGCCAATTACCGCGTACTCAAAGCCTGCAACGGCGAACATGCCATGGCCTTGTTCAATGAGCATGCTGAACAACTGGATATGGCTATTCTGGACATGGTGATGCCAAAGGCGTCAGGCATGGAAGCGGCCAGGCATATGAGCGGCGTGCGCAAGGATTTTGCGGTTGTTCTGATGACCGGCTACGACAAACATGAGGCGATACTCCCGGATAGGGATACGCCCTATCTGGTATTGCGAAAACCATGGCGACTCAGCAATCTGAATGATGTGCTGGCAAGGTCGCTGGCAAAGCATGCTAACGGAGCGCAGGCGTCAGCGTAAAATCGCCGGTTCCTCCGGGAACTGATTTCGCTATCACCATAAAGCTGCGCTGACCCAATGCCGACACCGGGACAGCGTCCCTGACGGCAGTCTGATTCGACTCCTGATTCACCTGTTTTCCAGATGATGCCAACACGATCTTAAGCATGGATGTGCCTATCTGTGTATCCGGTTCTGTTTTTGAGAAAAAGATAATATGGATGCGCGGCAATGGCATATCGCTACTCAGCAGATTTTTAATATCGCCGTGAATAAGCAATATCCGGCTGCCATCCTTGCGCCTGATCCATTCCGGCTGCACGCTCGCCGGAACGATGCGCCAGTCTTTGGCGCGTAGCGGCATAGCAAAGCCGATATTGATCAGGCTACTGCGCAACTGGCGATTATCCAGCCAGGCATCTTTCTGTACCCAAAAACCGGCGCTGGCAAGCAGGATCAGAATGGTCAGTAACCATGGCCAGATATGGGCTGTTTTTCGAACCGGAGCCTGTTCTGCTTCGCCCGGCTGGTCAGCGACTGCTCTGGCATGCTCGCTGAATTCCTGACCGCATTGATGGCACACGAATACGGTATCAGCGACATCCTGCGTAATATCATAATTGACATGGCAATGCGGGCATTCGAGAAACATGCGCGCATATTGAATATATCGCTGCCATTTGTCAGCAGCGCGGCATCGAAACCCGGCACAATAAACCCGCCCGACAGTGACAGGCAGGGAACTCGAAGCTACCGTTTGCAACCATGCCAAGCGATCATCCCCTGATTCACATGCAGCAGCTTATGCTCAGATACCCGACTGGAAAAGTAGCGCTTTCCGGCCTGACGCTGGCTATTGAGCAAGGGCAATTCGTTTATCTGGTCGGTGAAAGCGGGGCCGGAAAATCGTCAATACTGCGCATGTGTTATGGCGGTGTTCGCCCGACTTCCGGCACGCTGAGCGTGCAAAAAACGGATATGCGTTCAGCCAACCAGTCCAAAATTCGCGAACTCAGGCGTCATACCGGCATTATTTTTCAGGATCACCGGTTGTTATTTTCGCGCACCGTATTTGAAAATGTCGCATTGCCACTGCGCGTGCAGGGTTGGAAAACCGAACGCCTGATTCCGCGCGTGCGCAAAGTGCTGGCTTATGTCGGGCTGGCCGACCGATTGTGGTCATATCCTGAAGCGCTGTCCGGTGGCGAACAGCAACGTGTCGCCATTGCCCGCGCCATGACCGCCAATCCGGCTGTTATTCTGGCCGATGAGCCGACCGGCAATCTGGATGTCGATACGGCCCGCCGGGTACTCGATTACCTGATGGCGCTCAATCGAACCGGCACGACCGTGATCATGGCCACCCACGACCTGCACCTGCTGGAATCGCACCCCGGTCGCGTCGTACAACTGCATGCCGGCTCACTGACCGGCCCGGTGTATGCATGAAGGCTTATCATGAATAAACGTACGGACGCCATCCCCGACAAGGTCAATCCGCGCCTGCCCGGCGGTTTTCACCTGCCCCCGTTCGGCATTCACCAGATTCTGGCGCTGATGATTGTTTGCATTGCACTGTGGGCCGTCGGCGCAATCTGGCTCGGCATGCAGGCCGCCGGACAATGGGTGGGCAGCTGGCAGGATGATATTAAGATTCATGTCTATCTGGATGCCGATCATGCCGACCAGTCCACCCCGCTCAAAGCGAAGCTGGCAAGCATTCCGGGCATTGCCTCGGTCAGGCAGATTTCAGCCGAGGAGGCGGCGCGCTGGATGCAGGGCTGGCTGGGTGATGCCGGCATGAAGCAGCAAGAGCTGGCTGCACGCCTGCCAATCACCTTTGAATTATCCCTGCAGGATGAACAGGCCGAGTTCCTGTTTGCCGATATTCGTGATATCGCCTCCCGTTTTGACGCCCGCATCAATGCGGATGAAGTCAGCCTGGCTGGCGCCCATCACTGGATTACCCGGGCCAGGTATCTGGTCTGGTTCGCCTCGCTGATTCTGGCGCTGGCCATGGCGCTGATTATTTCCAACACCCTGCGCATGACCCTGTTGGCGCGGGCCGACGAGATTCATCTGATGCGTTTAATGGGGGCGCAGGAATGGTTTGTACGCATGCCGTTTATTCTCGAAGGTATGCTGCTCGGAGGGGCAGCAGGGCTTGCCGCCTGGTTGCTGCTATGGCCTGTCGTGTTGGGAAGTGATGCATGGTTAGCCACCATGCAGGTGGATTTAAGCAACTTGGTATTGTTGTTGCCGCTACTGATCGGCGGCGGCCTTGTGGGTGGCCTTGGGGCTGTGATTGCTACAGCCAGCGTGGTTTCGCCCGAATCTTCCGCATAAGCCAGGCGCAATAATCAAACAGAATAGGGTTTGACGGCGCTTTATAATCCCATTATGTTGCGCGCCTCAGTTTTGGGGGATCGTCTAATGGTAGGACAGCGGTCTCTGACACCGTCAATCGTGGTTCGAATCCACGTCCCCCAGCCAAACATATTCCACAACATCTTTAACATGGTAGCGAGTTTTTCTTCGCGGAAACCAAACGCCGGTTTAATTTTTGCAGGGATGAGTTCTTTTGAGTGACTTGAGCAGTCAACACAAACCATACTTGTGGCGTAGGCGGGTAATCCTCTGTTGCTTGTTACATTTCGACACGAATAACTTTCGGTTTGTAAAACCACATCTGGTACAGACAGACCACGATCTGGATACCGATGGAAAGCAGCATCAAGCCGCCGCCAATCACTACGGCATAGGCAAAACCCGGCATCTGCTTGGTTGCAAACCATGAAAGGATATCCACCAGCATGGCCAGAAAGGGAATAGCTACCGTAATGCGTTTCACCATCACCGGCATCTCGCAGAGGATAAAGATTCGACCCAGAAAAAACAGAATGAGCGAGATACCAAACAGGTGGATGTGCGAAACACGCACCAGACTTTGAATCGAAGCGCCGGTATCTGTTTGCGTCAACTTCACCACTGCGTCATATGATGTCAGCGGTGGCAAGCCCAGTCCGGCCTCCGCAGAATGGCACATGATGCAGTACTTATTGAGAATCGGTGCCACGTGATCGTTAAACGGCTGCTGCTTATGACCGTGTTCAATCCAGTCGAAGATCACTTTTCGTTTCTCGGGAATAGGCAGATTGCCGGCCATCGGGCCGTTCAATGCTGCGCCGAGCCGAGTTTGCTGATGCGAACCGTAGTAGGCGATACGGATATCATTCACGCTCAGACCCGGTTTGCCATCCAGCCCCACATGGGTGAAAAAGATATAGGCGATCGCGAATAGCGTACCGATGCCGATGGCAATCAGGAACATGGTATTGAGTACTTTTTCGCTGATGGAAGCGTCGGAGAAACGACGATATTTTGGCATGGTTATGAATCCTCGGAAAAATATAACCTAGATCCTGCAAGTCCTCGCACATACATAGCGCAACCTCTTGATTCAT
>CAZKME010000066.1:0-10919 GCA_964553725.1 uncultured Zetaproteobacteria bacterium
ATCCTGCAAGTGATCGTGCGCTATGTATGTGCGAGGACTTGCAGGATCTAGGTATAATATAAAACGGATAAGATTTTTTACCGTTTTAAAACATATACGTCAAATGATTTTCACCACAGAGAGCACAGAGGGAAGGCAGAGAAAACCAAAACATAAAGATTTTGACTTTCTTTGCGAAACTTTGCGCCCTTTGCGGTAAAAAAAGTACAGTCAGATGACTTTCGAGAAGCTGGTTCCTTCTTTTTTCTTTTGCAGGTATTCATCGAATACCATGGCGACGTTGCGAATCAACAAACGCCCTGCCGGCAGCACGGTCAAACCGTCATCGCGCAGATCCACCAGGTTATCGGATGCCATTTCTTTCAGGTCGGACAAACCATCAGCAAAGTGTTCCCTGAAGTTGATGCCGAATGCTGTTTCAAAACGGGCGTAATCCAGCGCAAAGTCGCACATCAGGCGCATAATCACCTGGCGGCGCAGATGATCTTCATCCGACAGTATATAGCCACGGAAGACGGGGAATTCGCCGCTTTCTACGCTTTCCGCATAGGCGTCCATGTCTTTCCTGTTCTGGAAAAAACCACCGCCGACATAACCGATGGAGGTCACGCCAAAGCCAATCAAATCACAATCGGCCTGGGTGCTATAACCCTGAAAATTGCGATAAAGCTTGCCTTCCTGCTGGGCGATGGTGAGTTCATCATCCGGCTTGGCGAAATGATCCATACCGATAAATACATAGCCGGCGGCCAGCAGCTTGTTGATGCTGTGTTCAAGGATATTGAGCTTTTCCTGCGGCGAGGGGATGGCCGCTTCATCAATGCGCCGCTGCGGCATAAACATATGCGGCAAATGGGCATAATTGAACAGGGCAATACGATCCGGGCTGAACTCGATAATCGTATCGAGGGTGGCATTGAAGGTGTCCACGCTCTGGTGCGGCAGGCCGTACATCAGGTCAATATTCATCGACTCAAAGCCATGTGCGCGCGCTTCATTCAATACGCGCAGGGTTTCTTCCCTGCTCTGAATGCGGTTGACAGCCTTCTGCACAATCGGATCGAAATCCTGTACGCCCATGCTCATGCGGTTCAGACCGATTTCCTCCAATACGCGCACCGTATCTTCATCACATTCGCGCGGGTCGATCTCAATACTGAATTCACCCTCGTCTTTGGCGACGAAATTGAAGCGTTCACGCAGCCTGGTCATGATGGTGCGCATCTGATCGTTGCTCATAAAGGTCGGCGTGCCGCCGCCGAAATGCAATTGTGTGACCGGTCGTTTGCTATTACCCATGACATCGGCGACATGATCAATTTCCTTGAGTAACAGATCGAGGTAGGGCGCAGCGCGATGATATTGCTTGGTAACTATCTTGTTGCAGCCGCAGTAATAACAAACGGTATTACAGAACGGAATATGAATATACAGCGACAACGGCGCATCATCGGCGGCCACACGTCTGAGCGTCGCCTCGTAATCTGCTGCGCCGATGCCGGCATGGAACATCGGCGCCGTCGGGTAGGATGTGTAACGCGGCCCGGCTTTGTCGTATTTTTTAATGACAGCCAGGTCAAAAAGATCAGCGCCCCCCAATCGGGAGGCGCTGTTAGCAGTGTCAGCAGTCATTATCAGATGCTCTTCCTCATATATGCGATGATATCCTGAATCTCGTCTGACGATAGTTTTTCCACCTTCTTGCCAGCACGATCCACATGACGACCATGACGGATACGCAAATCCAGCAATCGGTCACTGAGATCTGCAATAGTGCGGTTTGAGGCGGCATTGCCGATCAGTTTAATATTGGTGGGCGTGGCATGGCAAGTGCTACAGCTCTTGCCGAATAACTTCTTCCCGTTCGCCGGGCTGGCCATATAGCGAAGTGAATACACATAGTTGGCGACATTAGCGATATCAGTATTGGACAGTTGATGACGCTTACTGGTCATCAGCGTACCGGGGCGACCATAACGCATCGTATGCACAATCTGGGTCAGGTTAAGCTTGGTATATACAAGATTTTTAGCGCCTACGCCTGTTTTTGCGCGGCCATCCGCACCATGACATGTGGAACAAACCTGCTCAAAGCGCATCTTGCCGTTGGCCAGATTGGGTTCGTAATCAAAGGTCTGGATATAATCTATGACTTCTTCAATCTCCAGTGCGTCCAGTGCGTATTTCTTTGGCGTCATGGCAGTGCCTTTCACACCATAAGTAATAATGCGCCGCATTTCATCACGGCTAACCAGTTTGGCAATCGCCCTGTGATTACGCGCCGGGAATGGCTTCAGGCTTTTACCATAGGCACTAACCTCGCCAGTTGCACCATGACATTTGGCGCAATTGGCCTGGTAGAGCGTTTTTCCATCCATGATATCGGTTGCTGATGCAACCATTGGTAATATTGTGAGGGCGACAAGCGCCCCCATCCATTGTTTGATTCGCATATTATATTCCTTCCCCGCCAAAATTAAGAGGCTAACTATTTACTACAAGCTTACTTAGCGCAAGGGTTGTTAGCGCAAGGGTTGGCTGCGGGCTGTTTGCTCTGAATAAATGCAACCATGGCATCAATCTCTTCGCTGCTCAGCTTCTTCTTGAATTTCGGCATCATTTTACGTCCATTGGTAATGACAGCTTTCAATATAGCCGGGTCAGCATTCATATTCTTGAATGCAGGGCCAATTTTTTTCTTGTCGATCTTGTGACATATCTTGCACTTTTTGCCATATATTTTGCCTGCGTCAATATCAGCCAATGCCATCTGTGAGCTTAGGCCAAAGCAGGCTGTTGCTGCCAGAATCAGATACGTTTTTTTCATTTTCTTCTCCTTTTTTGTTCCCGGCTTATTACCGTGGATGCACTATAGCTTCTGATTGAATCAACCTTGAGTGGAATGATTGCACGCAGAGACAAAGTGATTACTCCGATATTGAATGTCAGGCAATACAGTTTTAATTCGTATACTATGAGCCAATTGCAAAGCTCGTGAGCGGCGATCAGCTTCCCCACGCTGGCCCATTTTCGGGTTGGAATTTCGATCCATGGAACCACCATGCATCTCATTCCAACCCGAAAATGGACTCAACGTGGGATTGCCGCTCATCCACTCAGAGTTTTGCAATTGGCTCTATAACCATCTAAAACAATACACGGCCTTTTTTCAGATTCGGCATTGTAGCGTCAAACAATTAAAATTCAATAAATTCAAATAGTTGAGTTATGACGTAGGTTATTGAGTGGCATCGAACCGGGGAGAAAATACGTCTGGGCGCGAAGGCAGATTGATCATATTTCCCCATTATCTTTCCCGGCTGCTATTATGATTGACGGACTAGGATAGCCCCCTATAATGCCGAAAAAATTTTACCGGCGGACAAACCAAATGACACAACCAACCACAAAATTCAGGCGTTTTACCGATCTCTCAGTCAGTGAAAGGATGCTGTTTACTATCTTTTTGATCACGATTGGCCTGGGATACTTTTTTGCCTTGGCCAATACTTATTATACGCATGCCAACCGCGATGGAAAACCGGGTTTATCCGTTGAAGATATCAAAATCGCTTATTACGGCAAAAGTGATATCACCAGGCTTGGTGCGGGCCTCAATGGCGGCATGGCGGATAATCTGGAATTCCCCCGACAAAAAGACGTCATCTTTAAATGGATTGAAAACGGTGCGGATGAAGCGACATTCAACGATAAAATCGCCCCCATTCTGAATGAAAATTGTATTGGCTGCCATTCTGTGGAATCAGGCATGGGCCTGCCGCCATTGACCTCGTATAAAAAGGTTCGGGAACTGACCAAAACGGATACCGGCGCATCGATTAAAACGCTGGTTCGCGTTTCTCATATTCATATGTTCGGCATTGCTTTTATCCTGTTTTTCGTGGGACGTATTTTTGTTCTGAGTGAAATCCCGGTGACGCTGAAACGGGTTATGGTTCTGGTTCCTTTTCTTGCCATTTTACTCGATGTCCTTTCATGGTATCTGACAAAGCTGATGCCTGATTTTGCCTATGTTGTCATCATGTCGGGTGGATTAATGGGTGTTTCACTGGCGGCCCAGATCCTGACATCTATTTATCAGATGTGGTTCTATACGCCCCATAAGCGTGTTGAAATGTAATGACTATACAGGTTCGGGGTTGCTGTCGGCACCATAGCTGACCGCCATCACTGCGCTGGATTGGATGCTAGCTCTGCCCCATGTGCAAGGGTTCTGTGACGTGATTTGTGGGTAAAGGGCAGTGTTAGCTCGGGCTATTCAAGAATAGCCCGAGCAAACAGCCCTTGCGCTAAGTCCACTTGTGGTAAATAGTTAGCACATCATTTTGGCAGGGAAGGTGAGGCTATGCGTATAAAACAATGGTTTGGGGTTTTTCTGGCTATGGCGATGATTCCAGTAGCCGCTTCAGCAAACGATAAAATCGATGGCAAACAGCTGTACAATCAGTATTGCAGTAAATGTCATGCCGAAGATGGCACCGGCAGTAAAAAGGGGAAAGCGCTAAAACCATTCCCGGCCCGCAACCATCGTGCGATTGCACTGCTGGTTGGACGAGACGAGATGCGTCGAATTATCACTTATGGGGTAGCCGGCACTGAGATGAAGCCCAAGAAATACACCCTGGACGGACTGGAAATTGAAGCAGTCATTGATTACATCAAAACATTTACATATAAAGTTAACCTGAAAAATGGTAAAAAACGTTTTGAACAGGTCTGCTCCGCGTGCCATGGCATGGATGGCAGATCCAACACCGGCATGGGTGCCAAAGATCTTGTTTATACGAACCTGGATCTTATCGGTATCATGCACGCCATACGTTTTGGTCGCCATGGCACCGAAATGATAAGCCAGCGACATAATCTCAACAATATGGATATAGCCGATATCACCCACTATGTGTATTCCCTGCGCTATATGAGCAACCCGGCCAATGGCAAGAAGCTATATGCAAATAAATGTGCCTCTTGCCATTCATCCCCCGCCACAATCAAGTTGATCGGAAATGCAGCGATGGCACGAACGATTGCCGAAACCAGTGACCGTTTACTGGACCTGCGCATTCTCCATGGCCGTCATGTACGCAGAGCAGGCAAAGAAGTCGGCAAGCTCTCATCAGATGAGGTTCGGGATATTGTCGCCTACATGAGGAAAAGCATTTAATTTGGGCTACCTGGCGGCAGTTGATGATGTAACCAGATCAAGGCTGATTGCTCATCCTCGAATGCACCTTCCAGTTGGGCTGTATATGCCTGTTTGATACTTCGCCCCATATCGGGGCCGGGGCTTACCCCAAGCCGCAGTAACATCTTGCCTGTAACGATGGCACCAGGACTGAAACGGTGGTGGTTGAGTTCAGATGCCCGTTGTAACCAGGGCAGCGCCGGCCTGGATAGCGGGGCAGGGGAGCGGCCCGAGGCGTCCGCTTCGACCAGCATTTCCCATAGTTCGATATTGGCCGGTTCGAGCCGGTGGGACAGACGGCGTATTGCTCTTGGCGTCGGCTTGCCGTGTAAATGGGTAATGTGATCAAGCACCAGCGGATGAAGATATTTAAACACGCGACCGGGTGCGCCGATATCACGCAAAAAATATTTGGCAGGGTCAATACCTGCTTCACTATGCCCCGGAGAACATATTTCTCCTGATGCACCCCGTGCAGAGCAGAGCGGTTTGCCGAAATCATGGCAGAGGGCTGTAAACAGCAAATATTCTGTAGTGGCATCATCCAGCTTGTTTTGAGCTGCGATTCGGGCGGCCTGATCACAAACCTGCAATGTATGCGTCCAGACATCGCCTTCCGGGTGCCAGCGGGGCGATTGCGGGCAAGCAATCAGTGCTTGTAGTGCAGGATACAACGTCAGCCAGCCACTGTCTCTGAGTGCTTGCAGGCCATAAGATGGAAATGCAGCGTGACTCCACTTCTGCCATTCTCCCCAGACACGTTCTATGGATAGCGTATCCGACTCTGTCAGCATGGTTTTGCATCGCTCTGCCGTATGCTTGTCCAGCCTCAAACGAAATCTTGCTGCAAATTGCATGGCCCTTAATGGTCTGAGCGGATCTTCATGGAAAGCATCACTTACATGCCGTAATAATTTATTATCAATGTCTTTTTTTCCACCATGAAAATCAAGAATCTTGTTATTCAGAGGATCGAACATCATCGCATTGATAGAAAAATCTCGCCGCAAACTGGCTTTTTCGGGAGGCAAATCCGGATCAATTGAAACATGAAAACCACGATGACCACTGCCTGATTTTGATTCAGATCTGGGCAGCGCCACATCAATTTCCAGTTGACCCAGCCAGAGCTTGAAGACGCCAAACTGACGCCCGACAAGTTCTGTGCGCCCAAGTTTTTTTAGCACCGGTTTGAGTTGATCCGCCTGCAGGCCATACACTTCCAGATCAAAATCCTTGGCAGGAATATCGAGCATCAGATCGCGCACACAGCCGCCCACCAGCCACGCATGTCCGCCAGCATCGGCAAGAAGCCGACACAGCCCAAGCAATGGTTCAGGCAGGGAGGTGCTATCGGGCTCATGCATTGGCATATTCCACGTGTCGTCCTGCACAAAGGCAAGGAAAAAGGTGCATTTGCGTACAATCACGTCGTCACCTTATTGGCGATGGGTATTTTTTCATCTAGCCCGGGGCACAGTTGAAAACCGTTTATGCAACCTTGCCATGATCCTGTTACAGTTTCGCTGCATGAAGCGATGGAGTAACACATGAGCGAAACAAACGGGCCGAGCAGGGAACAGCTTAGGGCGCACAGGCAAATCTTCTGGGATGCATGGCATAAGGCGCAGGCGGATTTACCGCTGGGTGCACTGGACGTGCGCATTGCGCGCGTGATTAAGATGCATCCTGAATATCACCACTATTTCGATGATATGGAAGATTTCCTGGATCGGGATTTTGAGATGGATGACGGCATGAATCCGTATCTCCACCTTTCCCTGCATTTGGCGCTGGAGGAGCAGGCGGCGACCAAACATCCGCCAGAAATGGCAAAGGCGCTGGATCATATGATTACCGTGAAACAAGTGGATCGCCATGATGCACTGCATAAAATTCTCGAAGTGCTGGCTGAAACGGTATACTACGCCCAGCGCGCCGGACGTGAACCGGATGTGGTAGCCTATGCCCGCCGTATGAAGGAGTTGTCCGAATTATGATCCGCAGTATTTTTGTTTCCCTGTTCTTTTTCTTCGGTCCTGCATTGCTGCTGTTTATGTTGCGCAATCTGACATTGCTGTTGCTCTTAAGGGCAAAGATCAAACGTGAAAAAGTTGATGAACCGGAAATTATTGATATCACGCCGGTGGATAAAGAGCGCGCACCGAACTGGTTTTATGCACTGGTCGTGGCGATTAGCCTGGCCAGTGCTGTTACTATATTCATGCAACTGGAAAAAAAAGGTGATGCCGGGGTGCATCAATATGTGCCGGCTCATATTAGTGAATCCGGCAAGATCGTGACCGGCGACTGGAAACGTAATAAATAATTGCGGGTGACGGGGATGGTGAAAAAAGGCGTTTGCAAACCATGATCAGGTCTTGTCGCCTTGACGCGGGTCAAGTCGGCAGCGTTGATATTTGAACTAGAATTTCCGCAATAGTTTTTTTTACGAAGTCATCAAGCATGAGGTGAGATCATGTTCAAATTAAAAATTTTACCCCAACCGGATTTCTTTCTGCGGTTGTTGCCGGGCTTTGCGCAGGCCCGCATGCTGGATCAACTGATGAATAAAATTTTTGACGGACAAGCGTTGGCGCAGTTGCAGCCGCTGGCCGACAAAAAATTACTGTTTTGCACACCCGACGGCGAACTGGCGCTGGTCATGTGCGTTTGCACTGATCGCATTCAGGTAAATCCACTTTCGGCTGAATCGCCGGATGTGACGATCCGTGGCGACCTGACGGCGCTGATGGCACTCTGTCTCGGCCTGGAGGATAGCGATAGTCTGTTTTTCTCACGCCGTCTGCTGATGACCGGAGACACCGCTGTCGGTTTGATGTTCAAGAATATATTAACCAATCTCGATTTTGACCTGCGCGCCGAGCTGGAAAAACGTCTGGGCGATAATATGGCTGACAGGCTGTGGGGAATGGGTGGGCAGGCGATCAAAGCGGTTGAATTTGCCGACCGGCGACTCGCCGATGCTAGTCTGGCCATAGGCCCGCGCTTCGGGTTATCCTCAAATGAAAAAACAAAAGCCCTTGAAACTGAACTGCATCGCCTGAATCAGGCCTATGACGCCCTCAAACGCCGCTCGGAGCGTCGCCTCAGACCGCTAGCAAGGCAGGCTGCTTCGTGACCGCAGTCAGGCCGGAACTTGTCTGCCCGGCTGGCAATCTCCCCGCCCTGAAAGCCGCAGTCGATGCCGGTGGCGATACCGTCTATCTGGGTTTCAGAAACGCCTCCAACGCACGCAATTTTGAGGGGCTGAATTTCAATCGTGAAGAGGCGGAAGCGGGCATTGCCTATGCGCATCAGCGTGGTGCCAGGGTTTTTATCGCCATCAATACATCGCCCGACCCGCGCGATATTTCGCCGTGGATCAGCTCGATTGATATGGCGGGCGAGCTTGGTGCGGATGCCATTATTCTTTCCGATATCGCCCTGCTCGATTATGCCAAAGAGAAATATCCGTCACTGCGCCGCCATCTTTCGGTGCAGGCCAGCGCCTGTAATTATGAGGCTCTGAACTATTATCAACGCGAATTTGGCGTCAAACGCGTTGTCCTGCCGCGCGTGCTGACACTGGGTGCAATTCGCAATATATGCAGCAAAGCGCAGGTGGAAATTGAAATCTTCGTGTCCGGCGGCTTGTGCGTGATGGCCGAGGGTCGTTGCTGGCTTTCCTCCTATATTACCGGCGATTCACCCAATATGAACGGCGTCTGTTCTCCCGCCCATGCGGTGCGCTTTGAAGAGGACGCGGGCAGGCTCGATGTGAAGCTGGACGGTATCCTGATTAACCGCTTCGCGCCGGGTGAACCTGCCGCTTATCCTACCCTGTGCAAAGGCCGCTTTGAGGCCTGCGGCAAGCAGGGCCATGTGATGGAGGATCCGTTTAGCCTGAATGCACTGGAGATGTTGCCGGAGATTTTTGCAGCTGGCGTACACAGCCTGAAAATCGAGGGGCGCCAGCGCAGCAAACATTATGTACGTCAGGTGGTTTCAACCTGGCGCGCCGCCGTCGATAGCTGTGCTATTTCCCCTGCCGCCTATGCGGTTCAGGATGCATGGATGGCCAGCCTCGATGCCACCAGTGAAGGCGGCGCGCATACCGCTGGCGCGTATGTGGATGCATGGCGATGAAGTCGGAGAAGCGCCTCAAAATTGCCGTCGGGCCACTGCTGTTTGGCTGGTCCGAAATAAAAATTTCCGAATTTTATCTTCAACTGGCTGAACAGAGCGCTGCTGATATTTTTTATATTGGCGAAGTGGTTTGCTCCAAACGTTCCATTTCCGGCCCGCAGTGGCAGATTAAACTGGCCGAAACCCTGGTGAAAAGCGGCAAGGAGGTGGTTCTTTCCACCCTGGCCATGCCGACAACGGAGGCGGAGCTGCAAACGATCCGGGAGCTTGCGATTGCAGCCGCCGGGATGGACTTGTGCATTGAAGCCAATGATATATCAGCCATCGCCATTGCCCTGGAATACGGCGCAAAATTTATTGCTGGCCCGCATTTGAACATCTATAGCAATGGCACGGTGCAGCATTTGTGCAAACAGGGGGCAAAGCGCATGGTGCTACCGCTTGAAATGCCAGCCAGCGCTATTCCAGCTGTAGTTCAGAATAGCAATATTCAGATCGAATATTTCGCCCACGGCCATCTGCCATTAACCTTCTCTGCCCGCTGCTATGCGGCGCGGGCGCATGGGCTGAGCAAACAGGATTGCCGTCATGTCTGTTTCATGAATCCCGATGGCATTGAGATGACCACCCTGGATGCACAGGAATTTGCCACCATTAACGGTACGCAGATGATGTCATATCTTCCGTTTACGGTGTTAAACCGCTTGCCTGAACTGGCCGATTTTGGCGTGGATGTGCTGCGTATTTCGCCGCAATCGGAGGGAACCGCTGCGGTGATCAATCAATTTGCTGCCGTCGTTGCCGATAGTGCAGCCTCTGCCGGGGCGCTGGAACAGCTTTGCGGCGCACGTCCCGTCGAGGAGATATTCTGCAACGGCTATTATTATGGCAAGCAGGGGCGTTTATGGATCGCAGGCGAATAGCGGATGCCCGGGCCGATATTCAGCTTTGGCGATTATCTGAAGCAGCAATTCAGCTATCGGGTTCAAAAAGTCACGGTTAATGCGAACCTGAATTGCCCCAACAGGGATGGCAGCAAAGCCAGCGGCGGTTGTATCTATTGCAACAACAAAAGTTTCAATCCCAACCGCGAACGTGATAACCCGGATATCGAGGGCCAGATTGAAGCTGGAAAACAGGTCGTCAACAAGCGCACAGGGGCGAAAAAGGTACTGGCCTATTTCCAGGCTTACTCCAACACCTATGCACCGCTGGCGCATCTGAAAACGTTATACGAAAGAGCCTTGTTTCATCCCGGCGTGGTGGGGCTGGTGATTGGTACAAGGCCGGACTGTATCAGCCGGGATGTGCTGGAACTGCTTGTATCCTATCAACAACGGGGTTATGAAATCTGGCTGGAATATGGCCTGCAATCGGCCCACGATTCAACGCTGAAACGCATTAACAGAGGCCATGGCTTTGCCGAATATGCCGAAACAGTAAGCATCACCCGTCAGTTGGGGTTGCCGGTATGCACGCATCTTATTCTAGGGCTTCCCGGTGAAGACAAGGCCATGATGATGGAAAGTCTGGAACGCACGCTGGAGGCGGGAACAGACGGGCT
>CAZKME010000067.1:0-10198 GCA_964553725.1 uncultured Zetaproteobacteria bacterium
GGCGTTTCGATAATCGAGCCGTCCGGCTTGGCCATCAGACCACGCATACCGGCCAACTGACGAATCTGCTGAGCCGAACCTCGGGCACCGGAATCGGCCATCATATATACCGGATTAAAGGTTTTGGTCTCTTCTTTTTTTGTACCATCAGCACTGGTCAATTCTTCAGAGGACAGATTATCCATCATGGCGCGCGCTACTTTTTCAGTCGTATGCGTCCATAAATCGACCACCTTGTTGTAACGCTCACCTGCGGTAATCAGGCCATCGGCATACTGTTTCTGAACCTTGGCTACTTCAGCTTCCGTCGCGGCCACCGTTATTGCCTTGCTTTCAGGCACCACCACATCACCGAGCGCAAACGAAGCACCGGATTTGGTTGCATAGGTAAAGCCTAATACTTTCAAGCGATCAGCCAATAATACAGTCGCCTTATTACCCGCCAGTCGATAACAATCTTCGATAAGCTGCGCCACATCCTTTTTGGTCAACTCACGATTGATAGCCGAGAATTCCATTTCATCGGGCAGAATCGTGGACAGGATAGCGCGTCCAACCGATGTATTTTCACGTTTACCACGAATTCTGCAAACGATACGGGCATGCAATTCGGTAGCGCCTGCATCCATCGCCCGCAACACTTCTGCCGGAGACGCAAACACCATGCCCTCACCCTTGCAGAACGGACGTTCCCGGCTCAAATAATAAATGCCCAGCACCATATCCTGCGTTGGCACAATCACCGGCTTGCCGGTGGCTGGCGACAGGATATTATTGGTGGACATCATCAGGGCACGCGTTTCCGTCTGCGCTTCGATAGATAGCGGCACATGCACGGCCATCTGATCGCCATCGAAGTCGGCATTAAACGCCGTACAGACCAGCGGATGCAGGCGAATAGCCTTGCCTTCTACCAGCACCGGCTCAAAGGCCTGAATGCCGAGTCTGTGCAGCGTTGGCGCACGGTTGAGCATGACCGGATGCTGATGAATCACTTCGGCCAGAATATCCCATACTTCCGGGATGCCCTGTTCGACCAGCTTTTTCGACGCCTTGATGGTATTGGCCAAACCGCGCAGCTCTAATTTGTTGTAGATAAACGGCTTGAACAACTCCAGCGCCATTTTCTTGGGCAGGCCGCATTGATGCAATTTCAAATCAGGGCCAACCACGATGACAGAACGACCAGAATAATCCACTCGCTTACCAAGCAGATTCTGACGGAAACGACCCTGCTTGCCCTTGATAACATTGGACAAAGATTTGAGCGGACGGCGGTTATTGCCGGTAATCGGCTTGCTGCGACGATCATTATCGAACAGCGCATCGACAGATTCCTGCAACATGCGTTTTTCATTGCGCGTGATAATTTCCGGCGCATTCAATTCCAGCAACCGTTTCAGACGATTGTTACGATTGATCACACGGCGATATAAATCATTCAAATCAGATGTGGCAAAGCGACCGCCATCGAGTGGAACCAGTGGACGAATTTCAGGCGGCAACACTGGAATCACATTCAACACCATCCATTCAGGACGGTTGCCGGAACCCAGCATCGCTTCGACTGTGGACAACCGTTTGGTCAACTTGGTCAATTTGGTGACGGCTTTGGTTGCAAGAATCTGGGCGCGCAAAGACTGACGCTCTTCATCCAGATCGATATTTTTGAGCATTTCCTGCAAGGCTTCTGCGCCCATGCTGGCCCTGAACTCTTCACCGTACTCTTCGAATGCCTCGATATATTCTTCTTCGGTCATAATCTGGAACTGCTCCAGACTGGTTAAACCCGGATCGAGTACAATATAGGACTCGAAGTAGAGTACGCGCTCCAGCTCTTTGAGGGTTTTATCGAGTAGCAGGCCAATACGTGACGGCAGGCTCTTCAAAAACCAGATATGCGCCACTGGTGCGGCCAGATCAATATGGCCCATGCGTTCACGACGCACCTTGGACTGGATGACTTCCACCGAGCATTTTTCACAGACCACGCCGCGATGTTTTAAACGTTTGTATTTACCGCATAAACATTCGTAATCCTTGATCGGGCCAAAGATTTTGGCGCAGAACAGGCCATCACGCTCCGGCTTGAAGGTGCGATAGTTAATGGTTTCAGGCTTCTTGACCTCGCCATATGACCATGAACGAATTTTTTCCGGACTGGCAAGCCCGACCCGCAATCCATCGAAATCCTGGATGCTGGACGGCTTCTGGAACATTCTAAGAAGTTCTTGCATGACTTATTCTCCTTCGTTCTCGGTCGGGCGTTTGACCATAGCCAGGTCAATGCCCAGCGCATTCAATTCTTTGGTCATCACATTGAACGATTCCGGAATTCCGGCATCAAACGACATATCGCCCCGAACAATTGATTCATACATCTTGGTACGTCCCTGCACATCATCCGACTTCACCGTCAGCATTTCCTGCAAGGTATAGGCTGCGCCATAGGCTTCCAGCGCCCACACTTCCATCTCACCAAAGCGCTGGCCGCCGAATTGCGCTTTACCACCGAGCGGCTGCTGCGTAACCAGCGAATACGGGCCGGTTGAACGGGCATGAATCTTCTCATCGACCAGATGATGCAGTTTCAGAATATACATATGGCCGATGGTGATGGGGCGATCAAATGCCTCCCCGGTACGCCCATCATACAACTTGGTCTGGCCCGATTCAGGAATGCCCGCCAGGTTCAACATGCGTTTGATATGCGATTCTTTGGCCCCATCAAAGGCTGGCGTAGCAATCGGGATGCCGCCTTTAAGATTGCTCGCCAGTTCAAACAGGGATTCCTTATCCATGGCCTTGATGTTCTTACACGCTGATTTATCCTCGGCGTAAGCATCCAGCAGAAATGCCTTCAACTCGCTGCTAGGCGCATCTGCCTTCAACATAACCTCAATCTTCTTACCGAGTGCGCTGGCAGCCCAACCCATATGAATTTCGAAGATTTGTCCGATATTCATACGTGACGGTACGCCCAGCGGATTCAGACAAATATCAACCGGCGTACCATCTTCGGTAAACGGCATATCTTCTTCCGGCACGATAATGGAAATCACGCCCTTGTTACCATGACGACCAGCCATTTTGTCGCCCGGCTGTAACTTGCGCTTCACCGCCACGAACACCTTGACCACCTTGATCACGCCCGGCTTCAGTTCGGAGCCTTCACGTACCTTGGCGACTTTCTCCTCAAAACGAGATTCCAGCTTGGCGCGTTCCTTGTCCATCGAGGCATGAATCTCGGCCAAGCGTTCATTAACTGCATCGTCCTGCACGCTCACTGCGGCCAGATCACGCAAACTCAGCACTTCTATGTGTTTCGCTGTAATGGACTCACCGTTTTTCAAGCCCTTGAACGTGGCTGCTGTCTGGCCGGCCAGCAATGACTGCAAACGGCTTATTGCATTGCTCTCCAGAATACGGCGCTCATCTTCCTTATCACCGTACAGCTGTTCGATAGACGATTCTTCAATAGATTTGGCGCGATCATCCTTCTCATCGCCACGGCGGGTGAATACCTGCACATCCACCACCACGCCTTCATTGCCCGGCTTGATGCGCATGGAGGTATCACGCACATCCGATGCTTTTTCGCCGAAAATTGCACGCAGCAGTTTTTCTTCCGGCGATAACTGGGTTTCACCCTTCGGTGTAATCTTGCCGACCAGAATATCGCCCTGTTTCACTTCCGCACCGATATAGGCAATGCCGCAATCGTCCAGATGACGCAGTGCATCTTCACCGACATTGGGAATATCGCGGGTGATTTCTTCTTCACCGAGCTTGGTGTCACGCGCTACGGCTTCAAATTCCTCAATATGAATGGACGTATATACATCATCCTTGACCAGCTTTTCGTTGATGACAATCGCATCCTCGAAGTTGTAGCCGCGCCACGGCATCAGCGCCACCAGCGCATTGCGACCCAGCGCCAGTTCGCCCATATCCGTGGACGGGCCATCGGCGATAATATCACCTTTGGCAACCATCTCTCCCATCTTGATCAGCGGACGCTGGTTGAAACACGTGTTCTGATTGGAGCGGCGATATTTGAACAAACGATAGATATCCACGCCCGGTTCGCCCTCGACCTGCTCATCATCATTGGCCCTGACCACAATACGGCTACCATCAACACGCTCGACAATGCCGCCACGACGGGCAACCTGGGATACACCCGAGTCACGCGCCAGCGGCGCTTCCATACCGGTGCCGACCAGTGGTTTTTCGGAGCGCAGCAATGGAACGGCCTGGCGCTGCATGTTTGAACCCATCAGAGCGCGATTGGCATCATCATGCTCAAGGAACGGAATCAGGCCGGCGCAAACGGAAATAACCTGTGTTGGCGATACATCCATATAATTGATTTCGGCAGGCGTCGCCATAATGAACTCGCCACCCTGACGGCACTGCACCAGATCAGCGGTAAAGTTACCATTCTCATCAACAGTAGCATTGGCCTGCGCAATCACCGGCGTGCTTTCGTCAATGGCGGAAAGGTATTCCACATCATCAGTAATCTTGCCTGCAACCACTTTTCGATAAGGCGACTCGAGAAAACCGAAATCATTGACCTTGGCATAGGTTGCCAGCGAGTTGATCAGGCCGATATTCGGGCCTTCCGGTGTTTCAATCGGGCACAGCCGACCATAATGGGTCGGATGCACGTCACGCACTTCAAAGCCGGCACGCTCACGCGACAAACCACCGGGGCCGAGTGCAGACAGGCGCCGCTTGTGCGTTACTTCGGACAGCGGATTGGTCTGATCCATAAACTGGGACAGTTGTGATGACCCGAAAAATTCTTTCACCGATGCAATCAGCGGTTTTGCATTGACAACATCCGACGGCATCATTTCAGTCAGGTCGCCGGAACTCAAACGCTCGCGAATAGCACGTTCCATACGCACCAGCCCGACTCGGATTTGATTCTCCAGCAATTCACCAACCGAGCGCAAACGGCGATTCCCCAAATGGTCGATATCATCGACTTCACCAATACCATCGCGCAAGCTAAGCAAGGTATCCAGCGTCATCAGAATATCTTCAACGCGCAGCGTGCCCTGATCCAGCGGCACATCATCATCGCTGATTTCAAGACGGGAATTCAATTTCATACGACCAACGCGAGATAAATCATAGCGTGATTTGTCATAAAACAACGATTCAAACAGCGCTCTGGCCGTTTCCACCGTTGGCGGTTCGCCAGGGCGCATCATTCGATAAATTTCAACCCGCGCTTCTTCACGCGACTGCACCATGTCGAGCCGCAATGTATCGGCCAGCCACGGGCCGCGCACAGAGGCGTCAATCAACAGACAGTTAAATTCCTTGATGCCTGCGCCTTGCAAGGCTGAAATGGATTCTTCCGTCAGTTCGTGGTTGTGATCGATGAGAATCTCTCCGCCATCAATCAGAACCGGTTCAGCGGCCACTTCGCCAATGACCGTTTCAAGCGGCACGTCAATCCACTTCACATCGGCTTCTACCAATCGTTTAATGGCCAGCTTGGTGAATTTTTTGCCCTCGGCGACAATATTTTTGTTGCCTATTTTAATCGCTGTCACAGCGCGCGTGCCGATAAACTTCTCGGCCTCAAATTTTACCTGAATACCTTTCTTGAAAAAACGATAGGTGCGGCGCTGATAAAACCGATCCAGAATATCCTGAGTGGAAAGACCCAACGCTTTCAACAGGATTCCCGATGGCATTTTGCGACGCAGATCAATGCGGAAGTTCACATGATCCTTGGCGTCAAATTCGAAATCCAGCCAGGAACCGCGATAGGGAATCACGCGCGCCTTGAACAGGAATTTGCCGGAAGCGTGGGTTTTACCCTTATCATGGTCAAAAAACACACCCGGAGAGCGGTGCATCTGGGAAACAATCGCACGCTCGGTGCCATTGATAATGAACGAACCAAACTCGGTCATATTGGGGATTTCACCCATATACACGGACTGATCGCGCACTTCGCGCACCTTGCGGTTTTTGCGAGAATGGCCATCTGACTCAAATATTTTCAGGCGCAGTTTCACTTTTACCGGCAGCGCATAAGTCATATCCCGGCGGCGGCATTCATCAAGGTCATAACGAGGCGGGCTATACTCAAGACCTTCAAAAGCCAGTTCGGCATTGCCGGCATAATCGCGCACCGGAAATACAGAATTAAATACCTTGGCAAGGCGGGAGTCATTCACCGCTTCCCCATAACCCATAAACTCATGGTAGGATTCCGTCTGCAATGCCAACATATTTGGCATATTAATCGGTGACTGGATAGTGCCGAAATTCTTGCGGATTCGTTTCAGTGATGCTTGCTTGGCCATGTTTAACCTCGAACGATAAACTGATTTTTTGCTTCACGTTCCCGGATTTTTTCCTCCCCATGGTAATTATCATACCATGGGGAGGAAAAAATCCGGGAACGTTGTTTATTTCATGTTAAAAACCTTCAACGCAAAAAAGGCCAAGCCCCGGCAGCTTGTGCTACCGGGGATTCGCCTGTTTCACTCAGGTATGAAAGCGGAACAATGAGTAAAGCTTACTTCAGCTCTGCAGATGCGCCTGCTGCTTCCAGCTTGCCCTTGATCTCTTCAGCTTCATCCTTGGAAACGCCTTCCTTGACGTTGCCAGGTGCGCCGTCAACCACTGCCTTGGCTTCTTTCAGGCCCAGACCGGTGATTTCGCGCACTGCCTTGATAACCTGAATCTTCTTGTCGCCTATGCTGGTCAGAACAACGTTGAACTCGGTCTGCTCTTCAGCAGCAGCTTCGCCGCCAACCGCAGCAGGGCCAGCAGCCACAGCTACAGGTGCCGCAGCAGATACGCCGAACTTGTCTTCCAAAGCTGTTACCAACTCCGAGA
Organism: uncultured Zetaproteobacteria bacterium; assembly: GCA_964553725.1. Classification (GTDB taxonomy): domain Bacteria; phylum Pseudomonadota; class Zetaproteobacteria; order Mariprofundales; family Mariprofundaceae; genus Mariprofundus. The sequence continues at coordinate 6,874 of CAZKME010000067.1, forward strand.
GTTCCAGTACAGTCATGCTTTCAATTGCTTCGATTAATTCATCTTTGGTGATTGCCATTTTGTTTAGCTCCTCTTGCTATAGTTTTAAAGTATTCGTGATAAATGATTATAGGTTACGCGTTATGCCGCTTCTTTCTGGTCGCGAATGGCTGCCAGAGTGCGAACGAAGGATGCAGGTACTTCTGCCAATGTACGGACGAATCCGGAAATTGGCGACTGCATGCTTCCCAGCATTTTGGCCAGCAAAACTTCGCGTGACGGCAGACTGGCCAGTGCTTTAATACCGGACACATCCACTGCCTTACCATCGAGAACACCGCCTCTGATATCGAGCGCTTCATGCTTTTTGGCAAAATCAGAGATGGCTTTGGCCATCCCTACCGGATCCTTACCATATGCAATCGCGACCGGGCCGCTGAACAACTCTGCTGCTGCTTTGAAATCCGTACCTTCAGCAGCGCGGCGAGCCAAAGTATTCTTGACCACCTGTAGTGACACATCTGCATCATGCAGAGCGTGGCGCAGGTCTCCCATTTCGGAAACCGTCAGGCCGCGATAGTGTGTCACCACACCTGCTGTTGATTCGGACCAGGCAGCGTGAAGTTCTTCGACTATGCGTTGTTTGTCATTTTTATTCACATTTACCCCCTTGCTTTTCGACCCGCGCAAGTGAGCTTGCACTCCATCTATTGCTGGAAGGATTTCTCCAATTAAGCCGTTCCCCTTCGAGTTCGACGCCTGCAGTCTTGGACGGATCGTTTTTTTCGACTTCCCCTCGCCTGTTGTCAGCCTCAGTTGTGTCGATTTTTGCGTGCCCTGGGCACATGATTGGTTACTTTTTGCCGCCTGGGGCGGCCCTAATCAGGCGTGAAACGCATGATTATTACAGTGTTGTTTCATCCACGCGAACGCCTGCACCCATCGTTGATGAGATGCTCATTTTCATCATGTAGCGGCCCTTGGATGATGCTGGTTTCATACGATTCAAATCACCCAGCAACGACTCAATATTTTCATTGAGTTTGGCTGCATCAAATGAGCGACGACCAACCGGCGCATGAATCACACCGCCCTTGTCCACACGCACTTCAATCTGACCGGCTTTAATCGCCGTGATTGCCTTGGTTACATCCATAGTCACCGTGCCCAGTTTCGGGTTCGGCATCAGTCCGCGCGGGCCGAGTACCCGGCCCAGACGACCAACCTGCGCCATCATATCCGGAGTCGCCACAACGCGGTCGAAATCCATAAAGCCGCCCTGCACCTTTTCAACCAGATCATCAGCACCGACGAAATCAGCACCGGCTGCTTCCGCTTCTTCAGCTTTCGCGCCCTTGGCGAACACGGCTACACGAACCGTTTTGCCTGTTCCATTTGGCAACGCGATAGAGCCGCGCACCATCTGATCGGCATGACGCGGGTCAACGCCCAGTTTGATAGCGACATCAATGGACTCGTCAAATTTTGTGCCCGGCTGCGCCAGGATTGCATCGACCGCATCTTTTACGCTTACAGCCTGTGCCGGTACAACTTTCAAACCGGCTTGCATACGTTTGCTTGTTTTTGCCATCGTTATCCCCTTAGCCTTCGACTTCCAGACCCATGGAACGGGCGGTGCCTTCAATAATTTTCATACCAGCTTCAACGTCGTAGCAGTTCAGGTCAGGCATTTTGGTTTCAACAATCTCACGAATCTGGGCGCTGGTGACTTTACCAACTTTTTTCTTGTTGGGTTCGCCGCTGCCTTTCTTTAGATTCGCCGCTTTCAACAACAGTACGGATGCAGGCGGGGTTTTGATTATGAAGTCAAACGAGCGGTCTGCATATACGCTGATCACAACCGGCAGCGTCAGGCCTTTTTCCATTTCCTGCGTCTTGGCGTTGAACGCCTTACAGAATTCCATGATATTCACGCCAGCCTGACCGAGCGCAGGCCCCACTGGCGGAGCAGGATTTGCAGAGCCGGCAGGCACCTGCAATTTTACAATTTTATCGAGTTTCTTTGCCATTTATATCTCCAACCGGTTGCAGGCATCCCGCCATTCACCTTTATTCGCCTGCCAGTATCTCTGGCACGGCTTCCACTGTTCGTGGTATGCCTCTACTTCCTGTAAAGGTTTTAATCAGGATAAAAGCGAAGCTTTTATCCTTTTTCAACCTGTATGTATTCCAGCTCCACCGGCGTCGGACGACCGAAGATCGACACGCTCACTTTCAGTTTGGCTTTCTCTTCCATCACTTCTTCAACGATGCCGTTAAAGGATGCAAACGGGCCATCAATCACACGTACCGCTTCACCCACATCAAACATAACTTTCGGTTTCGGCCTTTCAATGCCCTCTTCAATCTGATGCACCAGCGCATCAACTTCATGCTGCGGCATGGGACGTGGCTTACCACCGGAACCCAGGAAGGCGCTAACCTGACGGGTATCTTTCACCACATGCCATGTCTCGTCGTTCATTTCCATCTGAACCAGCACGTAACCCGGAAAAAACTTGCGTTGCGATGTAACTTTCTGGCCGTCTTTTAATTCGACTACTTCTTCACGCGGCACCATAATGTCGCCAAACTTGTCACCTAGCCCGGCGCGCTCGATATTTTCGCGCAGCATCCGCTCAACCTTATCTTCAAAGTTGGAGTAAACCTGCACCGCAAACCACTGCATCGCCATCTAGATTACCTGCTTCACGAGAGCGCTCAGGCCGGAGTCAATCAACCACAGAAACAGAGCAATAAAAATCACCATGACAAACACCATCAGCGTTGCCTGTATCGTTTCTTTGCGCTCCGGCCAAGTCACCTTTTTGGTTTCGACCTTCACTTCATTCATGAATTTCTGCATGTCTCCGACACGACTCATTGTCAGCTCCTATTGCGACCTTTCACATTCAAAACAACTGGCAGGCGAGGAGGGACTCGAACCCACAGCACCCGGTTTTGGAGACCGGTACTCTACCAATTGAGCTACTCGCCTATCGCCGATGAAGCACTCACTCGAAGAGGTGGCATCATCCGCCTGTTTGTTGCACATCAATCGGCTTATTTGCCGATTTTTGTTTCCTTGTGTTCGGTATGCTTACGACAAGAGCTGCAGTATTTACTCAACACCAACTTATCAGTCATCGTACGTTTATTTTTATCCGTCGTATAGTTACGGCGTTTGCACTCGGCACATGCCAAAGCAAGTAGTTCACGCATTTCCTATTCTCCAGTGACAGCAAAGCGGCAGCAGGAAAACCTGCCGCCGCCTGGCGTTGTCTTTATTACTCTTACTTACTAATGTCGGTAACGACGCCAGCGCCGACCGTGCGACCGCCTTCGC
>CAZKME010000068.1:0-4553 GCA_964553725.1 uncultured Zetaproteobacteria bacterium
GGCTGAATCTGACGATATTGATCGAAAAAATGATCCATATCCACCACCAGATCGCGAATCACATGCATTGATGGCAACGGGCGCACGTGAATCGGCTGTTTCAGACCCACCACCGGCGTGATGCAGGCAAGCCCATTGACGCCATTGATATTCAGGCCGTCAGAACCGCATACGCCCTCACCGCAGGAACGGCGATAGGTTAATGTACCATCCAGCTGCCACTTAATATAATTGAGCGCATCAAGCAGTTTCATGCCCGATTTGTCCACCGGCACCTCATAGGACTGCATGTACGGTTTATCGCCAGTTTCCGGATCATAGCGAAAAACCGATAACGTGATCAGATCAGCCATATCAATACACTCGCTTCTTGGGTGGAAAGGATTCAACCGTCATCGGTTGCATTCTTACCGGTTTATAGTCCAGTGAAACGCGTCCATCCTTGATGCTGGCCAGCGTATGCTTCAGCCAGTCCACATCATCACGTTCGGGGAAATCATCTCGCGCATGCGCCCCGCGCGATTCAACACGCGCCAGAGCTCCGGCGGCTGCCACGCGGGCCAGCCCCATCAAATTTTCCAGTTCCATCGCTTCAATCAGTTCGGTGTTAAATATACGGTTACCATCCGACAACCTGGCATCGGGCAATTCAGCCGCCAGCGCTTCCAGCCGCTCTACGCCTTCGCGCATCACTTCGTCAGTCCTGTATACGCTGAAATGTTCCTGCATGATGGTCTGCATACGCAGGCGAATATCGGCAATGCGTTTGCCATCGTTGTCGCCCGCCCTGTTCAGCCAGTTTTCCACCCGCGTCTCACCTTTTTGCCAGCAATCCCGATCCAGCGGCGGATGATAATGATGCTGCTTCAGCCGCTTTATGACCTGATTGCCGCAAGCGCGGCCAAATACAATAATTTCCAGCAGGGAATTGCCGCCCAGGCGATTCGCGCCATGCACCGATACGCATGCCGCCTCACCGATGGCATACAAACCGGCGCAATGCTTTTCACCTTCAGCACTTTTGTATACCACCTCGCCAAAGCGATTGGTTGGAATGCCGCCCATGGTATAATGGGCTGTCGGCTGAACCGGAATCGGCTCTTTGGTGCAATCCACGCCGGCGAAGCGCAATGCCAGTTCATGGATATTGGGCAACCGGCCCAGAATCAAATCTGAACCCAGATGATCCAGTTTAAGCAGAACGTAATCCTTGTTCGGGCCGCAACCACGCCCCTCGCGTATCTCCAGCGCTATGGCTCGCGATACCACATCACGGCTGGCCAGATCTTTGGCAGTCGGTGCATAGCGCTCCATAAAACGCTCACCCTCGGAATTGAGCAGATAGCCGCCCTCACCTCTTACCCCTTCGGTAATCAGCGGCCCGACATCGGCCACGCCGGTCGGATGAAACTGGAAAAATTCCATATCTTCCATCGGCAATCCAGCCGCCAGTGTCAAGGCACCGCCATCACCGGTGCAGATATGCGCATTGGTTGTCACCTTGAATACTCGCCCGGCACCACCTGTCGCCAGCACCACCGCCTTGGCTTGAAACAAATGATATTCACCTTTGGCAATATCCCATGCCATCACGCCCTGACAGCCGTTTTTATCGGTAATCAGATCGAGGGCGAAAAACTCCTGATAGAAATGGGTGCCGGAACGCAGATTCTGCTGATACATAGCGTGCAAAATCGCATGCCCGGTTCGGTCTGCCGCTGCACAGGTGCGTAATGCCTGACCACCCTCCCCGAGTTCACGCGACTGGCCACCAAACGCACGCTGATAAATCGTGCCGTTATCAAGCCGGGAAAATGCCACACCCTGATGCTCCAGTTCACGCACCAGCGGGGGAGCGGCCCGGCACATATATTCAATTGCATCCTGGTCGCCCAGATAATCCGAACCTTTGATAGTGTCGTACATATGCCACAACCAGTGATCGGAAGTAACATTGCCAAGCGATGCATTGATGCCGCCCTGCGCAGCTACCGTATGCGAGCGCGTCGGCAACACTTTGGTGATCACCGCCACCCGGTGGCCGGCGTCTGCCAGTTGCAAGGCGCAACGCATGCCCGCTCCGCCGGAGCCGATAATCACCACGTCATGAAAATGATGCTCCACTTTATCGGTTGAAAGATAAGCCAACTCAGCCTCCCCAAGCCCAGATGATCGCCAGCCACCAGATAGCGAAACTGAACATTACCACCAGCATGACGCCAATCAGGCAACCTCGGAGGCCACCGGAATGCACATAGTCTTCAATGATCATTTTCAAACCCAAATAGACATGGATAATCAATGCGGCAATCAATATTGTGTGTAACAGGCGCGACAGGAAATGATTGAGAATATCCAGCATGCCCTGCTGATCGATACTGCCGCCATATACGGCCACCAATAGAAAAAACGGTAAGGGCAACAACACGGCCAGCACGACGGCAGATAATCGCTGCCAGTACCAGTCGCCTACGCCGCTGTGCGCTGAACCGAGATCCTTGACGTTATTCATAACAACACTGCCAGCGCCAGCGCGGCAACTGCGGTGATGCCAAATACAACGATGGCGCTGTTGCGCAAAGCATTGCGGCTCTCGCCCCATCCCGCATCAATGGCCAGAAAACGAAGACCATTACAGAAATGATAAATCAGCGACAGCCCCACCAGCCATAGAGAGAGTTTTCCCAAACCCGAATGCAGCCAGTCAAATACGGCTGCGAAACTTTCAGCGCTGCCGCTCATGTCATGCAGCAACCATAAATATAAGGGTACGAACAACACCAGAATCAAACCTGTTCCACGATGCGCAATACTGGCAATCATGCCCGGGTGCCAGCGATAAATAGATAGTCTTGGAGATAATGGTCGAGATAGTGGCCGCGTTGTCTGTTCAGGCCGTTCGCTCATATTGGCAATCCTCCCTGTCTGTATTCAATCATAAAAATAACTGAACCAATGGCATCCTAATATTTTTTTCCACCCTGTTCAATGGACTGGCGCATGTCTGAGACCACCTTGGCCAGTTCTCCGGCCAGATACCAGCATCGCTGTTCCCCGGCTTTTCCATGCAAGGCTACGGCAGCCGCGATGGGGATGGCCGGATTGACGGTATTATCTCCACTGGCATCCCGCCTGGCTAATTGTGCGCCGATCATACCGGCCAGCACATCTCCTGAACCCGCAACAGCCAGCTGAGCTGAACCAAAGGGATTGAGATAAATATCCATCTGTGGCGAAGCAATCAGGGTTTCCGAGCCTTTCAATACCACCCAGCAATGATAACGGGTGGTCAGGGCAATGACTGATTTCTTACGATCACGTTGCACTTCCTCAACAGTCAGATCGAGCAATCGCGCTGCTTCGCCGGGATGTGGCGCAATCACAGTCAGATGCTCTCTTTCAATCAGTTTCTGTCGCAACGAGCCTCGGGCGGCGACGATACTTAAGGCATCGGCATCTACTACAATCGGCTTGTCCGTCTCGAACAATGTAGACAACAACTCGCCCTGCGCCCGGCCCCAGCCCGGCCCGATCACCAGCGCATCCGCCGATTGCCAATGCGCATCGGACTGCGGATGTGCCATCACTTCCAGATTGGCCGCCGCAATGATCGGCCATACATCATCAGGGCAAACAATGCTGGCAAGCCCTGCTCCGGCTGCATAAGCGCCGAGCCCTGCCAGTTGCGGCGCTCCTGTCAGACCTACCGAGCCGCCGAATATCCAGACATGCCCATAACTGCCTTTATGCGAAAGCCGGGCTCGTGCAGGCCATGCCTGTTCGAGAAAACCATCATGGATAATACTGGTGCTATGGACGCAAAAACAATGATGCTCATCCTTACACCGGCATGATTCCTCCCATGCTTGCCGAATCGTTGCATCACTGATTCCTATATCGGCGGCGGCCAACAATTTGCCGGTATAGTCACGCCCTTCATTCAGCCAGTGGCCCCATTTTGTCGTTGCAATCGGCATGGTAAAATCAGCCTGAACCGCAATGCCCAGCACACGCCCCGTATCAGCGCAAATACCGCTGGCAATATCGACACTGAGCACCACGCGATCCGTTTCATTGATGCGTTGAACCACTTCAGACATCTGGCCCTGCAATGGCCTGCTAACGCCGGTGCCGAACAGACAATCCACCACCATCGCAGCTCTGAGCAGCCAGCGGCCCAATTCAGCAATGCAGTTATCCGCACACGCCTCGCGTATTTTAGCGCCAGCTTGACTGGCCCTGTCAGCATAGTCTTTGATATCATCACTTAATTCAGCCAGAGGAATCAGGCTGACAACGGTCACCGGCAGGCGGCGGTTTCTGAGATAATAGGCTGCCGCAAACCCGTCGCCGCCATTGTTGCCCGGCCCGGCGACGATCACAACTCGGCCATAGTCCGGCATACTCTCGATCACGGCTGCGGCAACCGCAGCACCGGCACGATCCATCAGGATAGAGGTTGATGTTCCTGCCCGGGTCGTAGCCTGATCGGCCCAGCGCATCTGGGCGGCAGTCAGAATTCGTGTTTCACTCATTGATCCCCTCCTTGCCAT
>CAZKME010000068.1:4653-10172 GCA_964553725.1 uncultured Zetaproteobacteria bacterium
AAAAAAGCTCCGACCGTATCGGCCATCCAGTCAAAAACACTGGCATCCCTGCCCGCAATGAACGACTGATGCCACTCATCCGAGATGCCATAAGCCGAGCAAAACAGCACCGTCATCCATACCAGCCAGCTCCCTGGCACATGTCCATGCCATGACTGCCAGAAAAGAAATGCCATCACAGCATAGGCGGCGGCATGAATCAGCTTGTCCTGCATATCAAACACACCAGGAATCGGCAAATGAGATTGACTGGAGAGCCAGTAAATCAACGCACAATAGCAAAAAAGCAAAGCTAGCCACAGATAACCTGCGATGGATTGATTCATATCAATTTCCGCCTTGTTTGCAGCTACAATCTGCCGATTCCGCCACGGCAAAAGCCATGGCGACGCCATCATCATCGGTCAGCGACACATGAATCTGATGGATACCCAGCCTTTCGGCCACCCGTTTGGCCCCCTCATGCAATGTCACCTCCGGCTTGCCGGATGATTGATGAATGGTTTCGATTTGGTGCGGCGTCACGCCCTGATGAAAGCCGGTACCCAAGGCTTTGGACACCGCCTCCTTGGCTGCAAACAACATCGCAAACCGGCGCGCCGGATTACCTTTGGCGCTGGCTTGCGTAATTTCATGTTCGGTATAAACGCGCTGAATGAAACGCTCACCGAAACGGTTCAAGGAAGCCTCAATCCGCGCAATCGCGATACGATCCGTGCCAATGCCAATAATCAACGCACCATCACCGCCTTAAAATCGGCCACGGCCTGATGCAAGCCTTTGAATACCGCATCGGCAATAATGGCATGGCCGATATTCAATTCCTCAATTTCAGCAATGGCGCAAATCGCCGGCGTGTTGGCAATCGTTAATCCGTGACCGGCATGCACCATCAAACCGATTTCAGCAGCCAGCCTGGCACCCTCGCGCAGCGCTGCCAATTCTATCGTCTGTTGCTCGCCCTTATCATTCGCATAGTGCCCGGTATGCAACTCAATCACCGGCGCACCAATCTCGCGGCTGGCTTCTATCTGCGCAGCAATCGGATCAATAAACATCGACACGCGCACGCCAACCGCAGTCAATCGCCCGACCATGTCGGCCAAACGTGATTGATGGCTCACCACATCCAGCCCGCCTTCCGTAGTCAGTTCTTCTCTCTTTTCCGGCACCAGACAGCAGGCGGCAGGTTTCAGACGTTCGCACAGCGCCACGATTTCCTCATTGGCACCCAACTCCATATTCAGATGCAGACCGGGCATGGCAACCAGCCGCTCGATATCGTGATCCTGAATATGGCGGCGATCCTCGCGCAAATGCGCCGTGATACTGCCCGCCCCGGCAGCCAGACAGATTGATACCGCAGCCAGCGGATCGGGGTAATCCGTGCCCCGCGCCTGCCGAATGGTGGCGATATGATCAATATTTACACCCAGATTTATCATCTTCCTCTTCCTGCTATTCAAATGTCATGCAACTACGAGCGCCAATATAAGATGGTGGCAAAAGAATTCCAGCAAAGAAGACAAATAGGCCAGAGCAACCGCATTAAACAGCCATTCCCATCACGTCATGCCCGATTGCTTCTATCGGGCATTCATTCAAACCATGGATTCCCGATAAAAACCTCGGAAATGACGACTTTTGCAATACGATTGTGAGCATAGAAAATCAGGAAAAATCAATAAACGGCGCCAGGCTCACATAGAGAATAAACAGGCTCATGAGAAAAAACAGCATGAATTGCATGGGCTTCTGTCTTATTCTATCAGCCACAGTCTGATGACCTCCCTCACCTTTTAACTGCCGATATTCACCCCTGACCCGCATCGTTCTCTCCTGCTGATAGGCATCAATCAGCGCCCTCGCTTCATCCAGCCGACTATCATCATGAACCCAGATGGCCGGAACAGAAACACCCCAACCCCCGGCTTCGGTTTCATAAAATTCGATTGCATGTTCCAGCAGCAACTGCCGTATTTCTTCCGCCTCATCATCAGGAACATGCCTCAACTTGAATAATTTAGCTGCCATTTTTCCACCTTTCAAGAAATCTCTGAATAAGAGCATTTCCATGTTAATTGAAGATTCAATTACAATCATTGCACATCACCCATCACATCCGACACGGTTATTTACGGGCAGCGCACAAAAGTGAGGAATTTGGCAAGTCTGTCCATTATAACACATGGAACACTTATTACAATTATTGCACAATGAACCATTGACATAAATAGTACTCTTAATTAGTGTGTAATAATAAGGCACGGAGGTTATGATGGCGCATCGGGTTAATTTTATGTTGGATGATACGATTTGGGATGCGCTACAGGAAATCCCCAAGGGAGAGCGCAGCAAGATGGTCAATCATGCGGTGGGCAATGAATTACTGGCTTACAGACGCAAAAAGGCAGCGATAGCTATGGATCAAATACGCGCAAAAATGAACCCTGTTGATGGTGCATCGGAAACATGGATCAGGCAGGATCGGGATCACCATTGAAAACGGTTATCCCTGATGCATCCTTATTATTGAAATGGGTGCTGCCGCCGGTAAACGAACAATATGTTGAGCAGGCAATAGCCATCCGCGATGCGCTGCTGGCTGGAAAGATCAGGCTTATGGTTCCAGGTTTGTGGTATTATGAACTTGGCAATACGCTCAGCCGGAAATATCCGGATTATGCAAACGCTTTGTTAGCCAGCCTGACAAATATGGAGATGGACTGCCCGCAGATCGACCAAGACTGGCAAGCGACCATCGTACAACTGGTCTCACGATTTCAGGTCACATTTTACGATGCTGCTTATCACGCTCTGGCAATCAACCGGAATGGACTATTTGTGACGGCTGATGAGAAGTATATTCAAAAAGCCGGTTCTGCCGGTTATATTATTCATTTGAAAGATTGGGTGACGTTATGACCATAATCCAGCACAACTGACCATATTGGGCGTACTGCACTGACACTATTTGTCACAACTCATACACAACCCTTGCTCATTCAAAATTACTTCTGGCACAACCATTGCTTATATTATGAATGCAATACCGCCATCCCTGGCAAATCACTCAAGGAGAAACATTCTAATGATGAATTTAACAAAAACAGAAAAGGGCTTCACACTGATCGAATTGATGATCGTGGTTGCCATCATCGGTATTCTGGCTGCAATTGCTATTCCGCAGTTCTCGAATTACCGCACCAAGGCATTCAATGCCGCTGCCGTATCCGATCTGCATACTGCACGTCTGGCTGAAGAAGCTGTGTATGCTGATTATCAAGTTTACGGCGGGTCTGTAGCTGTAACTACTAATTCCGGCGCTGCCGCTGGTGTATTACTTGAAAGCACAAGCACACCCAATGGCTTTATTTCAACCACCACTGCTGGCGAAAATGCGCCAGTTAGCTTGAGTAAAAATGTCAAACTGGTAGCTAATATGAAAGCCACTACCTTTGACTATGCAACCGTTACAACAAAACACACGAGTGGCGACAAACTTTACGCTGCAGAAACAGATCAATCTGGAACATATCAAAAGGTCAGTACGGCAGGCACAGCACTGACTACAACCTTAGCTGTCGCAGCCACTTCAGCTGCTGATGCTACCACTGCTAGCTATACAGCGATGTAGAGCTTTGTTGCCAGTTCCATGAGTCAAAAGGAGGAAATGCTGCGCAGCATTTCCTCCTTTCTCATCATGTTTATAACTGGAATATAAGCATCCACTCATGATCCAGTTCACCGCAGTCCATAAAACATACCCGAAACAGATTAACCGATCCCCGGCGCACTATGCTCTCAAGGGCATTTCATTCGCACTAAGACAAGGACAAACCTTGGGATTGATTGGCCAGAACGGCGCAGGTAAAAGCACCAGCATTCGCCTGCTTATGGGTTATATGCGGGCTGATCAAGGCAAGGTGATCATACTGGGCGATGAGCGCCCCTCCTCTGTCATCCGCCGCCATATCGGCTACCTGCCGGAAACCTCCACATTCCCTCCCAATCTGACATGCATGGAGTTACTGCGTTTCGCTGGTCGCTGTTGTGACATGCCAAAAAAATTAATTTCGGAACGGGCAGAAGCTCTGTTAAATCGTCTTGGCATCTGGGATGCCCGCAATCGCAGACTCAGTGAATATTCCAAAGGCATGCAGCAAAGAGCCAGTTTTGCGGCGGCACTGATTCACGATCCCGAGTTACTTATTCTGGATGAACCGATGTCTGGCCTTGACCCTATAGGACGCGCGGAAATCATTACACTGATCCACGATTTGCGCCAGCACGGCAAAAGCATTCTGTTTTGCTCGCACCTGCTTGATGATGTAGAGCGCATTACCGATGATGTTGCTATCCTGCATCAGGGGCATGTGCTCTATGATGGTGCCATTGCCAATCTGTGCGCGCAGCAAGCCACTGAAGGCAAAAGAAGCGCCAGTTTACAGGATGCCTTTGTCAGCGTCGTAAAAGGCTATCAGCCATGATTCGGCAGACTCATCAACCATGAACCGAATCGTGGCGCTGGCTCATATCACATTCTTGAACGGTCTCAGGCGCAATGCCGTGTGGGGGCTCTGCCTGTTCGCGCTGCTGCTGGAAGCCTGCGGTATCTTTTTCATGGATTTTTTCGGCCACGACCTGGGCCGCGCCATTTGTGACTTCCAGTTTTCCATCATGTGGGCTGCAGGCATGCTGTTCATCCTCTTTTACGCCGTACAGGCCATCGCATGGGATGATGATCATAGAAGCATTGATAGCATTCTGGCCAGGCCTATCTCCCGCACTGAATATGTATTGGGCAGCATGCTTGGTTTATCGCTGTTGCTGCTGTGTTTCGAACTGCTTTTAGCCGGGTTGGCTTTGGGTGAAATTCTGTGGATCAAGCCAATGATAGGCGAAAACTATTTTCCGATATTTTCTGTCGGTCATTTCATTGTCACATGGCTTGCATTGCAAGCTATCCTGCTTACGCACCTGGCCATCGTCATCTTCATTTCCTCCGCCATACGAGGCGCGTTTCCGGTCATGCTGATCACACTGGCCTATTCGCTCATTTGCTCGGGCTTACCCGTAGTCAGAGCGTCCATCCGCCAGCAAACTGAAACTGCGGCGCAAGGGCTGGATATGATGTTGCGAGGCATGGGTATGTTTTTTCCGGATTTTGGCGTACTCGATATGAAAGACAGCGTGTTAAGCATGCAGAGTATCGAAAGTATGATCGGAATATCTGTGTGGGTGCCGTTCGGGCTTATTACGATGTATATGGCAATTGTGTTATTTTTATCCTGTATGATTTATGAACGTAGGGATATTATATGATCAAATCTTTTTCAAACAAACCTTTTTCCACCACAGAGGACACAGAGGCCGTTCCTGCGCATCCATGCGCCCACGGCATTTGTACATCCTGTACGTCAAGCACAGAGGAAAGGCAGAGAGAAAGAATGAAGAAGCATGCCTACACAACAAATGCCTTCCATCCCTTTAATGCCTTAGGTTTTCTCTGCTTTTCC